>NZ_VFTJ01000008.1:0-290154 GCF_006439595.1 Mesorhizobium sp. B3-1-9
CCTTCGAGGTCCACCTCCATGATCTCAAGCGGCTTTCCGGCGGCAACGGCAACGGCGGCACGCGTTTTCATGAGGCACTCCTCCCAAGGCAGTCGAAAAACTTCATGTTCCGGCGGACGTGACGTCCGCCAGACAACAAAAATACCGTTTCCAAGCCGTAGTGAGCTAGCAATAATCGAACGGTCTACCTCATAAGTCTATTCTACCAAGGTCCCCCCACCCTTCACCTGTTTCGAGGTGGCCACCCGATAGACGCGTTGCTTGATCTCGAGGATCGACCGGGAACTTTCCGCGCAGTTCGGCATGCCGCGATCCACTTGATCGCCGGCCGCCTTGCCGGCGGCGAATAGGACTAAAGCAGAAGTGGCAGGTCAGCTTACAAGGTTTGATAAATCCAACACGTCCGCTAAGTTTTCCGCGGGCACCTTGGCTTGGCGCCGGTCCGATAGGATTGGACCCGGCACGAGAGTGGGTAATGTTATCGATGACGAGCGCGGTGCCGAGCACTCTCACGACCTTTTTGTGCTTTCTTTTCCTGGCCGCCAACATTTCCGGTGCGCCGGCTCAGGAAGCGAGCAAGCAACCGGCCGCAACGGCCAAGCCTGAAAAGAAGATCACCGAAATCAAGATAGGCTATTTGCGGGCATACGCGCCGCAGCTGACGCTTTCCCTGCTCGACCTGCCGCCAAGGGACGAGGGTGTTGCCGGCGCCAAGGTGGCGATCGGCGACAACAATACGACAGGAACGTTCCTCGGCCAGAAATTCAGCCTCGACATCACCGAAATAAAGCCGGACGCCGATGTGGTTCAGGCATTCGACGACCTGATCGTCAAGGGCGACCGCTATGTGGTAGCGGACCTCTCGGCCAGGCAATTGCTGTCCATCGCCGACATCGCGCGCGACAAGGGCGTGCTGATCTTCAACATCGGCGCCACCGACGACAGCCTGCGCGAGGAGGACTGCCGCATAAACGTCTTCCACATCGCGCCGACGCGCAGCATGCTGGCCGACGCGCTGGCGCAATATCTCATGGTGAAGAAATGGCCGAACTGGGTGCTGCTCTACGGCTCGCATGAGCAGGACCATCTCTACGCCGATGCGTTGCGCCGCGCGGCTGCCCGTTTTGGTGGCCAGATCGTGGCGGAGAAGGAGTTCAAGGACTCCGGCACCGCCAGGCGCACCGACACCGGCGCCACGCAGATCCAGCAGCAGATTTCCGTGTTCACGCAGGACCTGCCGGAGCACGACGTGGTGCTGGTCGCCGACGAGAGCGAGGTATTCGGAACCTATGTGCCCTACCGCACCTGGACGCCGCGCCCGGTCGCGGGCACGGCCGGGCTTGTCGCCTCGTCATGGCATCCCGCGAGTGAGCAGTGGGGCGGCATCCAGATGCAAAGCCGGTTCCTGAGGACGACGGGCCGGCGAATGTTGTCCAAAGACATGTTGGCCTGGACGGCCGTGCGGGCCGTCGGCGAAGCCACCACGCGCACCAATGGCGACGATCCGAAAAAGATCAGCGACTATATCCGCTCGGACGATTTCTCGGTCGCCGCCTTCAAGGGCCAGAAGCTGACCTTCCGCAAATGGAACCTTCAGTTGCGCCAGCCGATCCTGCTCAGCGACGCCAAGTCGGTCGTCTCGACCTCGCCGCAGGAGGGCTACCTCCATCAGGTTTCCGAGCTAGACACGCTCGGCGTCGACCAGCCGGAGACGAAATGCGCCCTTAAGTAAAAAGCAATCGGGAGGAAAATCGGTGCAAGGACGAGCTTGTGCACTCGCCTTTCTCGCGACCGGCCTCATGGCCGGTCCGGCATCGGCCTATACGGCCTATGTCTCCAACGAGAAGGACAACACCATGACCGTCGTCGACACGGCGACGATGAAGGTGATCAAGACCGTCGATGTCGGGCAGCGGCCGCGCGGCATCACGATTTCGCCCGACGGCAAGTTCGTCTATCTGTGCGCCAGCGACGACGACACGGTCCAGATCATCGATACGTCGAGCCTTCAAATCGTGGGCGACCTGCCCTCCGGGCCCGATCCTGAATTGTTCGTGCTCTCGCCCGACGGCAAGACCCTCTACATCGCCAACGAGGACGACAATCTGGTTACCGTCGTAGACGTCGCGAGCAAGGCGGTGCTCTCGGAGATCCCGGTCGGCGTCGAGCCGGAAGGCATGGGCGTCAGCCCCGACGGCAAGACCATGGTCAACACCTCCGAAACCACCAGCATGGCCCATTTCATCGACACGCAAAGCCATGAGGTGACCGACAACGTCCTGGTCGATACACGCCCGCGCTTCGCCGAATTCAAGCCCGACGGCTCTCAGATCTGGGTCAGCGCCGAGGTCGGCGGCACGGTAAGCGTCATCGACAACGCCAAGCGCCAGGTGGTGAAGAAAATCCAGTTCGCGATCAACGGATTGCGGGCCGAGACCATCCAGCCCGTCGGCATCGCCATAACCGCCGACGGCAAGAAGGCCTATGTCGCGCTCGGCCCGGCAAACCATGTCGCGGTGATCAACACCGAAACCTACGAAGTGGAAAAATACATCCTCGTCGGCCAGCGCGTCTGGCATCTCGCCTTCACCCCCGACCAGAAGACGCTGATCACCACGAACGGCAACTCGAACGACATCACCTTCATCGACACGACGACCGATGAACCGGTCCAGTCGCTCACCGTCGGCCAGCAGCCCTGGGGCGTGGCCATATCGCCGAACTAGCGATGTCCCAGGCAAGCCAGGAAGTTCGTTCCATGAAGACCAGTCGCATGATTGCCTTCGCCGTTCTTGTCGGACTGGCGGTTGCCCCGCTCGCGGCCAGTGCCGACGACGATGATGCCCCGAAGGTGACGCGATCCAGCAAGAACCTCCCCGAGCTTGTCCTGGGCTCGGACAAATCCAGCTACGACGTCAATCGGACGGATTTCGAACTGGTCGCCGGCCAAGGCTATCGCTGGAAGATCACATCTCACGGCGGCTTCGAATACAAGTTCATGACCGATCTCTGGCGCAACGTCTGGATTGACCAGATCGTCATAAACGATCTCGAGGTGCACATGGCCGGCGCACCGGCCTGGCTCGAATTCGACGATGCGGGAACCATATTGGTTCAGTTCCACACC
Source organism: Mesorhizobium sp. B3-1-9 (assembly GCF_006439595.1). NCBI lineage: Bacteria > Pseudomonadati > Pseudomonadota > Alphaproteobacteria > Hyphomicrobiales > Phyllobacteriaceae > Mesorhizobium > Mesorhizobium sp. B3-1-9. The sequence goes on from NZ_VFTJ01000008.1 coordinate 3,128, forward strand.
GTGCGCCCCGGCGAATACACGTGGTCCGTCGCCGACCTTGCCGACAAGGGCCTGAAGGGCAAGATCACAATCAAATGAAAACCGGCAAATGAGGACCGGGCGCACATGAGAACAGGGTGATGGGCGTGCAGCATGTACGGACAGGCGGGTCGGGAAATGAGGTGGCGGCGCTCGACGTCGTCGGCGTCAGCCATTCCTACGGTCCCAAACGGGCGCTGAACAACGTGTCCTTCTCGATCGCCCCGGCGACCTTCACGGTGCTGCTCGGCCTCAACGGGGCGGGCAAGACGACCTTGTTCTCGCTGATCAGCCACCTTTACGACACCCGCCATGGATCGATCCGCATCTTCGGCCATGACATCCGCCGCGCTTCCGGCGAAGCGCTCAGATGTGTCGGCATCGTGTTCCAGGCACGTACGCTCGACCTCGATCTCAGCGTGTACCAGAACCTCTCCTACCACGCCTCGCTGCACGGTATCGGCGGCGGCGAGGCCCGGCAGCGCATCGCCGCCCTGCTCGAAACGGTCGACATGCAGGGCCGCGAGCATGACAAGGCCCGTTCTCTCTCCGGCGGCCAGATGCGACGGATCGAAATCGCCAGGGCGCTGCTCCACCGCCCCTCCCTGCTGCTGCTCGACGAGGCGACAGTCGGTCTCGACGTCCAGTCGCGCGCCGGCATCCTGGCCACCATCCGCAGGCTCGTCGAAACCGAAGGCATCGGCGTTCTGTGGGCCACGCACCTGATTGACGAAGTCGCCGACAGCGACCATGCCGTCGTGCTGCGACAGGGCAACCTTGTCGCCAGCGGCACGGTGTCTGATCTCATCCAGGCCAGCGGCGTCGGTTCGATCCGCGACGCCTTCTCGAAGCTCAACCGCAGCGAGACGACCGGCATTGCGGAGATTTCGCCATGAGCACGTCCGCGATGCCGCAAAAGGTCGCCTCCGTCACGCCGGTGAGGTCGGACGCGTTCGGTCCGCGCCACTATCTCGTCTGCCTCAAGGGCATCGTCCTGCGCGAGTGCTTGCGTTTCCTGCATCAACGGGAGCGCTTCATCTCCTCGCTGGTCAGGCCGCTCGTCTGGCTGTTCATCTTCGCCGCCGGCTTTCGCCAGGTGCTCGGCGTCTCGATCATACCGCCCTATAAAACCTACGTCCTTTACGAGGTCTACATCACGCCCGGCCTGTGCGGCATGATCCTTCTGTTCTCAGGCATGCAGTCTTCGCTGTCGATGGTCTACGACCGCGAGATGGGCAATATGCGCACCCTGCTTGTCAGCCCGTTTCCGCGCTGGTTTCTGTTGGTGTCCAAAATGCTCGCCGGCGTCGCCGTATCGATCGCGCAGGTCTACGCGTTCCTGATCGTGGCCTGGTTCTGGGGCGTCAAGGCGCCGCCCCTTGGCTACCTGTTCGTGCTGCCGGCGCTGTTTCTGTCGGGCATGATGCTTTGCGCCCTCGGGATGCTTTTATCCTCGGTGATCAAGCAACTCGAAAACTTTGCCGGCATCATGAACTTCGTCATATTCCCTGGCTATTTCGCCTCACCCGCCTTGTATCCGTTGTGGCGCATCCAGGAAGCCAGCCCTCTCCTCTACAAGATCTGCATCGTCAATCCGTTCACCTACGCGGTCGAACTCATCCGCTTCGCCTTTTACGGTCAGATCGATTGGGTGTCGCTGGGCGTCGTCGCCGGATGCACGCTGCTGTTTCTGGCCGGAGCCATCATCGCCTACGACCCCTCGCGCGGCCTGATGACCCGCAAGCAGGATACGGGAGGAAATGCCTGATGACGGGAATGCTTGCTCGCAGCCTGGTTGTGGTCGCCATGCTAGCGCCGGGCGCGAATGCCGGGGCGGCGACCGCCGATCCGGGCTGGCCCTGCGTCCAGCGCAAGGTGCCGCAATTGTCGCTCGGCCAGGTCTGGAACGGGCCGGACCTTCCGCCGTCGGCCAAGGACTGGTCAAACGACTCATCGGTCTCCGCCCTTGTCGAGGACGTCTCGGCGCGGCGGCTGCCGCTCGGCGACGCTCAGAAGAAAATCAGGGATTTTGCGGCATCGCTTCCGGCCGAGCAGCTTGCGCCGAAAATGGCGATGCTCGTGCAGGGCATGTTCGACCACATGGACGCCGAACGTTCGCACGTCATTTCCGGCATTTCCCGTTATGCCCACAGGCAGCTCGAAATGGCCGCCGACTTGCGCAAGCAAGCGTCCGACGTCGATGCGTTGCGAGCAAAGCCCGGCGCGGATCAGGACGAGGTCGAGCGGCGGACCGACCAGCTGAATTTCGCGACGCGGATCTTCACGGAGCGCGCGCAATCACTGACCTACGTCTGCGACGTGCCGACGATAATCGAGCAGCGGCTTTACCAGCTGGCCAAGACCGTCTCGGAGACGCTTGCCGCGAAGAAATAACTCTTCCTGGAATTGCTCTAGCTGCTCCGGCCGGGCAGCACGCGCCAGCGCTGCACGAAATAGCCGGGATGTGTGTCCAGCCAATGCGCGACCAGCGGCTGTGCCTGCATGAAGGCCACTCCGGGATTCATGGCCAGGCCGTCCGCCATTTCCTCGCGTTGCTCACAGGTCTGCGGCACGGTCGTCATGCAGACCATCATCACGATTGTATAAAGCATTGCCCCTTCCCCTTCGAAATCCCGAACCCCACGCCGGGACGCATGGCGATTTGCCTGCAGGTTTGGCTGCACTTCCGCCTTGTGTGAATTGCTGCCCTACCCCTTCCATTAGCAATATGCCATGCAGGCCTGCCGACCACCATGGCGATGACCCATTGCTCACGCCCTTCCCCAACCTTTTCGCACGATCCCCGACAGCCGATATGTCAGGCGTTTCACTTGGGCCGCCTTGCAGGCGTTCTCGCTTGCCGTGTCTGCGCTGCTTCATCCGCTTCGGCATGTGGATACAGTTTGCCGAACAGGGGCAGGTAAGTCGCGCCCTTGCGCATCAGGAAATCGTTGAAGGTCGCCATCGCGGGCGAGATCACGTGATCGGTGCGCATCACCGAAAACCATTGCCGGCGGATCGGCATCCCGGCCACATCGAGAATGACGAGCCGACCGGCTTCCGTTTCCGCGGCGATGGTGTGGGCGGAGATGAAGGCAATGCCGAGACCTGCCATCACCGCCTGCTTGATCGTCTCGTTCGACCCCATCTCGACGCCGAGATCGTCGATCCGGCCAGGCACGTCGCTCAGGAATATCTCCAGCGAGATGCGCGTGCCCGAGCCTGGCTCGCGGATCAGGAAATGCTCCTCGGCGATCCTTTCCTTGGAAATGTCGCGTGCCGAAACCAGTTTGTGTTCGGGCGGCGCGATGATGACCAGCGGATGGTCGCCGAAGACCGAAGCGCGCACCGAAACTTCCTTGGGTGGACGGCCCATCAGCGCGATGTCGATGTCGTGATTCTTCAGCCTGTCGATCGTTTCGGCTCTATTGCCGATGGCAAGCCGCATGTCGATGTCGGGATGTTCCTTCATGAAGCCGGCCATCAGCCGCGGCGCGAAATATTTGGCGGTGGAGACGACGCCGAGCCTCAGGCTGCCGGCGCGCACGCCCTTGATGGCGTCCATCTCGTCTTCAAGCATGCGCAGCCGCTCCTCGATGGCCTGCGCCGCCTCGACGAAGGCCAGCCCTGCGGTAGTAGGACGCATGCCGTCCGACGTCCGGTCGAACAAGGCCAGCTGGAACTCCTCCTCCACTTGTCGCAACTGGATCGTAACCGCTGGAGGAGAGAGGCCTAACACCTTGGCCGCGCTCACGATTTTCCCGTGGCTGACGATGGCCTGGACGGTCTTGAATTGCTTGAGCGTGAGAGTCCTCATGCAGCATACTAAATTATTTTTAGTGCCAAGGTAAAGTTATTGAATTTTACTTATCTTGGGCCGTTTGATTTCATCTCTCCATCCGGCGCCTGGGAAATACGCCGGACCGGGAGGTTACGATGCCAGCGGCAACGCTCGACGCTTTTCTGAACTCCTATCTCGGCGATCAGCCGGACGAACGCCGATCCGCGGTCGTCGCCACCGTCCGTCAGTTCACGCAGGCGGCTACCAAGGTCCGCAATGCCATCAACCAAGGAGCGCTCGGCGCCGCTTTTGCCGGGACCCGCGGCGCCAATGCCGACGGCGATGTCCAGAAGGATCTCGACATCTTCGCCGACGATATCTTCCTTGACGCCATGCGTCGCGCCCCGGTCGCGCTCTATGCCTCCGAGGAGCTGGAGCAGCCGGTCCTGCTCGACAGGCAAGCCCCCCTCGCCGTCGCCATCGACCCGCTGGACGGCTCCTCCAACATCGACACCAACGTGTCGGTCGGAACGATTTTCTCGCTCCTCCCTGCAACTGGCGCGCCGGACGCCGATCCGGCCGCCTCCTTTTTGCAGGCAGGCGCGAACATGCTGGGCGCCGGCTTCTTTATCTACGGGCCGCAGTTGGCGCTCGTTCTGTCGCTCGGCAGCGGCACGCACGTCTTCGTGCATTCGACCAGGCTAGGCACCTTCGTCCAGGCCTACGAAAGCCGGATCATTCCGGAGCGGACCCAGGAGTTCGCCATCAACGCCGCCAACTACCGCCACTGGGACGAGGCCGTGCGCCTTTATGTCGATGACTGCCTGGAAGGCACCGAAGGCCCACGGGAGAAGGATTTCAACATGCGCTGGATCGCCTCGTTGGTTGCCGAATGCTACCGCATATTGATGCGCGGCGGCGTGTTTCTGTATCCCGGCGACCAACGCCGGGGTTACAGCCAGGGACGGCTCCGGCTGGTCTATGAGGCCAATCCGATTGCCTATCTGATCGAACAGGCTGCCGGTGCCGCGACCGATGCGATCACCCGCATCCTGGAAATCGAACCCGAGAGCCTGCACCAGCGCGTACCCGTGGTCTTCGGATCCGCGCGGGAAGTCGCGCGGATCGCCCGCTACCACACCGAACCCAGCGCCATCGGCGAGCGTGCGCCGCTGTTCAGCCGCCGCGGACTCTTCAGGGCCTGAGCGGAACCATGTCGGCGAAGCACCCCATCATCACTATCACCGGATCGTCGGGCGCGGGCACGACCTCGGTCAAGCGCATCTTCGAGATGATCTTCCGGCGCGAGAACATCGAGGCTGCCTTCATCGAAGGCGACGCCTTTCATCGCTACGATCGCGCCGCGATGAAGGTGGAGGTCGCCAAGCAGGAAAAGGCAGGCAACCCGAACTTCACCCACTTCCATGCCGAGGCGAACGAGCTCGATATCCTCGAGGAGGTTTTCGAGGAATATGGCCGCCGGGGGAGCGGGAAGACCCGCACCTACATCCATGACGAGGATGAGGAGAAGCAGTACGGCACGCCGCCCGGCCATTTCACCGAATGGCGTGAATTCGCGCCGAGCGACCTGCTCTTCTACGAAGGCCTGCATGGCTGCGTCGTCACCGAAAAGATCAATCTGGCCAGGCATGCGGACCTCAAGATCGGCGTGGTGCCGGTCATAAATCTCGAATGGATCCAGAAGATCCATCGCGACCGCGCCACGCGCGGCTATTCCACCGAGGCGGTGATGGACGTGATCCTGCGCCGCATGCCGGACTATGTCCGCTACATCGTCCCGCAATTCTCGCAAACCGCGATCAATTTCCAGCGCGTGCCGATCGTCGACACGTCGAACCCGTTCATCGCGCGCTGGATCCCGACCCCCGACGAATCGATGCTGGTGATCCGCTTCGCCAATCCCCGCGGCATCGATTTCCCTTACCTGCTTTCAATGATCCACGACTCCTTCATGTCGCGGCCGAATTCCATAGTGGTGCCGGGCAACAAGCTCGACCTTGCCATGCAGCTGATCCTGACGCCGCTCATCCTGCAATTGATCGAACGCAAGAAACGTGTGTCGTGAGGAGGATGCCATGACCAGCCTGGCAGCATTGAAGCCCACCGCCGCCGTGTCCGAGCGCGACATGGCGAACGCCATCCGCGCGCTGGCCATGGACAGCGTGCAGAAGGCCAGTTCCGGACATCCGGGCATGCCGATGGGCATGGCCGATGTCGCGACGGTGTTGTTCAGCCGCTTCATCGCCATCGACCCGGCGGCGCCGGATTGGCCTGATCGCGACCGCTTCGTGCTTTCGGCCGGGCACGGCTCGATGCTGCAATATGCGCTGCATTACCTGCTCGGCTACCAGGACATGCCGATCGAGGAGTTGCAACGGTTCCGTCAGTTGGGCAGCCGTACCGCCGGGCATCCGGAGCATGGCCACGCGCTTGGTATCGAGACGACCACCGGTCCTCTCGGGCAAGGCATTTCGACCGCTGTCGGCATAGCGCTGGCCGAGCGCATGCTTGCGGCCCGCCACGGCGCCGATCTCGTCGACCACTACACCTATGTGATCGCCGGCGACGGCTGCCTGCAGGAAGGCATCAGCCACGAGGCGATCGACCTCGCGGGTCACCTGAAGCTCTCCCGCCTGATCGTGCTTTGGGACGACAACGCGATCTCCATCGACGGACCGACCTCGCTGTCGACATCGATGGATCAGCCGGCCCGGTTCAAAGCCGCCGGATGGCATGTGCAGTCGGTGGACGGCCATGACATGGAAGCCGTCGCCACGGCGATCGAGGCAGCACAGCATTCGGATCGGCCATCCCTGATCGCCTGCCGTACGGTGATCGGCAAGGGCGCGCCCAATCTTGGGGGTTCGGAAAAGACGCATGGCGCGCCGCTGGGCGATGCGGAGATCGCCGCGACGCGCGAAAACATCGGCTGGGCCCACGCGCCGTTCGAGGTGCCGCACGGCATCCTTTCGGCTTGGCGCGAGATCGCCGAACGCGGCCAGGCGGCGCGGCGCGCCTGGGAGCGGCGGCTTGCCGCCTCGGCGCGCCGCGAAGACTTCGAGCGCGCGCTTTCCGGCAAGCTGCCCGATGCGGTCTTCGAAGCGCTGAACGCCTTCCGCGCGGAGCATCTCGAGAAGGCGACCAAGGTCGCAACGCGCAAGGCCTCCGAAATGGCGCTCGCCGCGATCAACGGCGCAACCGAGCTGACAGTCGGCGGCTCCGCCGATCTGACCCATTCGAACCTGACGATCACCAAAGGCATGGATCGCATAGCGCCGGGCGACTATGCAGGCCGCTATATTCATTACGGCATTCGCGAGCACGGCATGGCCGCGGCCATGAACGGCATCGCCCTGCATGGCGGGTTCATACCTTATGGCGGCACTTTCCTGTGCTTCGCCGACTATGCTCGCGGCGCGATGCGGCTCTCGGCGCTCATGAGCCAGCGCGTCGTCTATGTGATGACGCACGATTCCATCGGCCTCGGCGAGGACGGACCGACCCATCAGCCCGTCGAGCACCTGGCGATGCTGCGGGCCACGCCGAACCTCAATGTCTTCCGCCCGGCCGACATCATCGAAACGGCGGAGTGCTGGGAACTGGCGCTGAAGAGCGGGAAGCGGCCAAGCGTGCTCGCGCTCTCGCGCCAGAACCTGCCGACGCTGCGCCAGGTACATGGCCACGGGAACCGGTCCGGCCGCGGCGCTTACGTCTTGCGCGAGCCATCCGCGCATCGCGCCGTGACGCTGATCGCCACCGGCTCGGAGGTCGAGATCGCCGTTGCCGCCGCCGAACGGCTGGAAACCCAGCACGGCGTCGCCGCCGCGGTCGTCTCGATGCCGTGCTGGGAATTGTTCGAGGAACAGGAAGCCGACTACCGCAAGTCCGTCCTCGGCTCGGCGCCGCGCGTCGCCATCGAGGCGGCCGCCCGTCTCGGCTGGGACCGCTGGATCGGCGACACAGGCGCTTTTGTCGGCATGACCGGCTTCGGCGCCAGTGCCCCCGCCCCTGACCTGTATCGGCATTTCGGCATCACACCCGAAGCCGTCGCCGCGGCGGCGCTGAAACTCATCATCTAGGAGGACCGACAATGGCCCGCATCACCCTTCGCCAGCTCCTCGACCATGCCGCCGAGCACGGTTACGGCGTGCCGGCATTCAACATCAACAACATGGAACAGGGCCTCGCCATCATGGAGGCGGCCAGGGCCTGCGACGCGCCGGTGATCATCCAGGCTTCGCGCGGCGCCCGCTCCTATGCCAACGACATCATGCTGTCCAGGATGATGGAGGCGTTGACCGAGATCCATCCGGCCATTCCGCTGTGCATCCATCAGGATCACGGCAACAACGAAGCCACCTGCCTTTCGGCGATCCGCCACGGCTTCACCTCGGTGATGATGGACGGGTCGTTGATGGCGGACGCCAAGACCCCGGCGAGCTACGACTACAACGTCGCCATCACCGAACGCGTCGCGCGCATGGCGCATTGGGTCGGCGCTTCCGTCGAAGGCGAGCTCGGCGTGCTCGGCTCGCTGGAAACCGGCCAGGGCGAAGCGGAGGACGGTCACGGAGCGGAGGGCGCGCTGTCGCACGATCAGCTCCTGACCGATCCCGATCAGGCGGTCGACTTCGTGACCGCCACCCGCGTCGACGCGCTCGCCATCGCCTGCGGCACTTCCCACGGCGCCTACAAGTTCACGCGCAAGCCGGACGGCGACATCCTGGCCATGCAGGTGATCGAGGCGATCCACGAGAAGCTGCCGAACACGCATCTGGTCATGCACGGTTCGTCCTCCGTGCCGCAGGAGCTGCAGGACATTATTAACAAGTACGGCGGCGAGATGCCCCAGACCTTCGGCGTTCCGGTCGAGGAGATCGAGCGCGGCATCCGCTACGGCGTGCGCAAGGTCAACATCGACACCGATTGCCGCATGGCCATGGCCGGGCAGTTCCGCCGCGTCGCGACGCAGGATCCGCGTGAATTCGATCCGCGAAAATTCCTGAAGCCCGCCATGGACGCCTTGCGCGACCTCTGCCGCGATCGCTTCGAACGCTTCGGCACCGCGGGCAACGCCTCGAAGATCAAGGTCGTCGCCATGGACGAGATGGCCAAACGCTACGCCGCGGGAAAGCTCGACCCGCAGATCGCAACCGCGAAAGCCGCCTGAGCGGCGGTCCGCCAAGCAAGGAAAGGACCAGACTCATGTCCAACAAATCCGAGACCGTGACCGGCAAGGACCGCTACAGATCCGGTGTGATGGAATACAAGAAGATGGGCTATTGGGAGCCCGACTACGAGCCCAAGGACACCGACATAATCTCGGTGTTCAGGATCACGCCGCAGGACGGCGTCGACCCGATTGAGGCCGCCGCGGCAGTCGCCGGCGAATCCTCGACCGCAACCTGGACTGTGGTCTGGACGGACCGGCTGACGGCGAGCGAAAAATATCGCGCCAAGGCTTATCGGGTCGACCCCGTGCCGAACGCGCCCGGACAGTACTTCGCCTATATCGCCTACGATCTCGACCTGTTCGAGCCGGGTTCGATCGCCAATCTTTCGGCATCGATCATCGGCAACGTCTTCGGCTTCAAGCCGTTGAAGGCATTGCGGCTGGAGGACATGCGTTTTCCCGTCGCCTATGTGAAGACCTTCCAGGGTCCGGCGACCGGCATCGTCGTCGAGCGCGAGCGCCTCGACAAGTTCGGCCGCCCGCTGCTCGGCGCCACCGTCAAGCCGAAGCTCGGCCTTTCCGGCCGCAATTACGGCCGTGTCGTCTACGAGGCGCTGAAAGGCGGGCTCGATTTCACCAAGGACGACGAAAACATCAACTCGCAGCCCTTCATGCATTGGCGTGAGCGGTTCCTCTACTGCATGGAGGCGGTCAACAAGGCGCAGGCCGAGACCGGCGAGATCAAGGGGACCTATCTCAACGTCACCGCGGCCACCATGGAGGACATGTACGAACGGGCCGACTTCGCCAGGGAGCTCGGCTCCAACATCGTCATGATCGACCTCGTGATCGGCTACACGGCGATCCAGTCGATGGCGAAGTGGGCGCGCAGGAACGACATGATTCTGCACCTGCATCGCGCCGGGCACTCGACCTACACGCGGCAGAAGTCGCACGGCGTTTCCTTCCGCGTCATCGCCAAATGGATGCGGCTTGCCGGCGTCGATCACATCCATGCCGGCACCGTCGTCGGCAAGCTGGAAGGCGATCCGGCGACGACAAGGGGCTACTACGACATCTGCCGCGAGGACCATAACCCGATGCGGCTGGAGAACGGCATCTTCTTCGACCAGCACTGGGCCTCGCTCAACAAGCTGATGCCGGTGGCGTCGGGCGGCATCCATGCCGGCCAGATGCATCAGCTCATCGACCTGCTCGGCGAGGATGTCGTGCTCCAGTTCGGCGGCGGCACGATCGGCCATCCGATGGGGATCGCGGCCGGCGCCACCGCCAACAGGGTAGCTCTCGAAGCGATGATCCTCGCCCGCAACGAGGGTCGCGACTACCTGCGGGAAGGGCCTGAGATCCTCGAGCGCGCCGCCCGCTCATGCCTGCCTCTGCGGCAGGCTCTCGACGTCTGGAAGGACGTGACATTCAACTACGCCTCGACCGACACGCCGGACTTCGTTCCGGTGGCAACAGCCGCCGAATAAGGAGACAGACAATGCGCATAACCCAAGGGGCCTTTTCCTTCCTGCCCGACCTGACCGACGATCAGATCCGCGCGCAGGTGCAGTATTGCATCGACAACAAATGGGCCGTCAGCCTCGAGTTCACCGACGACCCGCACCCGCGCAACACCTATTGGGACATGTGGGGCCACCCGATGTTCGACAATCCGGACGCGGCGGCGCTGATGATGGAGCTCAACGCATGCCGCAAGCTCTATGGCGATCGCTATATCCGCGTCGTCGCCTTCGATTCCTCGCAGGGCTGGGAATCGGTGAAGCTCTCCTTCATCGTGAACCGCCCGGACGAGGAACCCGGCTACCGGCTCGACAGGCAGGAAACCGCGGGCCGCATGATCCGCTACACCACCAGGCCCTACGCCGCCGACAGGCCGGCCGGGGCGAGATACGGCTAATCATCGCGACAGGAGGAAAATACCATGCCGGCGCCAGCCTTAGCCGAAACGCAAGTGCCGCAAGCCGCCGCCCCGGCGGCGATCGATCTGCGCGAGGAATTCGAAACGTCCGGCGTCAAGGACGTCCTGGCCGAGCTCGACCGCGATCTGATCGGGCTCGCCCCGGTCAAGCGACGCATCCGCGAGACGGCGGCGCTCCTGCTGGTCGAGCGGGCCCGCCGCCGCATGGGCCTCGCGCACGAAACGCCGACGCTGCATATGAGCTTCACCGGCAATCCGGGCACCGGCAAGACGACCGTCGCGCTGCGCATGGCCGACCTGCTGCATCGCCTGGGCTATATCCGCAAGGGCCATCTGGTTTCGGTTACCCGCGACGATCTGGTCGGCCAGTATATCGGCCATACGGCCCCCAAGACCAAGGAGATCCTGAAGAAGGCAATGGGCGGCGTGCTGTTCATCGACGAGGCCTATTATCTCTATCGCCCTGAGAACGAACGGGATTACGGCCAGGAAGCGATCGAGATCCTGCTGCAGGTGATGGAGAACCAGCGCGACGATCTCGTCGTCGTCCTCGCCGGCTATGCGCAGCGCATGGATCGCTTCTTCGAAAGCAATCCGGGATTCCGTTCACGCGTTGCCCACCACATCGACTTTCCCGATTATTCCGACGACGAGCTTCTTAGGATCGCGGAACAAATGCTCGAAAAGCAAAACTACCTGTTCGACACCGAGGCAACCGCCGCAATGGCCGACTACATCGCGCGCCGCCGCGCACAACCGCATTTCGCCAATGCCCGCTCGATCCGCAACGCGCTCGACCGGACACGGCTGCGGCAGGCCAATCGCCTGTTCGAGAGCGCCAAGGGACCGCTCGACGCCAAGGCGCTGTCGACGATCTCCGCCGAGGACATCACCGCCAGCCGTGTCTTCACGCTGCCCGCCGGGGAAGGAGAAGGCAAATGACCGCAAAGACCATCATCGCCCCTTCCGTTCTGTCGTCGGATTTCTCGCGGCTCGGCGACGAGGTCGAAGCGGTCGCGCGGGCGGGCGCCGACTGGATCCATCTCGACGTGATGGACGGACATTTCGTGCCCAACATCACCTTCGGCCCGCCGGTGATCAAGGCGATCCGCAACCGAACCGACAAGATCTTCGACTGTCATCTGATGATCGCGCCGGCCGATCCCTATCTCGCCGCCTTCGCCGACGCCGGTTGCGACATCATCACGGTGCACGCCGAGGCCGGGCCGCATCTCGACCGCTCGCTGCAGGCGATCAGGAACCTCGGCAAGAAGGCCGGCGTGTCGCTCAACCCGTCGACGCCGGAAAGCGTCATCGAATATGTCCTCGACCGGCTCGACCTAGTGCTTTTGATGACCGTCAATCCGGGTTTCGGCGGTCAGGCCTTCATTTCGGCGGTCATCGACAAGGTCAGGCGTGTCAAGGCGCTCGTCGGCCAGCGTCCGATCGACATCGAGATCGACGGCGGCGTCACGCCCGAGACGGCTCCCCTTGTTACCGCGGCCGGCGCCAATGTGCTTGTCGCCGGCTCCGCCGTTTTCAAGGGTGGCGCCGAGGCCGCCTATCGCGCCAATATCGGCGCGATCAGACAGGCGGCCGACGGAGCGGTCCGGCGAGCCGCATGAACCACCTGCGGAGGATGACATGGCGGCAATCCCACCGGTCTGCGATTTCGGCTGGCAAGGCGTCGACGCCGTCTTGCCCGGCATCGACGGCAGATCGCATTCGATCTTAGGCCAGGCCGGACCCAACGGGCTGGTCGTCGCCTTCATCTGCAATCACTGCCCCTATGTGAAGGCGGTGATTTCGCGCATCGTGCGCGACGCCAACGACCTCAAGGCCGAGGGTATCGGCTTTGTTGCGGTCAACGCCAACGATGCCGACGCCTATCCTGACGATGGCTTCGACAACATGAAGCTCTTCGCCAGGGCGAACGCCTTCACCTTCCCGTATCTCCATGACGAGTCGCAGGCGGTGGCGCGCGCCTATGGCGCCGTGTGCACCCCGGATTTCTTCGGCCTCAACGGCGAACTGACGCTGCAATATCGTGGCCGGCTGGATGCATCGCGACGCGAGGCCGGACAGCCTGGGCTGAGACGCGATCTGCTGGAGGCGATGAAGCAGGTTGCCCGAACGGGTAACGGTCCGCGCGACCAGATCGCTTCGATCGGCTGCTCGATCAAATGGAAGGAAGCCGCATGAAAGACGCAAGCAAGCCGTTTGGGTCGCCAAGGGCGATCCTGTTCGATCTCGACGGCACGCTGATCGATTCGGCGCCCGACATCGCGGCGGCTGTGAACGAGCTGCTGGCCGGCCGCGATCTGCCGCCGCTCAGCGTGGATCGGGTCAGGGCGATGATCGGCGGCGGTGTCATGAAATTGGTCGAGCGGGCTTTCGCCGCCTTGGGGTCGCCGCTTGCCGGCAGCGTTCTCGAGGAAGCCAATCGCGACATGGCGCCGATCTACCGCAGACATCTGACCGGGCTGACGAAGCTGATGCCTGGCGTCAGGGAAGTTCTCACCCACTTCCATCTGAACGGAACGGCCATGGGCGTTGCCACCAACAAGCCGCAATTGGCGACGCGCGAAATCCTGCTGCATTTCCACTTGACGGAATATCTCGGCGCGATCGTCGGCGGAGATGCGGTGACAAACCTGAAACCGGCGCCTGACGCTCTGCTTCTGGCGCTCGACCAGCTTGGCGTCGAACCATACGAGGCGCTGATGGTTGGAGACAGCATCAGCGACGTCGGCGCCGCGCGCGCGGCCGGCATGCCGGTCGTTCTGCTGCGCGGCGGCTACACCCATGTCCCCGTCGAGGAGCTGGGCGCGGACCTCGTATGCGACAGCTTGCTCGATCTGCCTTCCGCCATGCGGAGGCTGCGTGACGCCGCGTAGAGCGGCTCGGCGATTCTATCAACGCTGAACCGCTCTAGGCCGTCACTTCGAGAATTGCTTGAGATAGGCGATGACGTTGGCCACGTCCTTGTCGTCCTTGAGGCCGGCAAACGCCATCTTCGTGCCTTTCACCATGGCCTTTGGATCATGGAGATAGGTCGTCAGCGTCGGCTCGTCCCATTTGACGCCGGACTTTCCGGCCGCGACCATGGCCTGGGAATAGCTGAATCCCGGATGCGTGCCGGCCGTGCGGCCGATGACGCCGTTCAACGACGGACCGACCTTGTTTTGGTCCTTGTCCGCGACGTGGCAGACCTTGCATTTGGTGAAGACCTTCTCGCCTGCCGCCGCATCCTGCGCGTAGGATTGGTCCGTAATAAAAGTAACCAGGAATATGGCGGCGAAAAATGCGATAGCGCGCATGGCAATTCCTCATTAATCGTCAAATCCCCGGCACGAGCAAAAAGCTAACCGGCGGATGGCGGAAGTCAATCATACGAAGGTCCAGACTGCCGCACCCGAGAGAGCCTATCCTGTACTTTCGACTTTGTTGACGGTCCTGGGGCGAGCGCGTAGCTTCAGGCCGTTCTGGATTCCCAAGGGCACCTCGGGACACCGGTCAGGCTGGTTTCATCCAGGCTGAGATTTGCCTTGGCAATGGGCGGCGGCATTTCGCCAGAGCGGGCGTCTTCGCGCGCGCAAGAGGTGCTGAATGAATATGGTCGACCTCATATTGACGGTTTGCCTGAGTGCCAATCCCGGCGATTGCCGAGACGAGCATCTCTATTTTGAAAGTCGCGGCTCCCTGTTCCAATGCATGATGCTGGCGCCCAGCGAAATCGCGAAATGGTCGCAGGAACACCCGGCCTTGAAGGTCAGGCGCTGGAAATGCGCTTTCCCGACGAAGGACCGGGCAATCTGACCGGCGCCCCTGGTTTGTTGCAGTCCCGGGAGGACGCATCATGATTTCGCGGCGGGAAGCGCTCCGTCTGGCGGCTCTTGGAACGGCGGCGGTTCTCGGCTCACACGCCGTTGCCGCCTCCGCCGCGTCCAAGCTTCGCATCGGCGTGCTGAAGTTCGGCACGGTGAGCTGGGAGCTTGATACGCTGAAGCAGCACAAGTTCGACGCCGCCAACGGGATCGATCTGGACGTCATCAATTTCGCCGGGGAGGATGCGACCAATGTGGCGATGCTGGCGGGCGCGATCGACATGATCGTGACCGATTGGCTGTGGGTCTCGCGCCAGCGCTCGGAGGGCGGCGACGTCACATTGGCCCCCTATTCGACCGCCGTCGGGGCGATCATGGTGAAGGACGCATCGCCGATCCGCACGATCGCAGACCTCAAGGGAAAGAAGATCGGCGTCGCCGGCGGAGCCATCGACAAGAGCTGGCTGCTGATACAGGCGCTGGCCAGGCGCGATCACGGCATCGACCTGCCGGCGGTCAGCGATGTCGTCTTTGGCGCGCCGCCGCTGATTTCGCAAAAGGCCATTCAGGGCGAGCTCGATGCGGCGCTCAATTTCTGGCACTTCTGCGCCAGGCTCGAGGCCGACGGCTTTCGTCGGCTGATCGGCGCCGGCGACGCGCAGATGGCGCTCGGAGCATCGGGTCCGGTATCCGCGCTTGGCTATGTCTTCCACGACAAATGGGCCAACGACAATCCGCAAGCCGCCCGCGGCTTCCTCAAGGCTTCCGCGCAGGCCAAGGATCTGCTGGCAAGGTCCGACGAAGAGTGGCTGCGCCTCGCGCCGGTCATCCGCGCGGACGGCAAGGAGCTGGCCAAGCTGCGCGAACGCTACCGCGAGGGCATCCCCAGGCGGCCGGTCGCCGAGGAGGCGGTCGATGCCGGCAGGCTCTATCGGGTGCTGGCCCGAATCGGCGGCGAAAAGCTGGTCGGCAGCGCGCCGGAGATGGCGCCCGGCACATTCTGGCGGGAGCCGCCGCAATGACCGCAAGAGACGGTGGCGATCGCACGCTCGGCGAAGCGGCCGGCATCTCCAGCCGTTCCGGCTCCGCTGCGACGCTGATGCCCGCGCTGACGGTGACAGTCTCCTTGCTCGGGCTTGGCCTGCTGTGGAGCCTGGCGGCGAATACCTGGCCGAGTCCCGCCTTTCCGGGACCAGGTGAGGTCTGGCAGGTGCTGCTGAGAGAGGCGGCGAGCGGCGACCTTTTCTACCACCTCGGCGCAACGCTGGGCCGGGTCGCCGCGGCGTATCTCGTCGCGATGATCGTCGGATCGGCGATCGGCATCCTCCTCGGCAGCTACCGCCGCGCGGACCGGTTCTTCAACCCCTGGGTCATCCTGTTCCTCAACATCCCCGCGCTGGTGGTCATCGTGCTGGCCTATATCTGGTTCGGCCTCAACGAGGCGGCGGCGATAGGCGCGGTCGCCGTGAACAAGATCCCGAATGTCGTGGTGACCATGCGCGAGGGCGCCAGGGCGCTGGACCCGAGTTACGCCGAAATGGCGGCCGTCTACCGCTTCGGTCCCCTCGACCGCCTTCGCCATATCCTGCTGCCGCAATTGCAGCCCTATCTGGCCGCGGCCTCGCGCTCCGGTATCGCTCTCATCTGGAAGATCGTTCTGGTGGTCGAACTGCTCGGCCGCTCCAACGGCGTGGGCTTTCAGATCCACCTCTATTTCCAGCTTTTCGACGTCGCCGCCATTCTTGCCTACACGCTGGCATTCGTGGCGGTGATGCTCGTGATCGAACTTCTTCTGGTGCAGCCCGTTGAACGACATGCAACCCGTTGGCGCCGCCGCTCCGCTTAGGGTCGACATCGCCGAAAAAACCTTCAGGTCCGCGCAGGGCGTCTCGGTCATGGCGCTGAAGAACCTTTCCTTCGAGGTCCAACAAGGCGAATTCGCCTGCCTGCTCGGGCCATCGGGCTGCGGCAAGACCACGACGCTGCGCATTCTGCTTGGGATCGACAGGCAGTTCTCCGGTTCTTTCCAGCTGCCCGAAGGCGGCTCGAACCGCATAGCCGCCGTGTTCCAGGAACCCACCCTGCTGCCCTGGCGCACGGTGGAACAGAATGTCAGGCTGGCGCTGCCGAAAGACCTGCGCGCGAAAAATCTTGACGCGCTGTTCGACACGCTCGGTCTCGCCGGCATGCGCTCGCTCTATCCGGCGGAGCTTTCGCTAGGCCTTGCGCGAAGGGCGGCGCTTGCGCGCGCCTTCGCGACCGAGCCGGCGGTGCTGTTCCTCGACGAGCCCTTCGTCTCGCTCGACGGACGGACCGCCGGGCAACTCCGGCGCCTGCTTCTCGACGTCTGGTCGGCCAGGCCCACGACCGCCCTGATGGTGACACACAACCTGACCGAGGCGCTGACGCTGGCGGACCGCATCATCGTGCTTGCGCCGAGGCCCTCGCACGTACTCGGCGTTTTCGACATAGGGCTCCCCCGGCAACACCGCGGCCCCGAGGCGACGAACGGCCTTTTGCGATCGTTCCATCAGAAATTTCCGGGCGTGGCCTGACCGCCCCGGTCCATGCAGTTCCGGACGGAAAACCACTGCGGACTTTCCCGGATGCTTCAGAAGCAACGCACGTCGGCTTCGGCCTGCGCCTGCTTCAGCTCCGTCCGCGCGGCTTTCGCCGGCGCGCTTTCGCGGAACAGACCTGCATTCTCGCCTGTCGTCAGGGACAGGCTCTTGAAGGTCTCGGCCCTCTCATAATGGTCGTAAGGGAGGATCGAGGCGATGACGTCGATCGAGCATGAACAACTCTCCAGCGCCTGACGCGTCTGGCCGTTGGTCTGCATGCAGCCGAGCACGTAGTCGACAATCGTCGCCGTCGGGTAGTCCCCCGCGGCGCCGGCCGGGTTTGCAAGGACCATTGCCGGCGAAAAGAGGAGCGGAAGGATCGAAAATCCAACATATCTGACCATGAGAAATTCCTCCGATTGCCCGCGCGCGCTGCAGCGAGGCAGCACCATCGTGCCCAGTTGGCGGCATGCCGCAAGCCCGGTCAAGTTCTCACCGCCCCGGTATAGGACCAAAGGAGGAATGCCTTTCCCACCGACGGCAGCTCTCCAAAGCAGCTTCACGGCTCGTCCCAGCGCCCATCTTAGCGAGTATTTTTTCATAACCAGATCAATGCGGACAACCAGAGATATCGAGCGAAACGAGGCACAAGAATATTTAGAAATATACTTAGAAGTTTATCACGCCTATAATACGATCATATTAGATATTGCATATGAAATCATTCGATTTTAAACTTCTAACCATGGTGAAATTTTGAATGTCTTTTTTCTCTAAATTTTATATTGCATCGCACTAGATAAATGCTGCAGCGCACAATTCAGGCGGGGGTTTTTCCTTGCCTGACATTTTGCAATGACATAGCCTTACCCTGTTTCCGGCTTCAAGGACATCGCTGTAACAAGGGAGCGGCGGCAGTCTTTCGTAGGCCAACCGGGCGGGTGCAGGCTAGGCTGATTTGGTAGAGGATAGGAAAGTTCCTCTGCTACTTGCAGTTTAGGTCGTGACAGCTGCCGGAAATACTTCCCAATACCAATCGCCTGAACAAGCTCTTGCGAGCTTGATTGCCGATTTCTTGTTGTCAACATGGGAGGAATTTGATGCGCGCACTTACTCAAGCCACCTACATCGCAACAACCGCCGCGCTACTGTCGTTAAGCGCACTCTATACAGCGTCAGCCAACGAAGACCTCGTGAAGATGGCCGAAAATCCGAAAGACTGGGTGATGCAGACTGGCGACTACGCCAACACCCGGTATACCAAGCTCAAGCAGATCACCAAGGAAAACGTGAAGAACCTGCAGGTCAAATGGACCTTCTCGACCGGCGTGCTGCGCGGCCACGAGGGCGGACCGCTGATCATCGGCAACGTCATGTATGTTCACACACCGTTCCCGAACACCGTCTTCGCCCTCGATCTCGACAATGACGGGAAGATCCTCTGGAAGTACGAACCCAAGCAAGACACCAACGTCATTCCGATCATGTGCTGCGACACGGTCAATCGCGGCGTCGCCTACGGAGACGGCAAGATCATTCTCAACCAGGCCGACACCACCGTCGTTGCGCTCGATGCCAAGACCGGCAAGGTCGTGTGGTCGGTCAAGAACGGCGAACAGACCGACGGCGGCAAGGGCGAATCCGGCACATCGGCGCCGGTGGTCATCAAGGACAAGGTCCTCGTCGGCGTATCCGGCGCGGAATTCGGCGTCCGCGGCTGGCTGGCCGCCTACAATCTGAAGGACGGCAAGCTCGCCTGGAAGGCTTATTCGGAAGGTCCGGATGCGGACACCTTGCTCGATCCAGAGAAGACCACGCAGCTCGGCAAGCCGGTGGGAAAGGACTCCGGCACGAATACCTGGGAAGGCGAGCAGTGGAAGACGGGCGGCGGCACGACCTGGGGATGGTATTCCTATGATCCCAAGCTGAACCTCGTCTACTACGGCACCGGCAATCCCTCGACCTGGAACCCGGTCCAGCGCCCCGGAGACAATCGCTGGTCGATGACCATCTTCGCCCGCGATGCCGACACCGGCGTGGCCAAATGGGTCTACCAGATGACCCCGCATGACGAATGGGACTTTGACGGCATCAACGAGATGATTCTCGTCGACGGCATGGAGGTCAAAGGCAAAAAGCACGATGTGCTGGTGCATTTCGACCGCAACGGCTTCGCCTACACCATGGATCGCGCCAACGGCGAACTTCTCGTCGCCAAGAAGTACGACCCGGCGGTTAACTGGGCGACCGAAGTCAATATGGACCCCAACAGCAAGGAATACGGCCGCCCGCAGGTCGTGGCGAAATATTCGACGCAGCAGAACGGCGAAGACACCAACTCGACGGGTATCTGCCCGGCAGCGCTTGGAACCAAGGACCAGCAGCCGGCCGCCTACTCGCCGAAGACCGGGCTGTTCTATGTGCCGACCAACCACGTCTGCATGGACTATGAGCCGTATAAGGTGAGCTACACGGCCGGCCAGCCTTATGTGGGCGCCACGGTGTCGATGTATCCGGCGCCTGGCGGTGACGGCAACATGGGCAACTTCATTGCCTGGGATGCCGCCAAGGGTGAGATCGTCTGGTCGAAGCCCGAGCAGTTCTCGGTGTGGTCGGGCGCTCTGGCGACCGCTGGCGACGTCATCTTCTACGGGACGCTCGAAGGCTACATCAAGGCAGTCGATGAGCACGGCAAGGAACTTTACAAGTTCAAGACCCCGTCCGGCATCATCGGCAACGTCACGCCCTTCGAGCATGACGGCAAGCAGTACATCGCCGTTCTGTCCGGTGTCGGCGGATGGGCAGGTATCGGCCTCGCCGGCGGACTGCTGTCACCCGACAACGCCGCCGCTTGGCATGGCGCCGTCGATCAGGGCCGCGCGCAGGGCGATCAGGCCGCGGTCGTTGGAACGGCCGGTCTCGGAGCGGTCGGTGGCTACGCGGCACTCGCCGACTACACGACGCTGGGCGGCCAGCTCACCGTCTTCGGTCTTCCGGATTGATATCCCGGGAAAACCTTAAGACCGAAGGCTGAAAGATCGAGAGCCCGGATCATTCCGCAGGCAACGGCCGGGCTCTCGATCTGCAGCACACCCGAACACCGGTCAACGCCGCTTCGCGACGGCAACCCTTCGTCCTTGGCAAAATAAGGAAGTGTCTGAATGTCCATCCGCATCGCAGTTTCCGTTCTCGCCCTGACCCTTCTGCCTTTGGCCGGCCCGACTTCAGCGCAGGCCGAGGACAGCGCCGACAAAGCCAAGGCGGTGAAGGACGAGGGCGGCAAATATTTGGATGCGGATGGAAATCCAACCTACAAGATCGAGAACGGAACCGTGGATTGGTACACCTTCAGCGGCTATCGCCGCTATCACTCGGACTGCCATGTCTGCCACGGACAGGACGGGATGGGTTCGACCTATGCCCCGGCCCTGGCGAACAGCCTTAAGACAATCGACTACCCTACCTTCCTCTCGATCGTCGCCCAGGGCCGCAAGAACACCGCCAACGGCAAGGAGAATGTCATGCCGGCCTTTGGCGACAACAAGAACGTCTATTGCTACCTGGATGACCTCTACGTCTATCTGCGCGCCCGCGCCGACGGCGCCGCGCCGCGCGGCAGGCCGCCCAAGCACGAGGACAAACCCCAGGCGGCCAAGGATGCCGAAAAATCCTGCATGGGGGGATGACGTGACAGGCCGGGTTGCATCGAAGCCACGTTTCGTTCTGCCCCTGCTCGGCGCGCTCGCCTTGCTGCCATCGGCCGCCTGGGCGCAAGGCGCCGGCCTTGGCGCAGCGGGAGAGCTGGTCGACCCCGACATCCTGCGCGTCTGCGCCGATCCTTCGAACATGCCCTTCACCGACCAGAACGGTCAGGGATTCGAAAACAAGCTGGCCGAGCTGGTCGCCAGGAAGACAGGGCGGAAGTCGGTCGCCTACACATGGTTTCCGACTGTCATGGGCTTCGTGCGCAACACGCTTGCCGCCAACCGATGCGACATCATCATGGGCTATGCCCAGGGCGACGAGCTGGTGCAGAACACCAACGCCTACTATCGCTCCTCCTACGTGCTTGTGCACCCGAAGGGCGATGACCTCGAGGGTGTCGAGACGATCGAGGATCCGAAACTCGCCGGTAAGAGGATCGGCGTCGTCGAACGCACGCCGCCGACCGCCAACATGGCCGCCAACAAGCTCTTGCGAACGGCGAAGATCTACCCGCTGGCCGTCGATACGCGCGTCACCCCGTCGATGGGAGAAGTCGTACTCAAGGACATGCTTGCCGGCAAGATCGACGCGGCGATCCTGTGGGGGCCGATGGCAGGCTACTACGCAAGGCAGCTCGGCGCGAATGTCACGATCGTTCCGCTGGTCAAGGAAAAGACCGGTTCACGCATGTCCTACCGCATCACCATGGGCGTGCGTCCATCCGACCAGGAATGGAAGCGTATGCTCAACAAGGTGATCCGCGAGAACCAGGCGGAGATCAACAAGCTCCTGCTCGACTACAACGTGCCGCTGATCGACGAACATGACAACCCGATCACGGCGGCGCCGGGGTGAACGCGATCGGCGCGAAAACGGCGATGGAGGGAAGGAACCGATCTTCGAGGCAGATAGTTTTCTTTAGTTGTTTGAGAACCCGGTGTTTCATTTGTCCATTTGTGAAGTGATGGACGAGCCATTGCACCCGCCCGCAATGGCGCCAACGACATGACCGGCCCCTTCGGGCTGGCAGAAGAGGAGAATGCGATGAAGAAGAGCTGGAAGAAACCGACCATGTGCCAGGTTGCTGCGGGCTTCGAAATTTCGCGGTATCTGCCTGCTGAAATTCCTCCCAGGAAGTAGGCCGCAAGGGTGCATGTCCCTGGCAGCAGGGGCATGCACCCCCGCCGCACGCTTTGCAGCGGGAAACAACGCGGATACAAAGCTGTCTAACGCCGACAAGCCGGCCAGACTGGCCGCGGAGCACGCATTTGCCATGCGCGTGAAGATCATCGGATCGGCGGCCGGAGGCGGCTTTCCGCAATGGAACTGCAATCACCGCCTGAGCCGCGCGGCTCGCAGCGGGATGTCCGGCGTGCATTCGCGAACCCAATCATCCATTGCCGCATCGGCGGACGGGACGGGTTGGGTTCTCTTCAACGCATCGCCCGACATCCGCCAGCAGATTGCGCACGCGCCCGAGCTGCAGCCCGCGGCCGACGCACCGTTGCGCTCGACGCCTATCCGCGCGGTGGTGCTGACCAATGCCGACGTGGACCATATCGCCGGCCTGCTCAGCCTGCGTGAACGACAGCCCTTCGCGATTTATGCGACGGCACAGGTGCTGGCGACGCTGGAGGCGAATTCGATCTTCAATGTCCTCGATCCGGTGATCGTGCCGCGGCGTCTCCTGGCGCCAACGGAGGAAATGGCAATCCGCGACGCGGACGGCCATCCGACCGGCGTTGTCGTCGGCAGCTTTCCGGTGCCCGGGAAGGTCGCGCTCTATCTCGAGCAAGGAGGCGATTCCGATGCCGACTTCAGCTCCGACACGGGCGACACGATCGGGGTCCGTATCAGCGGGGCCGACGGCAGCGGCGCCGTTTTCTACATTCCGGGCTGCGCGCGCATCGATGCCGCGCTGTGCGCGCGCCTGGCCAATGCCGGCTGCCTTCTGTTCGACGGCACCGTCTACACGGACGACGAGATGATCGCGGCGCGTGTCGGCCAGAAAACCGGCGCGCGCATGGGGCACATCGCAATGTCCGGACAAGCGGGTTCGATTGCCGGCTTGGCCGATGTGAAGATCGCTCGCCGTATCTTCATCCATATCAACAACACCAATCCTGTTCTGGACGAGAATTCCGCCGAACACGCGGCGGTCAGGACGGCTGGCTGGGAAATCGCCAGCGATGGCATGGAGATGGAATTTTGAGCGATTTCCGCGACGCGGCCAGAGGCGGCCTGTCCAAGAGCGAGCTCGAGGCTGTGCTGCGGCAGGTCGGTGACGAGCGCTATCACAACCGCCATCCTTTCCATCACAGAATGACCGGCGGCGCGCTGTCGAAAGCCGAAATGCAGGCCTGGGCGCTGAACCGATATTGCTACCAGGCGGTCATTCCGCGCAAGGACGCCATGATCCTGGCACATGCCGAGGATCCGGCGTTTCGCGCCGCCTGGCGCAAACGCATCGAGGACCATGACGGCGAGGACGGCTGGAGCGGCGGCATCGCGCGCTGGCTGCATCTGGCGAACTCGCTCGGGCTCGATGCCGAAGCGGTCAAAAGCGAAAGGCTGGCGCTGCCGGCGACCCGCTTCGCCGTCGGCGCCTACCTGTCGTTCTGCACGAACCGGACGCTGCTCGAGGCGGTCGCGTCGTCGCTGACCGAGATGTTCTCGCCGCGCATCATCGGCGAGCGGGTGCCGGCGATGCTCGCGAAATACGATTACATCACCGAGGATACGCTGGCCTATTTCAGCCGGCGTCCCGAACAGGCATCGCGCGACGCCGACTTCGCCCTCGCCTACGTGCTCGCCCACGCCGACACGCCCGAACGCCAGCAGCAGGCGATCGATGCGCTGGTGTTCAAATGCGATATACTCTGGGCCATGCTCGATGCTCTCCAGCATGCCTACGGCGCGCCGGGAAACATCCCGCCCGGCGCCTTCCGCCCGGAGGAGGCCTTATGACGGCGCTGCGCGAAAGAGCCATTGTGTCGTTGCGGTCTGCGCCATCGCTGCCCAAGCATGTGCGCATCCAGTACGATCCCGTGCGGCAGGCCTTCGCCGTGCTTTCGCCGGAGAAGGTATTCTGGCCGAACGAGATCAGCCTCGACATACTGCGCCGCTGCGACGGCCAGTCCACCGTCGACAGCATCATCGCCGGTCTTGCGGCCGATTATGACGCAGGCCCGGAGGACGTGGCGGCCGACGTCATCGCCTTCCTGCAGGAATGGTCGGACAAGCTTTTGGTGAAGCTATGAGCGAGCCCATTCTGCCTCCGATCGGCATGCTGGCGGAACTGACGCATCGCTGCCCGTTGCAGTGCCCCTATTGCTCCAATCCGCTCGAATTGCTGAAGGCCAATCGCGAGCTCGACACGCAGACCTGGCTCGATCTCTTCTCGCAGGCCGCCGATCTCGGCGTGCTGCAGGTGCATCTTTCCGGCGGCGAGCCGACCCTGCGCCGCGACCTCGAGCAATTGATTGCCGGGCTTTCGGCGCGTGGCGTCTACACCAATCTCATCACCGCCGGCGTCGGCATCGCCGAGGGCCGCATCGAGGCCTTTGCCGAAGCCGGTCTCGACCACCTGCAACTGAGCTTCCAGGGCGCCCGACCAGTGACAACCGACCGTATCGGCAACTACCGGGGCAGCCACGAGAAAAAGCTGGAGACGGCGCACCGCGCCCGCGCGGCCGGACTGCCCCTCACCATCAATGCGCCGGTCCACCGGCACAACATCGAGGAAGTGGCGGAATTCATCGATCTCGCCCTCTCCTTGGATGCCGAGCGGCTCGAGATCGCCAATGTCCAATATGCCGGTTGGGCGCTCGCCAACCGCGACAGGCTGATGCCCGACCTGGCAGCGGTCAACCGCCAGGCGGACATCGTCGCGGCGGCGCGCGAAAGGCTTGCCGGCATCATGACCATCGATTTCGTCACCCCGGATTATTTCGCCATCTATCCCAAGCCGTGCATGGGCGGCTGGGCGCGCGACGCCTTCATGGTGGCTCCCGACGGCACCGTGTTGCCGTGCCATGCCGCCCAGACGATTCCCTCGCTGCGCTTCGAGCGCTTCGGAGACCGCAGGCTCGCCGAGATCTGGACCGATTCACCGGCCTTCAACGCCTTCCGCGGCACCGGCTGGATGCACGAGCCGTGCCGAAGCTGCGAGCGCCGCGAGATCGATTGGGGCGGCTGCAGGTGTCAGGCGATGGCGATTGCCGGCGATGCCACCGCAACGGATCCGGCGTGCGTCAAGTCGCCGATCCACAATCGAATGGCGATACTGACCGACGCTGCGCAGGCAGAGGCAGCGCCGGAGGAAAATGAAAGCTTCATTTTCCGGCGGATCGGCCACAACCCGACCTGACACGCGCGCTTAAGCCTGCCTGCCGATGATGGCCCGAAGGATACCCCTCGCCCTTCGCGGCGGCGCCGTGTATCTTTTGCCGGTCTAATTTAAGCGCCGCTCAAGCCCGGAATCGCTGCGAGATCAATCTCGGTGATGTGCCAGCGGCCAAGATTTGCGGTGTAGAGCTTGTCGCCCTTGAAGGCGATGTTGGTGGGATGCGCCAGCGTTGTCGCCGCCGGATCCTCGATCAGCACTTCGAGACCTTGCTGCTTTCGCCAGCGATAGATGCGGCTCGGCTCGTAGCATGAGATCAGCAGCGAGCCGTCGCGAGCGAAGGCCACACCATCGGGAACGTTGCGCACGCCTTCGACCACGACCTCACTGGCCCCTGCACTGCCGTCGCCAAGGATCGGCACAAAGCTGACGCAAGACGCGTTGCTTTCCACCACGTAGAGGCCGTTGCCATCCGGCGCCATGGCCATGCCATTGGCGAACGACATGGGCTCCTGAAACCACAGGCCGCCCTCGCCCGTCCTGAGATCGTAACGGAAGATACCCGAGCGATTGTCCTGGCCGACGCTGTCCGAAACGAAGAGCCAGCCTCTCGCCTCGTCGACGATCGGATAGTTGGGCACGCGGATACCGGACGAAGCGAAGCGCTCCATGCGACCTGTCACGGAATCCCAGCGGAAGATCGCGGCATGCCTGAGATCGCAGGCAAAGCAGTTGCCGGCACGGTCGAAGGCAATGCCGAGCAGAAAACCGTCGGTGCCGCCCATGCGCTCGACCGAGCCGCCGTCGGCCGCCAGCCTCAGCAGATCGCCGGTTTCGGTGCCGCACCAGATCGATCCGTCGCGATGGACTGCCACGCCCTCCGGATGCGCGACGCGTGGATTGGTGAAGATGCCGTCGAAGAAGACACGGGCGGCCGACATCTCGAGCAACGGCTTTGCCATGGAACGCTCCTCAGCTTGCGGCGGACGACGTCCGCGCGGCGATGCAGCGCTCGACCATCGCGCGATCGGCCGCGAGGATTTCGGCGATCAGAGCGCCACGCTCCTTGGCGCTGACGAATTCCAGACGACGCAGGCCAAGCGGGTCGATGCGGTTTCGCAACACGGCGAGCGTATCGCTGGAGGGCACCGGCACCTCGCGGCAATCGGCATCGAATGTCACTTCGAACCCGGTGGCGTCACGGACCTGCTGCTGGGTAACGCCTGGCATGGTTTCGACGACGGTCAATTCCCGCGATGTCTGGTCGAGCCGGAAGATGCAGAGATCGGTGAAAACCAGCGCCTTGCCTGTCCGATAGCCCATCGGCTCGCGTTCGGCCGGCGTCAGCAGTCCGCGGGCGGAACTTGCGATCTCGACCGCGTCCACCAGCGATTGGACCGAATGACGCGGGACGTAGAGCAGATAGTCGCGATGCATGTTGGCGACGTCGGCCATGCCGCCCTGCCCTGGCAGCCGGATGAGGCCGCCACTCCGCTTGCTGAGCGCGATGGTGTTAACGCGGCCGCGCCGGTCGACCTGTGCCGCGCCGACGATCTCATGCGTCACCGCGCCCGCCTGATAGTAGGCCGAATAGGTGTCGTCGCCGCCGGCATGAGCCACGGCTGTCTCGCAATCGAGGCTTTCGATCAATGACAGCATCATCGGACTCGGTGCGATGTCGAGATGGCCGCAGCTCATCGTTGCGATGATCATGTCCGGCGCGTGCGTCGCCTTGGCCAGCCGGTAGGCAACATTGGCGAGCGGCGAGACCGCGCCGGCGCTGGCGAAGCTCTCATTGTCGAGCTCGAGGGCGATCCGCGCGGCAATGATCTCGTCGACGGTTGCCTTCCCGTTCCCCTGTGCGGGCACCGGCATCGCGAGGACCGTTTCGGCGGTGACCTTGGCCGCTTTTTGAAGCCGCTCCGGCACGCCGTCAGCAGGCAGGCCGAGCTTGTCTGACAAAGCTGCGTCATTCGCCGCGAACGCCTCCGACAAGGCCTGATAGTCGGTGACGTAGAATGGCAGGCACGAGGCCGGATAGGCCCCGCCCGGCGCGAGCGCTATGGCCGAAACCTGATTGCGAGTGAAGATGCTCTGACGGCCGTCCCGCCGCAGCGCCCCGACCGGGACGATTTCCTCGACCGTGACCAGCACCTTGCGCGCCGCGCCCGCCATAGCGAAGTCCAGCGCCCGCGGCCCGCTGATCTCGACATTGCCGCTTTCGTCGGCGCGTTGGGCATGGACGATAAACGTATCGAGCCTGAGCGGCGGGACGAACCCCGTATCGGTCCCAGCAAGCGGATCAGGCCTGGCGATCGCGCCCGGCACGCGCGCCAGCATGTCGGAGCCCTGAGGCAACTGGAACGGCATCGACGGCAGGTTCTGCTGTGCCGCCCGCAGCGCCTGGATCATGGCCAGAGCCGTCAAGTCGCGGACGGGGATCGCGCCGTTCTCGGCCGCCGCGCGGAACCTCGGCGGCAGCCCGAAGATGTCGAGGCTGGAAAAGCACAGCTCGATTTCCGCCACCGCGCCCGCCTCGAGCAGCAGCTCGAGCGGCAGCCCGCCGGCCCAGGAGACATAGCGCAAATCTTTCACGCCGGACCCGGCGATCGCGCGCAGCAACGCGATCGGCAGCCGGGCGAAGTGGTGGCCGCCGACGCCGAAAGCGTCGCCGTGGCCGACCATCGCCGCCAGCCCCTCGATATCGGTGAAGCGGGGCCGGTTCGGCTTGACCAGGGAAACTGACCTGCGATCTGTCACGGCGCCGAGCCGCTGCACGGTCAGCGCGCCATGCGCCCAGCCGAGGCCGCGATTGTCGTCGCCACTCATGAGCCGGCCTTCTTCACGGCGCTCCTCTCGGCGAACTCCTTGACGCGCCGCTGGCCGATCTCGCTGCGGTAGAGGCCGCCCAATATGTTGCGCTCCATGGCGAGGCCATCGGCCAGATCGCCGGACACGGCATGGGCCGTCAGGGCCTTCAGGCCTTCGATCGCGGCGGCGGGCTCGGCGGCGATCGTCCCGGCCAGTTCCAGCGCGCGCGGCATCAGCCTTTCGACATCGACGATCTCGTTGACCAGGCCGGCGCTCACGAATTCGGAGGCCGGCACGATGGCGCCGGTCATCAGCAGAAGATTGGCGCGGTTGCGGCCGAGCTTGGCGACGCTGCGTTGCGTGCCGCCACCGCCGGGGATCAGGCCGAGCTTGATTTCCGGCAGGCCGAGTTTCGCGAACTGGTTGGCGATCACGATGTCGCAGCACAGCACCAGCTCCATGCCGCCGCCCAGCGCGAAGCCGTTGACCGCCGCGATCACCGGCTTGCGGTTGTTCTCGATCGCCGCATACATGCGCGTCCCGGCAGCCTGGAACGTATCGAACTCTGCCGCCGTCTGGGCGGCGTATTCCTTGATGTCGGCGCCGGCCATGAAGCCGCGCCCCTCGCCGGTCACCACGATCGCGCCGACGCCGGGGTCGGAGGAGAGAGCCTCGAACGCCTCCGTGATCTCGCCTTGCATGATCCGGTTCATGGCGTTGAGCTGGTCGGCGCGGCGGAAGGTGACGACCGCGACCCGGCCCTGGGTTTCGACCGTGAGTGTCTGGTAGGCGCCCATCCTCAGACCGCGTCCACGGTCATGTCGCCCGACGCTTCGAGTGCAGCGATCTCGTCCTTCGACAGACCGAACTCGGCCAGGATCTCGCGGCCATGCTGGCCGACCAACGGCGCCGGTCGCTCGATGGTCGCGGGCGTCTCGCTCATCTTGACGGCTGGCGCCACCACCTTCACCTTGCCGCCGCGCGGATGATCGTAGCTGGTGATCATGCCCATATGCGTGACCTGCGGGTCTTCCGCCGCGCGACGAATGTCCTTCACCTCGGCGCACCAGATGTCGGCTGCCAGTAGCCGCGCCAACAGGTCCTGCGTGGCGAATTTCTTCGTCTCGGCATTGACCTTCTCGAACACCTCGTCGCGCTTGTCGAACAGCGTCTTGAGATCGTCGTAGACGGCGAGTTGCGGCGCCTCCAGCACTTCGTAGAGCGTCTTGAACGGGCTCATGGCGATCGACACATAGCCGCCATCCCTGGTCTCGTAGATGCCGAACGGCGCCTGCATGCCGGGATGGCCGATGCCGGAATTCGGCCGCACGAAATCCTCGCCGAGATTGAGCACGGCGACATATTCCTGGTTGAGATGCGCCAGCAGGCCGGCCAGCAGATTGACCTCGATCTTCTGGCCCTTGCCGGTCTTCTCGCGATAATAGAGCGCCGACAGGATGCCGTAGACCATGTTCATGGCGCCGATCTGGTCGGCGAGGCCGGCGCCTGCCGGAACCGGCGCCTGGTCGCCGCGGCCCGTATTGGCGATCAGCCCGGCAAGCCCCTGGATCAGCATGTCCTGCCCCGGGCGCTCGACGTAAGGCCCCTCCTCGCCATAGCCCGAGCCCGAGCAGTAGATGATGCGCGGATTGACGGCCTTGAAGTCCTCGTAACCGTAGCCGAGCTTGGCCAGCACGCCGGGGCGGAAGTTCTGCACCACGACATCCGCGGTCCGGGCCATCTCCATGATGATGGCGTGCACCTTGCGGCTTTTCAGGTTGAGCGCGATCGAGCGCTTGTTGCGGTTCCAGGCGAGGAAGTTCGGGCTCTCGGAGCCCCCGACCCATTTGGCGAAGAAGGTCATGCCGCGGAACATGTCGCCGGCGCCGGCGCGCTCGATCTTGATGACGTCGGCGCCCATGTCGCCCAGCAGCTGCGTGGCGAACGGCCCCTGCAGCAGATGGCTGAAATCGAGGATACGGACGCCTTCGAGGGCCTTGTTCATTTCATGTCTCGTTTCGTTTTCAAAGCAGTTCGGGAACGTAGCGGGGTGCCGCCGTCAGCCCGCCATCGACGCGCAGGTCGGTGCCGGTGGTGAAGCCGGCCGCATCGGAGGCGAGATAGACGGCGGCCTCGGCCACTTCGGAAGGCTCGCCGATGCGGCCGAGCGGATGCATCTTGACCCAGGCCTTGGCGAGATTGCCGCCGATCTCCTTGATCAGCCTGTCGTTCATCGGCGTGTTGATGGTGCCGGGTGAGATCGAATTGACGCGGATGTTCATCGGGCCGAACTCCACCGCCATCTGGCGCGTCATCGCCATCACCGCGCCCTTTGCGCCGGCATAGGCGGTCCAGCCGTCGAGGCCGATATGGCCCTGTGCCGAGGCCATGTTGATGATCGATCCCGACTTCTGCGCGATCATGTGCGGCAGCGTGTATTTGCAACCGCGGAACACGCTGGTCAGGTTGACCGCGATCAGCCGGTGCCATTGCTCGTCGGTCATCTCGTGCACCGGCATGCCGCCTATGGCGATCGCGGCATTGTTGACCAGGATGTCGAGATGTCCGGTCTCCTTCACCCCGCTGTCGATCAGGCCGGCGATATCGGCCTCCTGGGAGACGTCGCAATGGACATAGTCGGCGCGGCGGCCGGCCGCGCGAAGTGCCGCGGCGAACGCCTCGCCGGCCTCGTCGGCGATGTCGCCGAGGAAGACATGCGCCCCTTCCCGCGCCATCGCCTCGGCGATCGCGTGGCCGATGCCGTCGGCAGCACCCGTGATGACTGCTGTTTTTCCTTCAAGACGAGCCATGTCAGCCTCCATTCGCGCGCCGGCGCTTCGCTTCGTCGAAGGCGACCGCGGCAATGATGATCATGCCGGTGATGACAAGCTGCCATTCGGTCGGCAGCCCGAGCCCGCGCAGGCCGTTCGACAGGAATTGCAGGATCAGCACGCCGAGCGCCATCCCTGTCAGGCTGCCGATGCCGCCGGCAAGGCTCACGCCGCCGAGAACCGTCGCGGCAACGACCTGGAATTCGAAGTTGAGCCCCGCCGTATGCTGCGCCGAGCCGACACGTGCCGCCAGGATGATGCCGGCGACCGTCGCCAGCAGCGCGCTGATGATGAAACAGATGAACTTGACGCGCCGTACATCGTAGCCTGCCAGCCGCGCGACCTCCTGGTTGCCGCCGACGGCATAGATCTGCCGCCCGAACGGCCGGTGCTGCATCATGTAGCCGAAGGCGGCGAGGAGCACGATGGCGATCACCGCCGAATATGGGATGATGTTGAACAGACGCCCGTCGGACAGCGCGATGAAGCTGTCGAGGCTGGCGTCGTCGGGAATCGCGCGCTGGCCGGTGTAGAGATAGACGCCGCCGCGCATGATGAACATCGTGCCGAGCGTTACGATCAGCGAGTTGATGCCGGCATAGGCGACGAGATAGCCGTTCACCATACCGATGATCAGGCCGAACAGCAGCGCTCCGCCGACGCCGAGCAACAGCGAATTGGTATCGTTCATGATGATGATCAGCGGCAGCGCGATGGTCGCCAGCAGCGAGCCGATCGAGATATCGACCTCGCCGGATATGAAGACGATGGCGCAGCCGATGCCGGCGGTGAGCGCCAGCGAGGCCTGGCCCAGCACGTTGGTCATGTTGCGCACGGAGAAGAAATTCTCGACCGTCGCGGAAAAGAACGCCAGCACCAGGATCAGGCAGACGAGCAGCGCCAGTTCCTGCCGGGCAAAGAGCCGCGCCAGCATGGATGGCCGGTCTTTTGCGGAAGCCGTGCTTGCCAGGCTCATCGCTTGCCTCCTCCAAGGGAATGGCGCGTATCGCAAGAAGTGCTGCGGCGATGCGCCATGGTTCTATCCGATCGCCGCATTGAGGATCTTCTCCTGCGTGGCTTCCTCGCGCGGCATGACCGCGGTCAGGCGGCCCTCGCACATCACCGCGATGCGGTCGGCGAGGCCGAGCAGCTCCGGCATCTCCGACGTCATCATGACGACCGCCAGGCCCTCGCCGGCGAGCCGGTCGATCAGCGCGAAGATTTCCGACTTGGCGCCGACATCGATGCCGCGTGTCGGCTCGTCGACGACGATGACCTTCAGGCCGCGCATCAGCCAGCGCGAGATCAGCACCTTCTGCTGGTTGCCGCCCGACAGATTCTTGATCTGCTGGAACAGGCTGGGCGTCTTGATGCGGAAGCGGTCGACATAGTCTTGCACCGCCTGATGCTCTTTCGCCTTGTCGACGAAGCCCAGGCGGGCGAACGCGCCGAGCGAGGCGAGGCTGGCATTCTGGTAGACGGGTAGCTCGCCCATCAGGCCTTCGCTCTTGCGGTCTTCGGTGAGCAGGCCGATGCCGAGCCGCACGCCGGTGCGCGTGTCGTGCGGCGCGAGGCGCTGACCGTCGACCGCGATGGTGCCCGAAATGATCGGATCGTAGCCGACGATCGCCTTGGCGAGCTCGGTCCGGCCGGCGCCCATCAATCCAAAGAAACCGAGCACCTCGCCGGCGCGCGCCTCGAATGACACGTCGATGAGCTTCTTCGCCGTGCTGAGCTTCTCGACGGAGAGCGCCACCTTGCTGCCCGCCACGCCGCGCTGACGGGGAAAGAGGTTGTCGATGCGGCGGCCGATCATGTCCTGGATCAGCGTGTCGTTGGTGTGCTCGCCGATCGGCTTGGTGGAGATGTGGCGTCCATCGCGCAGCACCGTCACCGTGTCGGCGATCTCGAACACCTCGTCGAGCTTGTGGCTGACATAGACCACAGCGATGCCGAGCGATGCCAGGCGGCGGATGACGGTGAACAGCAGCGAGACTTCGTTCGGCGTCAGCGAGGATGTCGGTTCGTCCATCACCACCACACGCGCCTCGTGGGCGAGCGCGCGGGCGATCTCGACCATCTGCTGCTGGCTCACCGGCAGCGATCCCGTCCGCGCCGCTGGATCGACGTTGAAGCCGATGCGATTGAACAGCGCCGCCGAGTCCGCGCGGATCTTCTTCCAGTCGATCGAGCCGGTCCTGCCGGTCGGATAGCCTTCGAGGAAGATGTTCTCCGCGACGGTGAATTCGGAGATCAACGCGATCTCCTGGAAGACGACCTTGATGCCTTCCTTCAGGCTGTCGCGCGGCGACTTGATGTCGACCTCGCGTCCGCGCATGCGGACCGTGCCGGCATCCTTGCCGTAGACGCCTGCCATGATCTTGATCAGCGTCGACTTGCCGGCGCCGTTCTCACCCATCAGGGCATGGATCTTGCCGGGCTCCAGGGTGAAGTCGACATTGTCCAGCGCCACCACGCCCGGAAACCGCTTGCCGATGCCGCGCATCTCCAGCGCCGACACATTCGTGTCGATGGCCGCGCCTTCGCCGGGATGAAGGAAATCAACGGACATTGGCTTTGTTCCGGATGATGTCGAGATAGGTCGCCAGGATGATGACGATGCCCGGCACCACCATCTGCAGGTCCTGGTTCCAGCCGAGGATGATGATGCCGTTGTCGATCACCTTCAGCACCAGCACGCCGAGCAGCGTGCCGAACAGCGAGCCGCGGCCGCCGAGCAGGCTGGTGCCGCCGAGAATGACGGCGGCGATCACCGTCAGCTCGAAGCCGCGCCCGGCGGTCGGCTGGCCGGCATTCATCAATGACGACAGGATCATGCCGGCAACGCCGACGCACAGGCCGGTGACGACGAAGGCAAGCAGCTTGAGCCGTTCCGAACGCAGGCCGGAGAGGCGCACCGCCTTTTCATTGGCGCCGACCGCGTAGAGATAGCGGCCGAGCGTGGTGAAGCGCAGCGTCACATAGGCAACAAGGAAGATCAGCGCCGCCAGGATGACGGGAACCGGCACGGCGCCGACATAGCCGGCGCCGAGATCGGTGAAGCTTGCCAGTTGATTGTGGTTCTGCACCGCCTCGCGCGTGAACAGATAGACGCCGCCCTGCAGCATCATCATGGTGCCGATGGTGGCGATCAGCGAATTCACCCTGAGCCTGGTGACGACGAGCCCGTTGAACAGGCCGACGCCGCCGGCAAAGGCGAGTGCCGCCAGCATGCCGAGCGCGAGGCTATGGGTGGAATTGAGCACCGCCATGCCGATGCAGCCGACAAAGGCAAGCGAGGCGCCGACCGACAGGTCGACCTCCGCCGTGATGATGAGCATGGTCATGCCCGAAGCGACGATCAGCACCAGCGCGCATTGGCGCAGGATGGCGATGATGTTGGCCTCCGAATAGAACTGCGGCGCCACGATCGATATGGCGATGCAAAGCACCGCCAGGATGGCGCCCAGCACCAGCTGGCTGCTGCCGAGAAGCTGGCCGCCGATGAAACGCTTCTGCGCGGAAGCGTGTGTAAGCTCGCTCATATCAGTCCGTTCCCGTCGCTAGAGCATGATGCCGAAAAGTGTGAAGCGGTTTTCGGACGACATCATGCTCTATCTCTCGGATTTAGAGACGGATTCAGATTTCAGGTCGAACAGACCTGAAATCATCCGGCTCTAAGGTCAGGCGCCGGCGCCGTGTTTTCGCTGGCCGTCGGCGCCTGGCTGGTGGTCCTTCCCGCGACGCGGGAAGGACCGTGTCGATCGACCTATTTCTTCAGGTCGGCCGAGGTCTTCATGCACTTTGCCGGCGGCTGGAGCGCATTGACGGCATCCCATTTGATGGTGCGGGTCGTGCCGTCATAATCATAGTATTTCTTCCACTCGTCGCCAGTCATCGGCGCGGTCGGGCTGACGATGTGCTCCGGCACCTGCTCGTTGTTGAACAGCTTGACCGCCGCGTCGATGGTCGTGAAGCCTTCCTTTTCCGGGAACATGGCGGCCTCGATGCGGTAGGACGGCTCGTTCTGCATGGCGTTGATGAAGGCAAGTCCTTCGCCGCCGGTGCCGACCGTCAGCAGGCCGTCCTGCGACTTGCCGGCAGCCTTCCATGCCTGCAGGCCGCCCAGCGAGGACGAATCGTTGATGCCGTAGATGATGTTGATGTCGGAATTCTTGGCGAGTGCGGCCGACGACACTTCAAGCGCGCGGTCCGGATTACCGCCGCCGTCAAGGTCGTGGACCATGACCGCGTCGGGGACGATGGTCTTCAGCCCGTCCATGAAGCCTTGCGAACGCAGCACCGTCGCCGACAGCAACGGCAGGCCGACATTCATCACCTTGGCGACGCCGCCGAGCTTTTCCTTGGCATATTTGCCGGCCTCGACGCCCGAGAAATAGCCGGTGTCGTAGTCGCAGATGGCGACCATCGTGGTCATGCCCTTGACCGGGTTTCCCTCGAGCACCACCGGGATGTTGGCGGCCTTGGCCTGACGCAGCAGCGGCACCACGCCTTCCTCATTCACCGGGGTGATGATCAGCACGTCGACGCCCTTGGCGATGAAGTCTTCGGCCGCGGCGACCTGCTTGGCTATGTCGAGATTGGCGTCCTGCACCTCGACCTCGATTCCCAGTTCCTTGCCATGCGCTTTCATGCCCTTGATGACGTTCTGGTACCACTCATGCGTGGCGTAGTTGGTGACGTAGCCGATGTGCTTGGGCATGTTCTCGGCATGCGCCGCCGCCGCGCCAATGGCCAGCATGGCCGCGGATGCGAGCAGGATTGATTTGGACCAGTGCATTTTTCTCTCCCAGGTTTTCGTTTGTCTCAGTCGCTGAACGGGTAATCCCGCCGTTCCGGGTCGGCACGTGAAGAGCTGTTGGCTTCGCCCCAACCGAGCGCGGCCGATATCTTCTCGGCGGCTGTCCGGGTTCGTTCGAAGACGGTCTGACGGTCGAAACGTGCTGCTTTCTGCGGCAGCAGCGGGACCGTAAGCGCGGCGATGACGGCGCCGACATGGTCGCGCACGGGCATGGAGATGTTGGTGCAGCCCTCGACGGCCAGCGACGCGCGCATCTCGTAGCCGAGCCTGGCCACCTCGTTCAGCCGTGCCTCGATTTCCCCGCGCGTTCCCTGGCCTTCGCCGGCGGCGACGATGCGCTCGACGATGCGGTCGCGCTCGGCCCGGTTCGAGTGGGCGAGCAGCACCGCGCCGGAACTGGTTTCCAGGATCGGGAAATGCGATCCGAGCGCAACCGAATAGCGCATCGGCAGCGGTGAATCGATCTGCAGCACCACCAGCGCGTTCTGCCCTTCACGCACCACAAGGTGGCAGCTCTGGTCGGCATTGGCGGTCAATTCGCGCATCGCCGGCAGCGCGGATTCGACGAGCCTGTTCACCGGCGGATGCATATGCGCCAGCTCGAACAGTTTCAGCGACAGCCGGAAGCGGTCCGATTGCGTGCGGAAGATGTAGCCGCGCTTCTCCAGCAAAAGCAGGATGCGGTAGATTTCGTGGATGGACCTGCCAAGGCCGGTCGCAATCTCGGTCTGGGTCATCGCATCGGCGCTGGAGGCCATGAACTCCAGCACGTCGAGCGCCTTCTCCACCGCCGGCACGCGATATCCGTTGCGGCCGCTTTCGCTTTCCTCGAGCGTTTCGGCAATACCGGCAGCCATCACGCAATGCTCCGTTCCGGCTGCCTGGTTTCGCGATAGAGGCGGTTCACGTGGTCGGCGAGCTCCGCAGCGCCGATGTCGCCGGCTATGGCCGCGGCCGCGCGCGGCGCGCATTCGCGGAAGAAGGCGATGAAGCCTGGATGTGTCGGACGCAGATAGGACGAGCTGATCGTGCGCAGCGTCGAGGAGAAGAAATCGGCGGAGAGACGATTGACTTCGGCGTCCTTCCAGGCTGCCAGCGATCCCGGCTGTCCACCCGACTTCACATAGTCGCCGCGCTGATAGTCGGGCGAGCATAGGAACAGCGCGTAGTCGATCGCCTGCTGCTTGTGCTTCGACTGGGCGCTGACGCCGATGCCGGCGCCGCCGAGCAGGGCGCCGGCCGATCGCGGGGTCGGCACGTCGGCAAAGCGCAGATACGGCCTGTCGGTCTTCGCGGCATAGTTCACGTAGCCGAAGGCGAACGGCACATAGACAACGTCGTCATGCGCGACCATGTGGTCGTAGCAGCGGATCGGATTCCAACCGGACGAGTTCGGATGCGACAGCGCCGCAAGCTCGCGCAATTGCCCGACGACCTGCTCGACCATGTCCGTCGCGATGAATTGCTCGCCGTCCTCCTGTGCGTCGCCAAGCGTCAACAGCAGGCACATGGCGTCCGTCGGCACGAAAGGCAGGCCGAGCCATTTCCCTTCCTTGCGCGCCAGCCGGCCGAGCGCGACCACCTCTTCATGCGTGCGGGGCACCGGTGCGTAGCGTTCCAGCAGGTCCGGGCGATACGAGGCGACGTGGCAGGCGGCATCGATCGGCAATGCCCATTGGCGCCCGCTCTTCTCGTAGGACCGCCAGGACGGACCGACGGAATCCTGCTCGAAGAAGCGGACCTGCTCCGCCGACAGATAAGCGTCGAACGGCACCATCAGCTCGTCCTGCGCGATGTCGCCGATGAAGGGATGGTCGAACACCACCAGATCGTAGGCCGAGAGCACGGGGCCGAGCGCGCCCTCGCCGAATTCATAGAGGCTGCGCCGGTCCCATTCGATCTCCAGGCCGGGATTGGCGGCGCGATACGGCCCGACACTGGCATCCAGCGGACCCCAGCAACGTCGATGATCCCACGCGAGACCGCGCAGTCTTGTCATATCCCGCAATTCCTCCCTGCAACCGGGCATGTGCCCGGTCCGCAAACCACTAGCAGGTATTTTTACCTGAGCAAATAGTTTTCACATACGCAAACCGTCTCAAGCCAGCCCGAACCGCTCGACGGCCCGCATGATGCCGCGCAACTCGGCGAGACCCTTGAGCCGGCCGATCAGCGAGTAGCCGGGATTGATCCTGGCCTTGCCGATGTCGTCGGCGAGGAGGTGCCCGTGGTCCGGACGCATCGGGATGCGCCAGTCGGCGCGGCCTTCCTTGCGACGGCGCGCCTCCTCCTGCATCAGCGCGAGGATGACATGCGCCATGTCGGTGCCGCCCTCGAGGTGCTCGGCCTCGTGGAAAGAGCCGTCATCCTCGATGGTGACGTTGCGTAGATGGACGAAATGGATGCGGCTGGCGAACTCCTTGACCATGGCGACGATGTCGTTGTCGGCGCGCGTGCCGTAGGAGCCGGTGCAGAAGGTCAGGCCATTGGCCGGGCTGTCGACGGCATTGAGGATGAAGCGCGCATCCTCGGCGGTCGAGACGATGCGCGGCAGGCCGTAGAGCGAGAATGGCGGATCGTCGGGATGGATGCACATGCGCACCCCTTCCTGTTCGGCCACCGGAATGATCTCGCGCAGGAACCAAGCCAGGTTCTCGCGCAATTCCTTCGGCCCGATCGCATCGTAGTCGGCCAAGGCCTCGCGAAAGCTGTCGCGGTTGTAGGCGCGCTCGGTGGCGGGCAGGCCGGCGATGAGGTTGCGCTCGATCCTGTCTATTTTCTCGTCGCTAAGCTCCTTCAGCCGCGCTTCCGCCTCGGCGATGCGGGCAGGCGTGTAGCCGGCCTCGGCATTCCGGCGCTTCAGCACGAACAGGTCGTAGGCGGCGAAATCGATCGCGTCGAAACGTAGCGCATAACCTGCCGTCGGCAGGCGGTAAGCCAGATCCGTACGGGTCCAGTCGACCACGGGCATGAAATTGTAACAGATCGTCGCGATGCCGGCCTTCGCCAGCGCACGGATCGTGTCCTTGTAGAAGCCGACATAGCGGAGCCGCTCCGGCGAACCGATCTTGATCGAGTTGTGGACCGGTATGCTCTCGACGACCGACCAGGCCAGCCCCGCCGCCTCGATGATGCGCTTGCGCTCGAGGATGTTCTCCATGGGCCAGACGCGTCCGTCATAGATGTCGTGCAGGGCCGAGACCACGCCCGTCGCCCCCGCCTGCTTGATATGATCGAGTGTCACCGGGTCGTCCGGACCATACCAGCGCCAGGTTTGTTCCATTTGCCGCTTTCCTCCGTGAGAAGTCGGCAACTTATTGTTGGACCACAACGGGAGTCAAATTAAAATTTGGCGCTCACGAATGGCCGATTCTCTCGGGAAAGCCCGTAAAATTCGCCAACATCAATCCCAAGCCCGGTTGTTTTCCTCAAATCATACGATATGTTGGTCCAACAATTAGGAGGATCTATGCCGGAAAATTCGCAAGCCGTGCGCGATAGCGTCGTTGCCCGCCGCGCTGGCGGCAGCTCCGCGGTCGACACTGCGGCAGGACGGATCCTCGACCTTATTCGCGCGCGACAGCTCAATGTCGGCGACGTGCTGCCGACGGAACGCGAGCTCAGCGAGATCACCGGCGCCAGCCGCAACACGGTGCGCGAGGCGTTGCGCACCATCCGCACCTATGGACTGATCGAGCCCAAACCGCGCGTCGGCGCGGTGCTCGCCGACGGGCAGAGCATCGCCATCCAGAATTTCTTCGCCGCCCACATGGATGTTTCGCGCTCGTCCTTTGCCGACATCCAGGGTTTCAGGCGCATCATCGAGGTCGGCATCGGCGACCACATCGTGCTCAATGCCACGAGCGAGCAGATCGAGGCGCTCGACGAGATCAATGCCCGGATCGTCGACAGCCGCTCGATCGAGGAAGCCGCCGAGAACGATTTCAATTTCCACAGGGCGCTGATCGGGCTGGCGGACAACCGCATGCTCACCGACATGTATTCCTTCCTGTCGCCCGTGATCCTGCGGATCATGACCATCGGCAAGGAAATGCGCCCGGTGTTGGCCGACACCCGTGCTGCGCATGGCGAGATCATAGCCGCGCTACGCGCGCGCGACAGGCTGGCTTACGCCTATCTGATGAGCCGCCATCTCGATTTCGCCCTGCGATTCCTGCCGGAAGAGCCGGCTTCCGACACGTGAATGAAGGAGTTCCCGCAATGAAGGATTTTGAAGGCAAGGTCGCGCTGGTGACAGGGACGACCGGGATCGGTCTCGCGACCGCCAGGCGCCTTGCCGCCGGCGGCGCCGCGATCGTCGCCTGCGGCATCGACCGCTTGGCCAATGCCGCGATGCGAGCGGAGCTGGGAAGTTCAGGGGCCGGCACGCTGGTCGTGGACACCGACGTCTCCGTGCAAGACCAGGTCCGCGACGCCGTCGCTGTCGGCGTCGAGCGCTTCGGCGGCCTCGACGTGATCGTCAATTCAGCGGCGGTCCATCCCTATGGAACCGCCACGACGACCGACTGGGAAACCTGGAACAAGGCGATGACGGTCAATGTCGGCTCGATCTATCTGACCGCCCATTTCGGCATCCCGGAAATGATCAAGCGCGGCGGCGGCGCTATCGTCAACGTCGCCTCGGTGCAGGGTTTCGCCTGCCAGCAGAACGTCGCCGCCTATGCCACCACCAAGGGCGCCATCCACACGCTGACGCGTTCGCTGGCGCTCGACTATGCGGCCGCCGGCATCCGGGTCAATTCGGTCAGCCCCGGCTCGATTCGCACGCCGATCCTCGAGAAAGCAGCGCGTGGCGAAAACGGCAGCGATGCCGACGTCGAGGAAGCCTACAGGCGCTTCGGCGCGGCCCATCCGCTCGGCCGCATCGGCGAGCCCGAGGAAGTGGCGGAGATCATCGCCTTTCTGTGTTCTTCCAAGGCCGGCTTCTGCACCGGCGCGGACTACAAAATAGATGGCGGCCTGACCGCTGGCATTGGCGTGAAATGACCATGAAGATCGGACTTGGCCTTTACCGGGAGTCGCTGACTCCGGGCAATTTCCGCTTCGCCCGCCAGGCGGGCGCCACCCACATCGTTGCCCACCTCACCAACTATTTTCGCGGGCGCGATCCTTCGCTGTCGGCCGGCAGCGAGACGGAAGGCTGGGGCGATTGCTCCACCGATGCGCTGTGGAACTACGAGGACTTCGCCGGCCTGGTCAGGACCGTGCGCGACAACGGGCTGGAAATCGCCGCGATCGAGAATTTCTCGCCGCGCTTCTGGTCCGACATTTTGCTCGATGGTCCCGACAGGGCGAAGCAGATCGAAGGGCTGAAGCGGCTTATCCAGGATGCCGGCCGCGCCGGCATCCCGTGCATCGGCTACAACTTCTCCATCGCCGGTGTCTGGGGCTGGTCGCGCGGGCCCTTCGCGCGCGGCGAGGCTATGTCGGTCGGGCTCGACCTTGCGGCCATCGACCCCGATTTGCCCCTCCCCGACGGCGTGGTCTGGAACATGCGCTACCGCGCCGGCCGGCCGGCCGCCGCGCCGGTGACGGTGAGCAGCGATGAGCTCTGGCAGCGGCTCGGCGCCTTCCTGCGGGAAGTCGTTCCGGTAGCCGAGGAAGCCGGCGTGGTGCTCGCCGCGCATCCGGACGATCCGCCGGCCGAAGCGCTGCGGGGCGCGGCGCGGCTCGTCAACCGGCCGGAGAAATACGACCGGCTGATGGACATCGTCGACTCACCATCCAACGGGCTGGAGCTCTGTCTCGGCTCGCTGCAGGAAATGCCGGGCGCCGACGAGATTTACGGGCATGTCCGGCGCTTCGCCCGACGCAAGCGCATCGGCTATATCCATTTCCGCAACGTGCGCGGCAAGGTGCCGAACTATCACGAGACCTTCGTCGACGACGGCGACATCGACATGGCCGAGATCGTCCGCATCCTGCGCGACGAAAACTATGAGGGCGTCATCATCCCCGACCACACGCCGGAAATGTCCTGCGACGCGCCCTGGCACGCGGGAAAGGCCTTTGCGCTCGGCTACATGCGCGCGCTGGTGCAGAATGCCGCAGCGCTGGGACCTTCGCGGACCATTCAATCCACCAACATCCGGATGCAAGCCTGATGACCAGATCGACGCGCCTCTATGCCGACGACGGCGAAATGTATCGCCTGTTCGAGAAGGAGCTCTTCGTCGCGGTGGTCGGCGACGTGATGGACACGCTGGGGCTGCAGCATCAATTCCTGCCGCCGGTATTCAAGCCCGTTGACGAAAGCACGCGATTGCTTGGCAGGGCCATGCCCGTGCTCGAGACCGATATCTTCCCGTCCAACGGATCGACGCACAACCCGTTGATGAGCAAGCCGTTCGGGCTGATGTTCGAAGCGCTCGACGATTTGAAGCCCGGCGAGATCTACGTCGCCAGCGGCGCCTCGCCCCGCTACGCGTTGTGGGGCGAGTTGATGTCGACGCGTGCGAAGATCCTTGGCGCACGCGGCGCGCTGGTCGACGGTTTCGCCCGCGACACGGATGGCATCAAGGCGCTGGGATTTCCCTGCTTCTGCACCGGTTATTACGCGCAGGACCAGGGCGTGCGCGGCAAGGTCGTCGACTATCGCTGCGCGCTCGAAATCGGCGGCGTGCGCATAGAGCCGGGAACGCTGCTGTTCGGCGACAAGGAAGGTGTCCTTGTTGTCCCCGCTGAAGCCGAGGAAGAGGTGGTGCGCCTGGCCCTCGAAAAAGTCCGCGGAGAAAAACGCGTGGCCAAGGCGATCCGCGAGGGAATGAGCGCGGTGGATGCTTACAAGACCTTCGGCATCATGTGAAAGGCCGTGGCCGACCAGGGGTAACCAGATGGTCAGTCGAGCTTGCGCGACAGCACCAGGTACATGGCTGCAAGCATCAGGAACAGGGCCACCCAGAACGAGGCGGCCGGTCGTTCGTCGAAGACGGCCAGACTCCAGAGGATGCCGGCGGCCATGGCCAGATAGTTGAAGACCGAAAAGCGCGTCGGCCCGATGCGAGCGACCAATACGAAGAACAGGACGAAGAAGACGGCATTGATCGCCGTCGCCAGGACGAGCGGCATCGCGGTCCTGCCCGTCCACTCGGACGGCAACGCCGCACCGCCGAGCGCAAGCATGACAACGCCGGCAACGACGGCCCCTCCCAGCAACGTTCCGGCCGCCATCATTACGGAGGACGCACCTTCGGGGCGCAGCCATTTGGCGCAATTGTTGGCGGCAGCGAACATGACCGGGGCAATGAGGGCCACCAGAAACCAAACGATGCCGTCCGAGCCGACAACGCCTACACCGGGCAGCGCGAGGACAGCCACGCCGGCCACTCCGAGCATCATGCCGGCGAAAGTGCGCCAATCGAAGCGATCAAGGCCCGCCAGCGCGCCGATGGCGAGGGTGAATATGGGAGATAGGCAAAGCACCAGAGTGAGCACCGAGGCGTCGACATGCGGAGCGGCCGACACCAGTATGCCGATCGGCAGGCCAACCACCAGGCCGCCCATGATCAGGTACGTGCGCATCTGCCCGATGGTGACGGCGAACCGACCGCCGGCGGCTACCGCCGCCAGAGCCAGGATCACGCCTGCCGCAAGCGATTGGGCAAAGGCGAAACCCACAGGCGGCCATTGCGTCTCGGCGGCCAGCCGGTTGATCGGAAAGATGCCGCCATAGATCGCTGCTGCCAGGAGCAGAAGAGCAGCGTCTATCGGTGGCAGGCCGCGGCTCGGCACGGGTCGGTCGTCATGCATCGCACACCGCCGGGCAGGCGCTCCCTCTCCAACCACCGGCCCGGAATTCGAGGTCTCTCGCAGACCAGTTCCGCGCCTAAGCAATTCCAGGAAAAGTGTGAGCGGTTAAGTTCGGCGTCTTCGCCGTAACCTTCCGTCCGGAATTGCGTAAAAACAAAGGGATAGAGCGGTTCGCCGTTTCCGTGAAACGGTGAAACGCTCTATCGGAGTCAAACGGTTCTGAGGGCGGCTGTACGGGCTTCGTCGACCTTGAGCAGGCCAGGCTCGTCGGCATCGACCAGAACCACCTTGTAGACCGTCTCGGCATCCTCGCGGCTCAGCCAGCCGCGATTGACGGTTGCCGCGACACGCTTCGGATCGCGCCTCAGCGGGTCGCCGTAACCGCCGCCGCCGCAGGCGGTGAACTCGATACGGGCGCCATTCTCGATCGTCTCTTCGCTGAAGGCCGGCAACACGATCTTCTCGTCGGCCCGAAGCTTGATCGTCTCGCTCTCCTTGCCGTCGCCGCCCCCCAGCACGCCGCGCGGCGGGAAGCTGGTGCCGTCGGCGGCGTAGACGATCGTCATGTCGTGGTCGAGCGGATAGAAGACGCCGCCGGTCGCCGGCGCGCCCTCGAACTCGCCGAAACCCTGCGATCCAGGCAGCACGCCACGGCGCTCGATGACGATCGGATACATCGATTCGTCGACCTCGACCGAGTCGAGCTGAATGAGGCCGGCATTGGCCGGGCCGCAATAGGTCAGCCAGCCATCGAAGCCATGGCGGGCGCCGCCGCCGGCATAGCCGACGAAGACCTGGTTGACATAGGACTTGCCGTGCTTGAACGGATCCTCGCCGGAGATGACGCCGACGCCGGCCGGCAGGTGCGAGCCGCTCTCGGCCTGGCCGT
This sequence comes from Mesorhizobium sp. B3-1-9, assembly GCF_006439595.1. NCBI lineage: Bacteria > Pseudomonadati > Pseudomonadota > Alphaproteobacteria > Hyphomicrobiales > Phyllobacteriaceae > Mesorhizobium > Mesorhizobium sp. B3-1-9. The sequence continues at coordinate 47,627 of NZ_VFTJ01000008.1, forward strand.
AAGGCGCGCCCATGCGCGAAAAGACGCAGTTGCCGGCAATCATCAGGCGGTCGTTGACGTTGGTGGTGGCGACCGAAGTGCCGACCGGATATTTCGGCTTGCCGACGACGCTTCCCTCGCGCAGCAGCACCTTGATCTGCGACTTCGCGCCCTCATTGTGCGGAATGCTCTCGTCGAGATTGTTGAAAACGCCGATCCGGCAGGAGCCTGTTGCGGTGTTTTCCGACAGGTTGAGCCCGCCCGGCACATTGTCGATGTTGTCGCGCACGTCGACGACGATCTCGCCCTTTTCCGGATCGACATTGATCGTCACCCTGACCGGAATGCCTTCGTCGGCGACGCCGGGCACCGGGTCATGGCGCGTCTCGTAGCTGTAGCTGCCGGCCGGCAGCTTGGCGATCGCCGCCTTGGCGCAGCGCGCACCGTAGTCGAACCAGTCTTCGACGAAGCCGAGGATGGTGTCGCGGCCGTAGCGCGCGAACAATTCGCCGATGCGGCGCTCGCCGGTGCGGCAGGCGCCGATCTGCGCGCGCACGTCGCCCAGCCACATGTCCGGCACGCGGTTGCGCATCGTGCCGATGCGCAGGATGTCCTTCTTCTCCTCGTAGTTCTGCGCGACGCGCACGCAAGGGAAATGCATCCCCTCCTCGAAGATGTTCTTGGCGAAAGGGAGATAGGTCGACGGCACCGGCGCGCCGGTATCGGCGTGGTGCGACAGCGCCACGACCCAGAACAGCGGCTCGCCGTCGAAGAACACCGGCATCGCCATGATCAGGTCGGCGTGATGGGTGCCGCCGGTGTAGGGGCAGTTGTTGAGGAAGATGTCGCCCTGCGTGATGTCGTCGAACAGGTCGGTCAGCGGCCGCGTCGCCATGTCCATAGACATGACGTGGATCGGCAGCGCGTCTTCGACCGAGACCAGCCGATGATCGTAGGTCAGGATGGCGCAGGAGAAGTCGCGCGCGTTCTTGATCACGGCCGAGCGGCTGGCGCGCATGACGACCAGCGTCATCTCGCGCACGATCGCCTCGAAGCGGCTTTTCAGCACCGACATCAGAAAGGGGTCGACCCGCCGTTCCGCGACGTCGAGTTCGAGCCTGTTGATGGAGTCCATAGGATCGTTCCCTTGTGTAGATTTGACTAGGCGATGTTCACGACGAGATTGCCGTAACGGTCGATCTGGCCCTGGTGCTGGTCCTTGAGATAGGCGGTGAAGGTCTCGGCCTCGACCAGGCAGGGGCCGGCAACCTGCGCACCCGCGCGCAACTGCGCAAGTTCGTAGACCGGCACCGTTTCGACACGCCCGCTCTCTTGCTGGTAGATCCCGCGCTTGGCCTTCCGGTCGATGGCGCCGACCTGGTCGGGCAGCGTGTTCTTCTGCCAGATGTCTTGGCCGGAGCGCTTGCCGATGGCGCGCAGCTTCCAGGCCGTGAACTCGACGACGTCATTGTCGGCGCGGATCGAATAGATGCGCTCATGCATCTTGTGGAAGGCTTCGACTAGACCCGGCAGATCGCCCTCGGACACCATGCCGTCCTTTGCCTCGAACGGGACCTCGATCTCGAAGGACTGGTATTCGTAACGGCCGAGGAAGGAGAACTCGAACTGACGATTCTCCACCGCGACGCCGGCTTCGGCGAGGAAGTAGTTGCCAGCCTGCTTCAGCCGCTTCAGCGCATCGTTGACGCCGGCGACGTTGAAGTCGGCATCGGAGGTGAGCAGCACCGCGCTCTCTTCGGAGCGGATGTCGGAGATCAGGCCGCCGAAAGCGCTGAGGCCGGCCATGAAGCGCGGCACCATGTAGCGCTTCAAGCCGAGGATATCGGCCATCTCGGCGATGTGGATGGCGGTGGCGCCGCCGCCGCAAACGAAGAAGGAGTCGCGCGGATTGATGCCCTCGCGCACCGTGATCTCTTCGATCGCCGCCACCATGTTGTGATTGCTGGTGGTGTAGATCGCGTAGGCCGCCTCCTGCCGCGACACGCCAAGCCGCGTCGCGATCTTGTCGACCGCCGCCTCCGCCAGCTCGCGCTTCAGCTGCATCTTGCCGCCGAGGAAATAATCCGGATCGACGATGCCGAGCACGACATTGGCGTCGGTCACTGTCGGCTCGGTGCCGCCCTGGCCGTAGCAGGCAGGACCCGGCCGGGCGCCCGCGCTGCGCGGACCGACCTGCAGCAGGCCGCCTTCGTCGACGAAGGCGATCGAGCCGCCGCCGGCGCCGACCGAGCGCACGTCGACCTTGGGAATGCCGAGCGAATCGTCATGGATCATGCTGTCCGGCGTGACGATGATCTGGTGGTCGCGCAGCGCCGAGACGTCGAAGGTGGTGCCGCCCATGTCGCCGACGATGATGTCGGGCTCGTCGGACAATGCCAGCGCCGCCATCGGCGCCAGCGTCGGACCGGACATGACGCTGTAGATCGGCTTCCGGATCATGTCGGCCAAAGGCATCATGCCGCCGACGCAGTTGGCAAGCAGCAATTCGCCCTCGAAACCTTCCTCGTCGAGCGCCGTCTTCAGCTTCTCGATATAGGTGCGCACGATCGGGTTGATGGAAGCATCGATCGCGGCCGCGATGATGCGCTTGTACTCGCGCGGCATCGGGTTGATCTCATGGCTGAGCGTCACCGGGATGCCGGGCAGCTCCTGGTTCAGGATCTCGCGCACGGCGAGCTCATGCGCCGGATTGACCACCGACCACAGCAGGCCGACGGCGATCGCCTCGACGCCGAGACCGCGAAACTCGGCGGCGGCCTTGCGGACGTCATCCAGCGAAAGCGGCGCGAGCTCGCGACCGCGGGCATCGATACGGCCGGCGACGGTCTTGGTGAGATGGCGCGGCACATAGGGATCGGGATAGTTCAGCCGCCACTGGAAAGCGCCTTTGCGCGGACCTTCGCGCAAAACCAGTATGTCCTGGTGACCGGTGGTCAGGATGAGGCCGACCTTGACCGTCTTGCGCTCGACCAGCGCGTTGGTCGACACGGTCGAGCCGTGCACGACGAGGTCGATCTGCTTCATGAAGTCGGCGCCGCTCAGGCCGTAGCCCTCAGCCGCGACATGCAGCACGTTGATGAAGCCTTTTTCGAATTCGCCGGGCGTCGTCGGCGACTTGAAGATGGCGATCTCGCCCTTGCTGTTCGAGACAAGGCAGTCGGTGAAGGTGCCGCCGATATCGATGCAAACTTGATAGGCCATACGAGCTTCCCGAAGAGGTTGGAGTATCAGCGCCTGGCTTCGTCGCGATTAACGATCAGGCTGACGATGATGATGACGCCCAAGCAGATCTGTTGCAGATAGCCGTCGATCTGGACGAGGTTCATGCCGTTGGAGAGCACGGTGACGAACAGCGCGCCGAGCACGGCCGCGCCCACGCCGCCCTCCCCGCCGGAGAGGCGCACGCCGCCGACCACGGCGGCCGCGATCGCCTCCAATGTGAGATTGCCGCCGAGATTGGGCTCACCCGAGCCGGTGCGCGCGGTGAGCAGAAGCGCGCCGAGCGCGGCAAGCAGCGCGCATAGCGTGTAGGCCAGCACCAGCACCGGCACGGTGCGAATGCCCGCCGCGACCGCCGCCCTTGGATTGGCGCCGATGATGTAGAGGCTGCGGCCGAAGCGCGTCGCCTTGAGCACGAGGAACAAGAGCACGAACACCAGGGCGGCAATCCAGATCGGCATCGGAATCGAGAGCGGCGATCCCTGCGCGAATTCGGCGGTGAGGCTCTTCGGCAGGCCGGTAACGGGGAAGCCGCCGCTGATCGTCGAGGCGAAGGCCAGCACCATGTTGGCCATGCCGAGCGTCGTCACCAGCGGGTTGATGCCGATGCCGGCGATCAGAACGCCGTTGGCGAGGCCGATCGCACCGGCGATCAGCACCGCGGCGCCGACGCCGTAGAGGATCGAGACATCGCCGCCGCCCATTGCCACCATCGCCATCGAGGCGGCGACGCTGACCAGCGAGACGGTGTAGCCGAGCGAAAGATCGAAGCCGCGCGTCAGAAGCACCATGGTCTGCGCCATGGCGAAGATCGCAAGATAGCTCGCCTGCAGCGCGATGTTGCGGAAATTGCCGAGGGACAGAACACGCGGCTCGACCAGGCCGAACAGGATGAGGACAACGACAATGGCGATCGGCAGGCGCGCCGCGCGCAAGATCTCTTTCAGCGAAAGGCCGGAGCTCTGAGCCATCGGTTGTGTCTTGGCCTCCATGCTCATGACTGCCGCTTCCTCAGCAGAAGCCGTTCGATGGCCAAGGCTATGATCAAGACGGCGCCGAGCACCAGCGTCTGGTACTTGCTGTCGACCTGCACCAGGTTCATCGCGTTGGCGATGACCGACAGGAACAGCGCTGCGAGCGCCACCAGTTCTGCGCGGCCGACGCCGCCGCGCAGCGAGACGCCGCCGATGACGGCGGCAGCAATGGTTTCGAGCGCCAGGGTTCCGCCGATCGTCGACTGGCCGGAGCCGAGCCTCGACGTCATCAGGAAGCCGGTGAGCGCGGCGAGCAGGCCGGCAAGCATATAGGCCGCCATCAGCGTGCGGCCGGTGGCGACACCTGACAAGCGCGCCGAGCGCTGGTCGCTGCCGACCGCATAGATATGGCGGCCGAGCGCGGTGAAGCGCTGCATGACGATGCAGGCGGCAAGCACCGCCAACCCGACCCAGAGCACGATCGGCAGGCCCAGGAACTGGCCGCGTCCGACATTGGCGATGAAGGAGTCGGCCACGCCGTAGATCGGGATGCCTTGCGTGAAATAGAGCGCGATGCCCATCAGCACCGACATCATCGCCAGCGTCACCATGAAGGGCGAGAGCGAGAAGGTCGCCACAAGCCCGGCATTGACCAGCCCGACAAGCGCGCCGGCGCCGAGCGCGATGACCAGCGAGGCAAGGATGACGACCAGCTCCATGCCTGGGAAATAGCCGCTGCCGACTAGCATCACGGCAGCCGTCACCACCGAGGTCGCCGCCACCACCGCGCCGACGGAGAGGTCGAAGCCGCCGGCCGTCATCACCAGCATCTGCGCCAGCGACGGAATGAGCAGCAGCGCAAAATTGCGCATGACGTTGAGCAGGTTGAGCCGGTTGAGGAAGCGCGGCTCGATCAGCGCGGTCGCGACCACCGCCACGACCAGGAAGGTGATGACGATGCCGCCCTGCATGAGGAAGCGGTCGAGCCGGCTGGCGCGATGCGATGGCGCGTTGGCAACGGTGATGGTCGCCGTTTCCGAGCTCATGCGCGCCCTCCGAAATAGTGGGACAGGACCTGGGCTTCGCTGAGCTCGTGCTGGGCAAGCTCGGCGACCACCTTGCCTTCATGCATGACATAGACCCGCGACGCGAGATTGATCAGCTCCGGCAATTCGGATGTCGAGACCACGACCGAGGCGCCGGCCTCGACCAGCGATTTGATGAGGTTGTAGACATCGGCCTTGGCCCCGACGTCGATGCCGACGGTCGGCTCGTCGAACAGGTAGACGTCGAACGGTTTCATCAGCCCGCGCGCCAGCATCAGCTTCTGCTGGTTGCCGCCGGAGAAGGCCGACGCCTTGCGCTCGGGCGCTATGGGTCTCAGCGCAAGATTGGCGAGCGGCGTCTTGATCGTCTCGTTCTCGCGCCAGAATTTCAGCACCGGCCCGGACGACAGTTCCGGCAGGTCGAGCGAGCTCATGGTTGCGTTCTCGCGCGCCGAGCGCGCCAGCGCCAACCCCTCCGAGCCGCGGTCGGCCGGAAAATAGCAGACATTGGCGGCGAGCATCGACGTCGGCGTCGGCCGCTCGACAGCCTTGTCGCCCAGCATGATCGAGCCGGCCTCGATGGTCTCGAGGCCGAAGACGGCGCGGCAGAGCTCGCTGCGCCCGCAGCCGACGAGACCGGCAAGACCGACCACCTCGCCCGCCCGCGCCATGAATGACGCGCCGATGACGGAGCGCTTCTCGGTTGTAAGATCGCGCACCTCGAGCCTGGCCGGGCCGGGCTTGTGCTCGATCCTCGGAAACAGCTGCTCGACCGGACGGCCGACCATCATCTCGATCAGGCCCTCGTCCGAAATCTCGGCAGTGACAACCGTGCCGATCTTCTTGCCGCCGCGCAGCACGGTGACGCGGTCGGAGAGATTGCGGATCTCGCTCATGCGATGCGAGACATAGATGATGCCGACGCCGCGCGCTTTCAGCAGCGCCACGGCATTGAAGAGCTTTTCCGCCTCGCCATCGGTGAGCGAGGCCGTGGGCTCGTCGAGGATCAGCACCTTCGGCCGCATGCGCAACGCCTTGGCGATCTCGACCATCTGTTTTTGCGCCCGCGACAGGAAGGCGACCTTCTCGTCGAGCGGCAGATGGAAGCCGAGGCTGTCCAGCAGCTCCGCTGCCGCCTGGCGCATCTGCTTGCGCTTGAGGAACAGGCCGGACGACTGCTCGCGGCCGAGGAAGATGTTCTCGACCACTGTGAGGTCGGGCACCAGGCTGAATTCCTGGAAAACGGCGGCGATGCCGATCTCCTGCGCCACCTGCGGCGTCAGGCTGGTGATGGTGCGGCCATTGATGCGGTAGACGCCTTCCGCCCACGGGAAGGTACCGGCGATGAGATTGATGAGCGTCGACTTGCCGGCGCCGTTTTCGCCAAGCAACGCGTGGACCTCGCCCTCATTGAGGGAGAAGTCGACATTGTCGAGCGCGGCGATGCCGCGGAATCTCTTGGTGAACCCTGTAACTTCCAGCATCCAAAAACCCAAGGCTGGCGAGCTAAGTCGCCTGACCGCTTCCGACGAAGCGGCCAGGCCGGGAGGATCGCGATCCAACCGCGATGTGCGGGCCGCGTAAGCGGCTACGCTATTCGACCGAGAACTCGGGGCGCCAGTTGTCCGGCGCGAAGATCTGGGTCGTGTCGATCTTGTCGACATTGTCCTTGGTAACGATGCCGGGGGCAACCAGCAGGACCTTCTCGTGATCCTTCTTTTCCAGCGCGCGAACCGCGAGGTCGACGCCGATGCGTCCCATGATGACCGGATACTCGGTGGCGAAGCCCAGCACCGAGCCGTCCTTGACGGCCTTCAGCATGGTCTGGTTCTCGTAGGAGGACATGATCGTCACGTTGCTCAGGCCGGCGTCGGCGACGGCACCGATCGCGGCTTCCGCCGTCGGCGCGCCGCCCCAGATGACGTTGACGTCCGGATGGGTCTGCAGCGCATCCTCGACCAGCTTGAGCTGCGCCGGCACGCTGGCCTCGCCGAACATTTCGCCGACCAGCTTGATGTTGCCGGTCTTGGTGCTGTCGCGGAAGCCGTTCATGTAGGTTTCGGCCCAGCCGCTGCCCTGCGGGCCCGGGAACGCCACGGCGGTGCCCTGCTTGTCGCCGAGGAACTTCTTCACATACTCGCCGGTCTGAAAGCCCTTCTGGTAGAAGTCGGGCGTGATGCGGGCGGTGATCGGCGTCTCGAGAATCGGGTTGGCGACGGCGATGTTGACGATGCCCTTGCCCATGCCCTCGTTGATCTTGGCTGCCACGCCGGCTTCCGAGATCGCCGAGATCAGGATGGCGTCGGCGCCCGCCGCAACGCAGTCGTCATATTGCGAGATCTGCTTCGGCAGCGCGGTGTATCCACCCGCCTGCAGCACCGTCACCTTGACGCCCAGGCGCTTGGCCTCCTCGACGATGCCGTAGTCCACCGACACCCAGTAGCTGTCCTGCAGATGCGGAAAGAGCACGCAGAGCTTCCAGGGCTTCTCTGCCTTGTCGAGCGGCTTGTATTCGATCTCTCCCACGTTCTTGAGGTCGCCATCCTTCGCCGAGGCGATCTTGAACGGCCACCAGTCGGCGGCATGCGCCATTCCGGCCGACAGCACCGTCGCCGACAGCGCCAAAGCCAGTGACTTCTTCAATCCACTCATATCAGTCTCCCATTTGAACAGCTGCCCTTGAAGGGCCTGGAGTTGTTTGCCCGATCGACCGGTTTAGTCCGGCCAGTTTTGTATCCAATCTGCCACTTCTTCGTTGGCATTTCAAACTTCAAACGCTGAATTTCGCGTAAATGTATCCATTCAGCCTATTCAGCTCACACAATCCGCAACTTACATCTTATATCTTATGTGTCAATGCACGATGGGCCGCTCACCCGACAGGGCGTTTCGACTGCATAGGCTGGCTTAGCCCTGCGCCCGAACCTGCGGCAGGGCGGCGTCGAGCGAACGCTCGAAAGCATCGACCAAGGCGTCGACCTGCGCTTCGGTGATGATCAGCGGCGGACAGAAGGCGATCGCGTCGCCCATATTGCGCGAGATGACGCCGTTCTGCTGCAGAAAGCCGTTGACCAGCGCGCCGAGCGCCGCCGGCTTGCCCCACGGCGCTTTGCTTGCCTTGTCGGCGACGAGCTCGACGGCGGCGATGAGACCGACGCCGCGCACTTCGCCCACCAGTGGATGCGAGGCGAGCTTGTTGAGCCGCGCCTGCAGATGCGCGCCGACCGTGCGCGCATTGCCGACGAGGTCGCGCTCCTCGATCAGCTTGATGTTCTCCAGCGCCACGGCCGCGGCGACCGGATGACCGCCGCCGGTGAAGCCGTGGCCGAAGGTGCCGATGCGGTGGCTCTCGTCGGCGATCGGCTCGAACACCTTGTCGTTGATGATGAGCGCCGAGATCGGCAGATAGGAGGAGGAAATCTGCTTCGACAGCACCATGATGTCGGGCTTGATGCCGAATGTCTGCGATCCGAACATCTCGCCGGTGCGGCCGAAGCCGCAGATGACCTCGTCGGCCACCAGCAGGATGTCGTATTTCGACAGCACCGCCTGGATCTTTTCCCAATAGCCGGCGGGCGGAACAACGACGCCGCCGGCGCCCATGATCGGCTCGCCGATGAAGGCGGCGATCGTTTCAGGCCCCTCGGCAAGGATGAGTCTTTCCAAGTCATCGGCGAGCCGCGCGGAGAACTGCTCCTCGCTCTCGCCGGGCTGGGCGTCGCGCCAATGATGCGGCGTCGACGTGTGCAGGATATTGGCGATCGGCAGGTCGAAGGAGAGATGATTGTTGGGCAGCCCGGTCAGGCTCGCCGAGGCGATGGTGACGCCATGATAGCCGCGCTTGCGGCTGATGATCTTCTTGCGCGCCGGCTGGCCGAGCGCGTTCGACCGGTACCAGATCATCTTGATCGCGGTATCGTTGGCCTCGGAGCCGGAATTGGTGAAATAGGCCTTGCTCATCGGCACCGGCGCCATCTGCACCAATTGCTCGGCCAGGTCGATCAGCGGCGAATGCGCCTTCGAGCCGAAGTCGTGATAGAAGGGCAGCTTCGACATCTGCCTTGTCGCAGCATCCACCAGACGCTTTTCCGAGAAGCCGACGGCGACGCTCCACAAGCCCGCCATCGCCTCGATGTAGCGATTGCCTGCAATGTCCTCGACATAGATGCCATCGCCCTTTTCGATGACCAGCGGACCCGTCTCCTGATGCTTGCGGGCATTGGTATAGCCATGCAGGTGATAGCGGATATCGCGGGCTTCGGGGGAATTCGGTCTGGCGTCCATCACGGCTCCTGTCTGCAGGCGTTCAAGCGGGAATTGCCCTGCCTCCCCTCGTCCTAGGGTCGCAGTTCCCTCTTGCTTTATGCTGTTTGATGCATCATGTTTCTTATAAGATATACTGTCAAGCCCCTTTGGGCCGACAGCCAAAAATGGGACGGGAACGGCATGGCGAGCTTCAGCTTCGAAACGCTCGAGCGCGAAAATCTCGGCGAGACCGTCTATGCGCGCGTCGCCGAGGCGCTGGTCAAGGGACGCTTCGCGCCGGATGCCAGGCTGACCATCCGCGACCTCGCCCAGTCGCTCGGAACCAGCGTCACGCCGGTGCGGGATGCGATCCTGCGCCTGATCCAAGACGAGGCGCTGGTGCAGAAATCGGCGCGCGAGGTGCGCGTCCCCATCATCACGCTGGAACGCTATCGAGAGATCCGCCAGATCAGGCTGAAGCTCGAAGGCCTCGCCGCGCGCGAGGCCGCGCTCAAGGCGACAGCCAGGGATGTCGAGCGGCTGCGCGATCTGATTGCCCGCAACGAAAGCGCCATTACCGACAGGAATTGGACGGAAGCGCTGGAGCTCAACCAGACCTTCCATTTCGCGCTTGCCGACATCGGCGACATGGTTGTGCTGCGCGGCATCCTGAACCGGCTATGGCTGCAGATGGGTCCCCTGATTGCGGAATCCTATCATGAAGGCGGCCGCACCATGATCGACAATCACCACGCGGTGCTCGCCGCGGTCGAAAGGAAGGATGCCGATGCCGCCGAACATGCGATCATCGCTGACATCACCGAGGGCGGAAACGTGATTCTCGAACGGCTGTTCAGCAGGCGCGCCGCCGACACGGCCAAGGCAGGCTGAGAATGGAACAGATCGACTGCATCGTCGCCGGTGCCGGCGTCGTCGGTCTGGCGATTGCGCGCAAGATGGCCGCGCGCGGCCTGGACACGCTGATCGTCGAGGCGGCGGATGCCATCGGCACCGAGACGAGCTCGCGCAATTCGGAAGTGATCCATGCCGGCATCTACTATCCGCAAGGATCGCTGAAGGCCCGGCTCTGCGTCGCCGGCCGCGACATGCTCTACCGCTACTGCGCGGAACGCGCGATCCCGCATCGGCGCTCCGGCAAGCTGATCGTCGCAACCGACGAGGCCCAGGAACCCGTTCTTGCCGCGATCCGGGCCAGCGCCGCAGCCTGCGGTGTGGAAGATTTGCGCTTCGTTTCCGCCGCTGAAGCGCAAGCCCTGGAGCCGGCGCTTCATTGCACGAAAGCCCTGTTATCGCCCTCCACCGGCATCATCGACAGCCACGCGCTCATGCTCGCCTTGCTCGGCGACGCCGAGGAACGCGGCGCCATGCTGTCGCTCAACACGCGCATCGTTTCGGGCCGCATCGATGCCGGCCGCATCGTGCTCCAGACGATGGACACGGCAAGCGGCGAGGGTTTCGAGATCGCCACGTCGCGCCTCGTCAACGCGGCCGGCCTCGGCGCCGTTGCGCTGGCGGGCTCGCTCGAAGGCTTCGACCGGCGGTTTTTGCCGACGCTTCGCTACGCCAAGGGCAATTACTTCTCGGTGGTGGGCCGGGCGCCCTTCTCGCGGCTGGTCTACCCGGTGCCTGAACCGGGCGGGCTTGGCGTCCACCTGACACTTGATCTCGGCGGCACGGCTCGGTTCGGGCCCGACGTCGAATGGACGGACACGCTCGACTACCGCGTCGATCCGGCGCGCGGCAAACGCTTCTACGATGCGATCCGCAAATACTGGCCGGATCTGGCCGACGACAGCCTGCAGCCGGCCTATAGCGGCATTCGGCCGAAACTCTCCGGCCCCGGTGAAGAAAACAGCGACTTCGTCATCCAGGATGCCACGACCCATGAGAGCTCCGGGCTGGTCAATCTGTTCGGCATCGAAAGCCCCGGCCTGACCTCCAGCCTGGCGATTGCCGAACATGTGACACGCATTCTCGCGCCTGAGGCGGACTGACGGCGCCGACGCGCAGCATTCAAGGCCGGTCGGTACCCGCGCCTACCGCGACGAAAGCTGACATATTCATTGTATCCAATGGCAAACCTGTTTTGGCAATTTTCGCCTTTCAAAAGGCAATAAACGTCTCTATCGTATCCAATACGCTTCTCAACCCAGCCGCGAGCCCGCCAGGAAGTCCTGATGCCCGACTACGCAACATTGGCCCCATCAGCCCCCTGGCGCGAACTGCGCACGACACGCGCCGACTGGGACGACGCCGATCCGGCCGCGCTGGAATCGATGCTGGTTTCGGCCCATCTCATCCGCGCCTTCGAGGAGAAAGTGCTGGAGCTCGCCGGCCAGGGCCTGGTGCACGGTCCGGCCCATTCCGCGGTCGGCCAGGAAGGCGGCGCCGTCGGCTCGGCCGCGTTGATGCGCGCTGGCGATCAGATCAATGGATCCCATCGCGCGCATCACCAGTTTCTCGCCAAGTCGATCCGTTATGTCGCGCCCGACGGCCTCTTGCCCGCAGCGGAGTTTTCATCGGAAATCCGCGGTCTGGCCCAGAGGTCGCTCGCCGAGATCCTCGGCCTGGCGCAAGGCTTTTGCCGGGGACGCGGCGGCTCGATGCATCTGCGCTGGGCCGAGGCCGGCAATCTCGGCACCAACGCGATCGTCGGAGGCGGCGTGCCGCTGGCGGCCGGTGCCGCTTGGGCGCACAAGCGGGCCGGCAAAGGCGACGTCGCCTTTGCCTATTTCGGCGACGGCGCGGTCAACATCGGCTCGGTGCTGGAGACGATGAACATCGCCGCCGCCTGGAAGCTGCCGCTCTGCTTCTTCATCGAGAACAACCGCTATGCCGTCTCGACCCATGTCGAGGAAGCGACCGCCGAGCCGCGCCTGTCGGCACGCGGATCGGCCTTCGCCATTCCCGCTTGGAAAGTCGACGGCATGGATCCCCTCGCCGTCTATCTTGCGACGAAGGAAGCCATGGAGCTGATGCGCAACGGCGGCGGGCCGGCCATCATCGAGGCTGACGTCTATCGCTACTTCCATCAGAACGGTCCTCTGCCCGGCAGCGCCTTCGGCTATCGCGACAAGGCGGAGGAAGCGGCCTGGCGGGCGCGCGACCCGCTCGACCGGCTGGCGAGCGAAATGGAACAGCGTCAGATCATCGGCAGCTCGGGCGTTGCCGCTCTGCGCGAACGCGCGCTTGCGCTGATGGCCGATGTCGCCGCCGAACTCGTCCAGCAGGTGGACGGCAAGAACCGCGTCAAGCCCGCGCTCTGGCCCGACGAAGGTTTCCGCGACCACGGCATACGCGGCGACCTCTCAGAATTCGCGAGGACGCGCACCGAGGAATTGGAAACCTTCGGCGGCGCGATCGACGGCAGCGCCAAATTCATCGACGCCGTCGCCAACGTCATGCAGCGCCGCATGGCGACGGACGACCGCATCGTCGTCATGGGCGAGGATGTGCACCGGCTGAAGGGCGGCACCAATGGCGCGACGCGCGGCCTTGCCGCCGCCTTCCCCGACCGGGTGCTCGGCACGCCGATCAGCGAAGCCGCCTTTACCGGGCTCGGCGGCGGCATCGCCATGGATGGCCGCTATATTCCGGTTGTTGAGTTCATGTATCCGGACTTCATGTGGGTGGCCGCCGACCAGGTCTTCAACCAGATCGGCAAGGCGCGCCACATGTTCGGCGGCGATATCGACGTGCCGCTGGTGCTGCGCACCAAGGTCGCCATGGGCACCGGCTACGGTTCGCAGCACTCCATGGATCCGGCCGGCATCTTCGCCACCTCGCCCGGCTGGCGCATCGTCGCCCCTTCGACGCCCTTCGACTATGTCGGCCTGATGAACAGCGCGCTGCGCTGCAAGGACCCGGTGCTCGTCATCGAGCATGTCGATCTCTACAATTCGACCGGACCGGCGCCGATCGACGACCTCGATTATTTCATCCCTCTCGGCAAGGCCAAGGTGGTGCGCCAGGGCACGGCCATGTCGATCCTCACCTACCTCGCCATGGTGCGGCCGGTGCTCGAGGCGGTCGAACGCCTCGGCGTCGAGGCCGAGGTCATCGACCTGCGCTCGCTCGATCGCGCCGGGCTGGACTGGCAGACCATCGAAGCCTCGATCCGCAAGACCGGCAATGTGCTTGTCGTGGAGCAAGGCGCTCGCGGCACGTCCTATGGCGGCCTGCTCGCGGCCGAGATCCAGAACCGCTGCTTCGACTGGCTCGACCAGCCGGTCCAGCGTGTCCATGGCGGCGAAGCCTCGCCGAGCATTTCCAAGGTGCTCGAGGGCGCCGCTTGCGCACGCCCCGCCGACATCGAGCGCGGCTTGCGCCAGGTGATGGCCGACCAAGGTCGGCCGCTTGGCTGAAAGTCAAGCCTTCGGATCGTCGCGCGGCGTCATGAAGCCGGCGGTCTCGCCGCCGTCGACGCTGAGCACCGCACCGTTGACGAAGTCCGCCGCGGGAGACAGCAGCCAGCCGACCGCCTCCGCGACATCTTCCGGTGTGCCGAGGCGCGCCGCGGGAATGCGCTTTTCCAGCTTCTCGCGCCGGCCCGGAATGGCCAGCGTCTTTGCCATCATCTGCGTTGCGATCTGACCCGGGCAGACAGCGTTGAAGCGCACCTCCGAGCCGTATTCGAGCGCCAGCGCTTGTGTCAGGCCGATCAGCGCTGCCTTGGAGGCGGTGTAGATCGCAAGCCCTTCCTCGCCGACCAGGCCGGCCACCGACGAGATCGTCACCACTGCGCCGCGCGCGGCCCGCAGGCCCGCGAGCGCATGACGCGTGAACAGATATGCCGAGGTCGCGTTGGCCGTCATCGTCCTGTTCCAGTCGTCGAGCGTCGTCCGGTCGAAGGCGCCGCGCCCGCCGGCGCCGGCATTGTTGACCAGGCCGGCGATACACCCCCAGCCGAGTTCCAGCGCGACATCGACCGCCCGCTTGCAGTCGGCCTCGCTGGTCGCGTCGCCGGCGGCGAAGACCGCATGGGGAACCGCTGCAACTACATCATCGGCGGCGGCCCGGTCGCGCCCGGTGAAGACGACCCGCGCGCCATCCGCCGCCAGCCGCTCGACGCAGGCCGCGCCGATACCGCGCGTGCCGCCGGTCACCAGGAAGACACGTTGTGCTTGCGCGCTCATGCGGCCGTCTCGTAACTGACCGGCGTGCAGAGCGGACCCGCCCTGTGTGCTGCCCAGTAAAGATCGTGGATGCGGTTGGTGATCGGTCCGGGCTTGCCGTTGCCGTAGATGCGGCCGTCAAGCACCGTCACCGGCATAATGCCGCCGGCGGAGCTGGAGATGAAGATCTCGTCGGCGTCGCGCAGTTCCTCGATCGGCAGCGGCCGCACCTCGCAGGTCACGCCTGCTTCGCCGGCCATCTCGATCACCGTGCGGCGCGTCATGCCCTCGAAGACGCCGCGGTCCGGCGTCGCGATGACGTTGCCCTTCACCGAAAAGACGTTGAAGCCCGCGCCTTCGGTGACATTGCCCTTGCCATCGTTGAGCACGGCGACGACGGCGTCCTTGTCGTAGGCCTCGAAGATGCCCATGGTGAGATCGAGCCAGTGGAAATTCTTGATGCGCGGATCGAGCGATTCGGGCGGGATGCGCTGCACCGAGCTCACCACCATCTTCAGCCCGTCGCGGCGCTGCTCGTCATTGGCGATCCAGACGAAAGGCTGCGCGAAGGCATAGAACCGGTTCTGGCAAAGCCGCGGATCGCGCGTGCCTGCCGGCGGCACGCCGCGTGTGCAGGTCATCTGCACATAGGCGTCGCGAAGTCCGCTGCGGCGCACGCATTCGACGAGGATATCGGCCATTTCCGCCTTGGACAGCGGCAGGCTCATGCGCAGGCCGCGCATCGAAGCCAGGAAGCGCTCGAGATGATCGTCGAGCCTGAAGAAGCGGCCCTTCCAGACATGGGTGACGTCGTAGGTCGAATCGGACCGGACGAAACCCCGGTCGGTGATCGGGATCGTGGCCTCGGCGAGCGGCACGTAGCTTCCGTTGACGAAGGCTATGCCCAATGCGGGATCGTAGGCTGTCCTGTCGTTCATGCAAACCTCCTCCAAAGCGGTGCTAGTATTGGATACAATGACTTCGATTTATTCGGCCAGAACGGCTATTTCTCTTGCCAACGACCATCAATTGGATACGCTTCCGCAGGAATTGCGAGACATCGTACCGATCATGAGCATGGAAGCGACGGATACCATGAAAGGCCTGCCCGGGCTGCGCGGCACCGAGCATATCGGTTTCACCGTGCCCGACCTCGACGAAGCCGTCCGTTTCTTCGTCGAGGTGATCGGCTGCGAGCCGTTCTACGAGCTCGGGCCTTTCCACTCCGACGGCGACTGGATGGAAACCCATCTCAACGTCCACCCCCGGACGGTGATGAAGCGGCTCAAATTCCTGCGCTGCCGTCACGGCTCCAACTTCGAAATCTTCGAATATTCCGCCCCCGGCCGGAACGGCACCCAGCCCCGCAACAGTGACGTCGGCGGACACCACCTCGCCTTCTATGTCGACGATATCGGCGAGACTGTCGCCTATCTCAGATCGCATGGCGTGCGTGTGCTCGGCGAGCCGACGGTGCGCATCGAGGGGCCGAGCGCCGGTCAGAGTTGGGTCTATTTCCTCAGCCCCTGGGGCATGCAGCTCGAGCTGGTCTCCTTTCCCAAGGGCAAGGCCTATGAGCGCGAGACGGACCGCCGGCTCTGGCATCCCGTCAGCCCTCATCTGTGAGTGGTTGGTTCGTGCCGATTCCCACCCGCTCGCCGATGCACTAACATCTTCGGGATCGACATGATGCGGGGAATTGAGATCATGGCCGGCAGACGCACAAGCGGCGGAACCGAGGGCAACGGCGCCGCCCTGGCCAGCGGCCGCGTCACCGATGCGCTGCGCGACGCCATCCTGTCGGGGCGGCTGCGGCCGGGCAGCCGCGTCCGCCAGGAAGAGCTCGCCGAAGAGTACGGTATCAGCCGCATTCCGGTGCGCGAGGCGCTGAGGCAGTTGGAAAGCGAGGGGCTGGTCATCCTCGTGCCCAACAGCGGCGCCTGGATTTCCAAGCTCGACCGCGCCGAATGCATCGAGATCTACAAGATCCGCGAGCGGTTGGAGCCGCTGGCGCTGTCCGAAAGCAGCGCCAACCTTTCGCCCGAAACGCTTGCGCGCCTGGAAGACCTCGTCTCGCGCATCGAGGCCACCGACGGCATCGACGAGTTCCTGCAGCTCGACCGCGAGTTTCATCTCCTGAGCTACGAGGGCGCGCGGATGCCTCAGCTCGTCCAGATGATCCACAAATTCTGGAACACCACCCAGCAATACCGCCGCGCTTTCGCCGCATCGGTCGGCAAGGGCGGCATGGCGGCGGTGCATCACGAGCATCGACTGATCCTAGAGGCGCTGAAGCGTCGCGACGGCGAACAGGCCGGCCTCATCCTCTACGGCCACATCCGTCGCACCCGCCTGCAGCTCGAACAACACACCGAGATGTTCGCCTAGCCCAGGCGCGAACCACTAGAATCCCGCCTGGCTGATGAACTTGGTGACGAGATAGGCTTCCAGCGCTTCCGAGCCGCCTTCGGAACCGTAGCCGCTGTCCTTCACGCCGCCGAAGGGCACTTCCGGCAGCGCCAGGCCGAGATGATTCGTCGTCAGCATGCCGGTCTCGATCTCCGCGCCAAGCACGGTCGCCGTCTTCAGCGAACGGGTGAAGGCGTAAGCCGCGAGCCCGTAGGGCAGCCGGTTTGCCTCGGCCACCGCCTCGTCGAACGTCGCGAACGGCATCGCCAGCGCCACCGGACCGAATGGCTCCTCGTTCATGATGCGCATCCCGGGGCGCAGGTCGCTGAGCACGGTCGGCTCGAAGAAAGCGCCCTTGTTGCCGATGCGCTTGCCGCCGGTCTCGAGCTTGGCGCCCTCGGCCACCGCTTCGGAAATCATCGCCTCGACGGCTTGCAGCCGCCGTTCATTGAGCAATGGCCCCATGCGGGTGCCGTCGGTCAGCCCGTCGCCGACCTTGATGGCGCGCGCATGGCCGACGAGCTTGTCGACGAACGGCGCGTAGGATTTGTCCTGGACAAGGAAACGCGTCGGCGAGACGCACACCTGGCCGCCATTGCGGAACTTGGCAGCCGCCAGCAGGGCCGCCGCGTTGTCGAGGTCGGCGTCGTCGAAGACGATCGCCGGCGCATGCCCCCCGAGTTCCATCGTTACGCGCTTCATATGCTGGCCGGCGAGCGCCGCGAGTTGCTTGCCGACGGGGACGGAGCCTGTGAAGGACACCTTCCGGATCACCGGATGCGGGATCAGGTAGCTCGAAATCTCCGGCGGGTTGCCATAGACGAGATTAAGCACGCCGTCTGGAAGCCCAGCGTCCTTGAAGGCGTCGGCGAGGCAGGCGGGCGAGGCAGGCGTTTCTTCCGGTGGCTTGACGATGATCGAGCATCCGGTGGCGAGCGCGGCGCCGATCTTGCGGATCGTCTGCGACACCGGGAAGTTCCACGGCGTGAACGCCGCGACCGGCCCGACCGGCTCGCGCACGACCAGTTGATGAACGTTGCTGGCTCTCGCCGGCACGATGCGCCCATAGGTGCGACGCCCCTCCTCCGCGAACCAGTCAAGGATATCGGCCGAGGCCAGAACTTCGATCGTCGCCTCGCTCAGCGGCTTGCCCTGTTCGAGGCTGAGCAGGCCGGCGATCCTGCCGGCACGCTCGCGCATCAGCCGTGCGGCTTCTCGGATCACCTTGCCGCGCTCGAAGGCCGAGACCTTGCGCCAGACCTTGAAGCCGCGTTCGGCTGCTGCGAGCGCCCGGTCGAGATCGGCGGCGCCAGCCACCGCAACCGAGCCGATGACTTCGTCAGTGGCGGGATTGCGAACCTCGAGCGTCTTGCCGCCAGCCGCCGGTCCCCACTTGCCGTCGATGAAAAGCTCGACTTCTGGGTACATGCTTTTGTCCTGTCTGATGGTGATTGTCATGGCAGCCAAGCCTCAGAGCGAGAGGCTCTCCCTGGTGTCTTCGATAGCGAGAAAAAGCGCGCGGACGAGTTCGTCGATCTGGTCCGGCTCGATGATGTAAGGCGGGCAGAGCGCCAACACGTCGCCCATGTTGCGCAGGATGATGCCGCGTTGCCGGCAAGCGCGTTCAACCTGCGCGCCAACCCTGGCCTCGGCCGGAAAACCCTGTTTGGTGCGCCGGTCGGCGACCAGCTCAATGCCGGCCAGCAGGCCGACACCGCGGATCTCGCCGACCATCGGATGGTCGGCAAGCGCGTTGCGAAGCGCTTCCAACATCTGCGCGCCCAGCGTCCGGGCACGGCCGACGACATCGATCTCGTGATAGATGCGCAACGCTTCGGCGGCGACGGCCGAGGCGACGGGATGGCCTGAATAGGTGAAGCCGTGCCCAAAGACGCCGTTCCGGTGCCCTTCGTCCGCGATCGCCTGGTAGGTCGCGTCCAACACGACCACCGCCGCGATCGGCAGGTAGCCCGAGGACAGACCCTTGGCGACCGAGAACATGTCGGGCTTGAAACCGAAAGTCTGGCTGCCGAACCAATTGCCGGTCCTGCCGAAGCCGCAGACCACTTCGTCGGCCAGAAGCAGGATGTCGTGCTCGTCGAGCAGCTTGCGCAGCTTGGGGAAGTAACCTTGCGGCGGCACGACGACACCGCCCGCCCCCATCACCGGCTCGGCGATCATCGCCGCGATCGTCTCGGGGCCGGCCGCCAGGATCATCGCCTCCAGTTCGGCGATCAGCCGGTCGGCGAACGCCTCCTCGCTCTCCCCGTCCCGCGCCTCGCGGTAGAAATGCGGCTTGCCGGCAAAAAGGACGTCAGCGGTGTTCATGCCGAACGAACGGTGCATGTGCGGCAGGCCGCTCAGCACAGCTCCCATCACCGTACTGCCATGGAAGGCGCCGTTGCGGCTGATGATGCGCCGCTTCTCAGGCTTGCCGCGCGCCGCCTGATAGTACCAGGCAAGCTTGACCATGGAGTCGTTGGCTTCGGAGCCCGAATTGGCCAGGAATATCCTGCAGTCCGGAATTGGCGAGACCGCCGCGAGCTGCTCGACCAGATCGATGCAGGGCTCGTTCGAACGATGGTTGAACGTATGGTAGTTGGCGAGCTTGGCGAATTGGGCAGCCGCAGCGGCGGCCAATCTCTGATCGTTGAAACCGAGCGACGCCGTCCACAGGCCGGCCATGCCTTCGATATAGCGGTTTCCGGCATCATCGCGGACATAGACGCCGTCGCCGCCCGAGATGATCAGCGGCCCATCCTGCTCGTGCCGCCGCGGGTCCGTCTGCGAATGCAGATGCAGGCTCATGTCGATTGCCCGAGCCGAATTGTGCAGCATTTCCTGTTCCCTAAGAGCCGATGATTGTTCTTGCGGCTGAATCAGATATCTTATAACTTATAAGTTGTCGAGGGTCGGATAACTGGAAACGGAGGAGATTGAGCATGGCGTCCTCAGGCGCGAGCCGATGGCCGAGCAACGGCGGCAATGACGGGATATCGGACGAACAGGCTGCCCGCCTGCGCGAGCGCGCGCGCTTCGTGCGGCTGGAGACGATCAGGCTGATTTCGATCGCCAAGGTCGGCCACTACTCGTCGGTCTTCTCCTGCGCCGAGATCTTCTCGACGCTCTACTACGACACGATGCGGCTGCGCCGCGGCGAGCCGGGCTGGGCGGAACGCGATCGTTTCCTGATGGGCAAGGGTCATGCGGCGGTCGGCCAGTTTCCGATCCTCGCCGATCTCGACTTCTTCGACCGCTCCTGGCTCGACGATTACACCCGCCTGGGCAGCCCGCTCGGCGATCACCCCGACATGCGCAAGGTGCCCGGCGTCGACTTCAGCTCCGGTTCGATCGGCCATGCCCTGTCCAATGGCGTCGGCATGGCGCTGGGCGGCCGCTTCCACGGAAAGGACTTCAACGTCTTCGTCCTGCTTGGCGACGGCGAGATGCAGGAAGGGCAGGTGTGGGAGGCCGCCATCAGCGCCGCCACCCACCGGTTGGGCAAGCTCGTCGCGATCATCGATCGCAACGGCTACCAGCTCGACGGCAAGGTCGACGACGTCGCGACGGTCGAACCGCTCGATGAGAAGTGGCGCGCCTTCGGCTGGGAAGTGCATGAGGTCGACGGCCACGACGTCGTCGCGCTCGCCAACCTGCTGCGCAAGGTCAAGGCCGACACCGGCCGCGAAAAGCCCTGCTGCGTCATCGCCAAAACGGTCAAGGGCAAAGGCATCGACTACATGGAAACCGAACCCGGCTGGCATCTCGGCTATCTCGCGCCGGAAGACGAAGCGCGTGCCCGCGATATGATCCTCGAAGGTGCGGAATGAGCGCGGCCTTGCATCCCGACAGCTGGCAGTACCGCGAGTTGAACAAGCGCGCGCCTTCGCTTGCCACTTTGGCCAACACGCTGATCGAGCTTGCCGAAGCCGGCCATCCGGTCGTCGCCGGCACCGCCGACCTGCAGCATTCCAACGGCCTGGTAGGCTTTGCCCGGCGCTTTCCCGAGCGCTTTACGCAATTCGGTATTTCCGAGCAGAACATGGTTTCGGCCGCGGCCGGCATGGCGACGACCGGCGTCATGCCCTATGTGGCGACGTTCGCGTCTTTCCTGGCGTTGCTTTGCTGCGAGCAGATCCGCATGGACGTCGCCTATTGCGCGCAGCCGGTTCGCCTGATCGGTCACCACACCGGCATCTCGCTCGGTTTCTACGGCACCTCGCATCACGCCACGGAAGACATCGCGATCATGCGCTCGATTGCCGACCTCACCGTCGTCTCCACCGCGGACGGCCCGCAATTCGCCGCGGCGCTGCGCGCTTCCGTCAACCATCCGCAGCCGATCTATTTCCGCATCTCGCGCGGCCACGACCCGGTCGTTTATGCCGAGGATGCGCCATTCGAATTCGGCAAGGCCGTGGTCCACGGCATCGGCAACGACCTCACCATCATCGCCTGCGGCATGGCGGTGCACTCGGCCAAACAGGCGATGGAAGCATTGAACGCCAAGGGGCATTCCGTCGGCCTCATCGACATGCACACGATCAAGCCGCTCGACCGCGAGGCGGTGATGGCAGCGGCGCGCAAGTCGCGCTTCATCCTGACCGTTGAGGAACACAATATCCTCGGCGGCCTGGGTGGCGCCGTCGCCGAAGTGCTGGCCGAGGAAGGCGGCGGCGCACGGCTTGTGCGGCATGGCATCAAGGACGAATACAGCCTGATCGCGCCGCCGACCCACCTTTATCGCCACTACAAGCTCGACGCTCCCGGCGTCGAAAGCGTCGCCCAATCCCTGCTCGCTTAGAGCATGATCCCGAAAAGTGGGAACCGGTTTTCGGAAAAGATCATGCTCCCAACAAACAGCTGAGCAGGATGACGATTCAACGTAACGTCATCCTGCTCTAGCAGGCTCCACAATACAGTGAAGGAAAAAGCGTCTATTGGTTATATCCTGTAGAATCACTGCCGGCAGAAGACGCCAAACAACAATGCCGAGGAGACCTTTGCCGTGAACATTCAGCCGCTCGAGCAAGGCAACCTTTCCGCACGCGCCTATGTCGCCCTTCGCGAAGGCTTGATCGCGGGGCAGTTCCGGCCGGGGCAGCGCCTGGTGATGCAGGATCTCGCCGACCAGCTCGGCACCAGCGTCACCCCTGCCCGCGAAGCCTGCCTGCGGCTGGTCAGCGAACGCGGCCTGGAGCTGCGCTCGGGGCGTTTCGTCACCGTGCCGGCGCTGACGCTGGCGCGCTACATGGAGGTCCGCACCATAAGGCTGTCGCTGGAGGGCCTTGCCGCCGGGCTCGCGGCTCAGAATGCGACGAAGGATGACATCGATAAGCTGACCGCCATCCAGAAAGTGTTCGAAAAGGCGGACCGAGCCAGCGATCCGGAACTTTCATTTCGCTACAACCGCGACTTCCACTTCACCGTCTATCGGCTCTCCGGCATGGAAATGCTGGTCGCTCACATCGAGAGCCTGTGGGTCTCGATGGGGCCGATGCTGACCGTCTTCTTCAAGGAAGGCGAGCACAAATATGTCGGCGCCGCCCAGCACGAGACGGTGATAGAGGGCTTGCGCGAGAAGAATTCGGAAAAGGCGCGCGCCGCCATGGAGCAGGACCTCATCCTGGGCGGCGAGGATTTCCTGCGCTTCCTGCAGGGACACGAAGGCTTCGTCGCGCCGTAACCCTTGTCAGGCCAGCAGCCGCGCGACCGCCGCCAGAGCCTCGTCCGTCACCGACAGCGCCTGATCGATATCGGCCTGCTGGTGGGCAGCCGACAGGAACAGCGTGTGTGCGGGATGCAAGTAGACGCCCCGGGCGAGCGCTTCCAGGCAGAACGTGTCGCCGAGCTTCCGATCCACATCGTTCTCGAACAAAAGCACCGGCATCTGCACCGGTCCACTCTGCATGAGCGGCACACCATGCTTCCTCGCCTGCGCGTCGAGGCCGTCGCGGAAACACTGGCCCATGACCTGCATATGCGCCACGGCATCGACCGTGCGCAGCTTCCGGATTGTGGCGATCGCCGCCGCCATCGACACGCCGGCGGTCCAGAAGGAGCCAGTGGTGAAGATGCGTGTCGCTCCTTCGCGGAACCGATCGTTGCCGGTGACAGCGGCCAGCGCATGGCCGTTGGCGATCGCCTTGCTCCAGGCGGCCATATCCGGGCGCACGCCGACCGGTTCCCAGCTGCCGCCCATGTCTAGGCGGAAGCCGGCGCGGACGTCGTCGACGATCAGCGCTGCGTCGGCGCCGTCGGCGAGCGCCCGCGCCTTTCGCGCGAACGCCACGGTCGGCAATTCATGCGGCTTGCCAAGGTCGTGCTTGAAGGCCGAGACCAGGATCGCGGCGAGATCACCCCTGCACAGCTCGACCGCGGCCTCGAGGCTCTCGACGTTGTTGTAGTCGTAATAGACAAGATGCGCCCGGTCTTCCTCGGTAACGCCTGCGACCGATGGCGAGCACCAGGGAATGGCGCCATGATAGGCGCCGCGCGCGACCATGATCTTGCGGCGCCCGGTGCCCGCGCGCGCGATCGTGAGGCAAGCCGTCGTGGCGTCGGTTCCGTTCTTGGAAAACATCGCCCAATCGGCATGCGGGACGGTCTCGACTATCAATTCCGCCAATTCGACAAGCCGCTCGCTCGGCCCGTTCATCGCATCGCCAAGCGCCCGCTGCCTGTCGGCCGCCGCCTCGACGTCGGCGTCGCCATAGCCCAGGATCATCGGCCCCCAGCCGCAGAGGAAATCGATGTACTCGCGCCCGTCCGCGTCCCAGGTACGGCACCCTTGCGCTCGGGAGAAATATTGCGGATAGCCGGCCGGCAAGCGCGGTGCATTCTGATGCCCCCACATGCCGCCGGGGATGACGCGCTTTGCGCGGGCACGCAAGGCGCCGTCGATGCTCTTCGAATGTTGGTCCATGGAAGGGTGCCCCCGTCTGGCGCCGTGCCGCCCGACTCGCCAAGACTTGTTTGCAGCATTCGATATATGATGTATCATCCGCGTACAATAGTTCGGGGACGCGGAGAAAATGCAGCCCATCATCGGCATCGTTGCCGACGATCTCACCGGCGGCATGGAGACAGCCGCGATGCTGGTGGCGCTCGGCGTCAGCTGCGGATTCGTGACCAGGCCTGCTTTGGTCCAGCATTTCGCCAACTCGCCCGCTGTGGTCGTCGCGCAAAAGACCCGCGTCGTTCCGGTCGCCGAGGCCGTGCGGAAATCGGAAGATGCCGCGCAGCGGCTGCTCGACATCGGCGCGAGACGGCTGTTCTTCAAATATTGCGCCACCTTCGATTCTACCGATGATGGCAATATCGGTCCGGTGGCCGACAGTCTGCTTGCCTTGACGCGGGCCACCCACACCGGCTTCTGCCCGAGTTCCGGCGATCTCGCGCGCAGCGTCTTCCAAGGCCATCTGTTCGTCGGCGCGCAGCTCGTTTCGGAATCGCCCAAACGGTTCGATCCGCTGACCCCGATGACCGACCCCAATCTCGTTCGCGTGCTGCAGCGGCAGTCGAAACTCGCCGTCGGGCTGTTGCCGCACAATGTCGTCCGGGCCGAGCCTTCCACCCGGCGCGCCTATGTCGACCAACTGGCCGCCCAAGGCATCCGGCACGTCGTCATGGACGCAATCTATGCGGAAGATCTTGCCGCGGTCGCGGCGCTCACCGTCGATTGGCCGCTGATGACCGGCAATGCGCCGGTCATGCGCCACTATCCCGCGCTCTGGCGCGAGCGCGGCTGGCTGGACCACGCGCCGCCGAAGCGACCGCTGCCGGCGGTGGAAAGCCCGGGCGTCGTGCTGGCGGGCAGTTGCGCGGAACGAACGCTGGAGCAGCTCGCTGCGTTCGAGCAGGCAAGGCCGGTGCATCGCATCGACATCGCTTCGGTCGGAAACGTCGATGCGGCGGTTGCGGAGGCGCTCGCTTGGGCAGGCACACATCTCGAAGCCGGCCCGATCGCGATCGCCACCTCCGCCGGCCCGGAGCAGGTTGGCACCGCACAGGCAAGACATGGGCGCGAAGGCGCAGCAAGCCTCGCCGAGGCTATTCTTGGCAGGCTCTCTGTGGAACTGCGCAAGCGCGCCGTGCGGCGCTTCCTCGTTGCGGGCGGCGAGACGTCAGGGACGGTCGTCGAGCAGCTTGGAATAGATCGCTTGAGGGTTGGCGCCTACCAGGGTCCTGGCATTGCGCGGGCGACAACGGAAGATGGCGAGATCGTCGCCCTCAGCCTCAAATCGGGAAAGCTTGGCCCTGTGGACATGTTCCTGCCGACGCTGGAATCCATGCGGCATCCGGAGCACTGACGACGATGGACGAAGACACACCGCGCCAGGCGATAGTCGACACAGTGAAGCGTCTGCAGGACGAGGGCTTCAATCACGGCAACAGCGGCAATGTGAGCTGCCGGATTGCCGGCGGCATGCTGATCACGCCTACCGGGGCAAACAGCGCCAATCTGACGCCGTCCAGGCTTGTCCGCGTCGAAGCCGACGGCGGTGCGATTGGCGGCATTCCGTCGAGCGAATGGCACATGCATGCCGCGATCCTCGACGCCTATCGGGCCGCCAACGCGGTGATCCATACCCATGCCGATGCCTGCGTGGCGCTGGCTTGCCTGCGCAAGCCGCTGCCGTCGTTCCATTATATGGTCGCGGCCTTCGGCGGCGCCGATGTGCGCTGCGCCCGCTACGCCACCTTTGGCACGGTCGATCTCGGAACATCGGCGGTCGAGGCGCTCAAGGATCGCACGGCCTGCCTGCTCGCCAATCACGGCATGATCGCCATCGGCAAGACGCTGGAAGCTGCCTTCCAGACCACGGTGAAGCTCGAAACCCTGGCGCGCCAGTACCTGATGGCGCTGCAAGGCGGCGAGCCGGTGCTACTCCCGGAAGAAGAAATGCTGCGTGTCGGCGAGCGTTACGGCAATTATGGGACGGGTTTGCTGCCCGGCTAACGAGCGTGGCCGCAAGGAGCGATGAGCCTCGTTATGGACCGGATTTTCGAACGCTGCCGGGGACGCGATATGGACATGCCTGGTGCTGTATGGTCATGAGGACAGTCGGCCAGATGCAAAAGCGAGTCCGCTGAAAATGCAGAACCTGCCTGAGATTCAGGCGACGAGCCTGTCTTCGCAGATCTACCTGCGTCTTCGCCAGGAGTTGATGTCGGCGCGGCTTCATCCCGGCGACCGGCTGAAGATCCGCGACCTGGCCCAGCAACTCGGCACCAGCGAGACGCCTGTGCGCGAGGCTATCTTCCAACTCGTCAAGGACGGCGCGCTCGAGATGAAGCCGGGTTACTATATCCGCGTGCGGCGGATCAGCCTCAAGGAATATCTGGAGCTTCGCGACATCCGGCTGGTGCTCGAACCCTATGCCGCCGCCAAGGCGATGCCGCATATCGACGAGCCGTTCCTGAAAACCCTCGAAGATATCCATCACAAGCTGATCGAGGCTGAGCGCACCAAGGATTACGCGGCCGCGCTTCAGTACAACTACGACTTCCATTTCGCGGTCCATCGCAAATCGGAAATGCCGCATCTCATCGAGATGATCGAGAGGCTGTGGATCCAGGCCGGCCCGTTGCTCAGCCTGCTCTATCCGCATGGCCACCCGACCTATGAAGGCCAGCACCAGCATGTCAACGTGATCGCTGCCTTGCGCGCCAAGGACGAGGCGGCGCTCCGCCGCGCCTTCGAACAGGACCTGATCGAGGGCGGCCGCAAATTCATCGAGCATCTCGCCGGTATCGAGAGCAAGGAAAACGCCGAAGACGAGCCCTCGCGGCGGTCGCCGCGTTAGGCGGCACTCTCAAGAAAACCCACATCCAGGCGTCGCTTCATCCAAGGAAAATCTCCGGATTGGCCGTGAGGACCGAGCCTTTCCGCCGTGCCTCAGCGCTTGCGTCAATCCTCGATTTCACCGCTCGCCACGCGGCGCGGAAACGTCATCATGCGCGCTTGCGGCCTTCATCATATATGATATATTCTATTTCCAGAAGTCAAAAATAAGGGGAGAACAATGAAGCTTCGCTATGGGATTTTGGGAATGGCCCTCGGCCTTTTGATGGGCGGCGTCTCCTACTCGGCATTCGCCGACGACGCGTCCACCTTCGTCTATGCCGATGCCGGCGAGCCGAGCACCATCGACCCGGCCAAGGCCAACGTGAACTGGGAGCTCACGGTCACCCGCAATATCTACGATCGCCTGGTCGACTTCGACCTCTCCGATCCGTCCAAATTGCTGCCGGCGCTGGCGACGGAATGGCAGCAGGACGGCAAGGTCTGGACCTTCAAGCTGCGCGACCGCGTCACCTTCCACGACGGCACCGCCTTTGACGCCAACGACGTCAAGGCGACGCTCGACCGGTTGCTGAAGATCGGCCAGGGGCAGTCCTACCTGGTCGACGACATCGCCAGCGTCACCGTGGTCGACCCCAAGACCGTCAAGATCGAGACCAAGGCGCCGACCGTCTTCCTCGCGTCCAACCTCAGCCGCATCGAAATGCTGTCCGACGAGGACATCGCCAAGCACAAGGACGACCTCGGCCAAGCCTGGTTCAACGAGAACGCCAACGGCACCGGCCCCTACGAATTCGTGTCCTGGACGCGCGGCACCCAGATCGAGCTGAAGCGCAACGACAAATGGTGGGGCAAGTTCCCGGAAAAGCCCTTCGACCGCGTGCTCGACCGTTTCGTCACCGACGGCGCCAACCGCGCCCGCGGCCTCGAAGGCGGCGAGTTCGACCTCGCCAATTTCGTGCCGCTCGACGAGGCGCTGCGCATCGGCACCAGCAGCGGCTTCCATCTGGTCGAAGGCAACAATCTATGGGCGTGGCCGGCTATCTATCTCAACATGGATCTGGCGCCGACCAACAACAAGGATTTCCGCGAAGCGCTGGTCAAGGCCTTCGACTACAACGCCATGGTGCAGTCTTTCCAGGGCAAGGCCGAAGTCGGCCGCGGCCCGGTGCCCTCCTGGTTCCCCGGCAGCCCGGAAAAGGAGGAGGCCGAGATCAAGACCGATCTCGACGGCGCCAAGGCAGCGCTTGTCAAATCGGGTCTTGCCAATGCCAAGATGAAATGCTCGGTCCCCGCCGGCTTCCCGGAATTCCGCTTCGCCGCGACCGTTCTCCAATCCTCGGCCCAGCAGCTTGGCGTCACTGTCGAGATCGAGGAGCAGCCCTTCGTCGAGGCGATCACCGCCATCAAATCCGACAAGAGCAACTGCTTCGTGCTCGGCAACGCCAATCTCAGTCCCTCCGACGCGACCAAGTTCTTCGCGGCGCATTATCTCAAGGGCGGGTTCTACAATTCTGGCAAATTCTTCGACCAGACGCTGCAGGACCTCGTGGCGAAGCTGCCGACCATCGCCGACCCGACCGAGCGCGGCAAGCTGCTCAAGCAGGCGGCCGATATAGTGGTGGACTCCCACTACATCATCTGGACCGCGCGGCCGAAGACCGTGGTGCCCGAACCTGACCGGATCGGCGGCTACCGCATCGACCCGGCCGAGTACATCAACGCCCGCTTCTGGGAAATGTACAGCAAGTAACAGCGGGGTGAGCATGCGGACAGCACGGTTGTGATCGCCTTCCTGTTCAAGCGTCTGGTCTGGGGTCTTGTCGTCCTCATCGCCGTCGCGGTCATAACCTTCTTCCTCAGTCGTGTCGTCCCGGCCGACCCCGCCGCCTTCCTGGCCGGCCAGAACGCCTCCGAAGAGACCGTGCAGCGCATCCGCGTCGAGCACGGTCTCGACCGCCCGCTGCCGGAACAATTCGCCACCTATATGATCGGCCTCGCCAAGGGTGACCTCGGCGAGTCGATCCGCACACGCCGCAGCGTCAGCACCGACCTCAAGCAGTACCTGCCGACCACGCTGGAGCTCCTGATCGTCAGCTTCGTCCTCTACTTGGCGATCAGCTTCTCGCTGGCGGTGCTCGCGGCCCGCCGCCCCGGCGGCGCGGTGGACGGCGCGATCCGCCTCATCACCATGATCGGCACCGGCATCCCGGTGTTCTGGCTCGGCATGACGCTGCAGTTCCTCTTCTTCTACAAATTGCATTGGCTGCCGCTCGGCGCGCGCTTCCCGATCCGCGAGACGGCGCCGCCCGTGGTCAGCGGCTTCCTGCTCATCGATTCCCTGCTGGCCGGCAGCCTCTCGGCCTTTCTCGCCAGCCTGAAACACCTGGCGCTTCCCGCCGCGACCATCGTCGTCAACCTGCTTGCGGTCGGCACCCGGCTATCGCGCGCCGCCCTCATCCAGGAGCAAAGCCGGCTCTATGTGCGCACGGCGCGCGGCAAGGGCCTGTCGCCCAATCGCATCCTGTTCAAGCACATCTTGCGCAATGCGCTGTCGCCGATCCTGACGGCGACCACCATGCAGTTCGGCTACATGATCAGCTGGGTGATCCTGGTCGAGGTCATCTTCGACTGGCCCGGCATCGGCCTCTACGCCTACCAGTCGTTCCAGGTCTTCGACTATTCGCCAGTGATTGCGCTGGCGATCGTCTCGACGGCCGGCTTCGTGATCATCAACCTGGTGATGGATCTGCTCTATCCGGTGATCGATCCGCGTGTGCAGAGTGTCGGCTCATGAGCGTTTCCACACAGCCTACGCGCCGGACCATCGCGAGGCCGAAAGGCGTGCTGCTGCCGCTCGCGCTGCTGGTGCTGGCGATCCTGGCGGCCTTTACGCTTCTGCCCGGCCTGATCGCGCCGCACGACCCGATCGCGCTCGCCATGACCGACCGGCTGAAGCCGCCGAGCCTCACGCACATCTTCGGCACTGACGAGGGTGGCCGCGATGTCTTCTCGCGTATCGTCTACGGCACCCGCTATTCGCTCGGCGTGGCGATCGCCATCGTCTTTGCCTCCGCCTTGTTCGGCGTGATCTACGGCGCGGTCTCCGGCATGGCGCGCCAGGGCATCGACAACCTGATGATGCGCATCGTCGACCTGTTCTTCGGCTTCCCGGCGCTGGTGCTGGCGCTCGCCGTCGCCGCCTCGATCGGACGCGGCCTCGACAGCGTGGCGCTGTCGCTCGCCATCATCTGGTGGCCGGGTTATGCGCGGCTGGTGCGCGGCGAGGTGCTGCGCCTGCGCGAGCGGCCGCATGTCGAGGCCGCCCGCGCGCTCGGCGTGTCGGAGATGACCATCCTGCGCCGCCACATCATCCCTTTCGTCGTCCAGGAGGTGAATGTGCGCGTCACCACCGACATCGGCTACGCGCTGGTCGCCGTCACCGCCCTTTCCTTCCTCGGTCTCGGCGCCAATTCGCCGACGCCGGAATGGGGTTTGCTGATCCGCGACTCGCGCCCCTATTTCGGCTCGGCCTGGTGGTATCTGGTCTTTCCCGGCACCATGATCATGCTGACCGCCACCGCCTTCTCGCTGATCGGCGACGCGCTCGCGTCGAGGCGGGCCGCATGATCCTTTCGGTCCGCGACTTCGCAATCGGTTTCCAGCGCGAGGGCCAGAACCTCGTCGCTGTGGATGGCATTTCCTTCGACGTCGCCGACGGCGAGACCTTCGTCATCATCGGCGAGTCCGGCTCGGGCAAGTCGCTGACCGGCATGTCGATCGCCGGATTGCAGCCGCCCACCGCCTTCGTCTCCGGCTCGATCCGCTTCAAGGATCGCGAAATGCTGAAGCGGCCCGACGCCGAATTGCGCAAGCTGCGCGGCCCGGAGATCGGCCTGATCTATCAGGATCCGCTGAGCTCGCTGAACCCGGTCTGGCCGGTCGGCGACCAGATTGCGGAAACCCTCGTCGCGCACGGCCTTGCCGGCCGCGCCGAGGCAAGCAAGCGCGCCGTGGAAATGCTGGAGCGCGTACGCATTCCCGACCCGCGCCGCGTCGCCTCCGCCTATCCGCACGAGATCAGCGGCGGCATGCGGCAGCGCGCCATGATCGCGATGGCTCTGGCGGCCGGCCCGAGCCTGCTGATCGCCGACGAGCCGACGACGGCGCTCGACGTCACCATCAAGGCGCAGATGCTTGAGCTGCTTGCCGAACTGAAGCGCGAGCTGGCGCTGACGATCATCCTGATCACCCACGACATGGGTGTCGTCGCCGAAGTAGCCGACCGCATCCTCGTGCTCTATGCCGGCCGTATCGCCGAGGTCGGGCCGGCCGATTCCATCATGCTGCAGCCCTCGCATCCTTACACGGCGGCACTGATGACCAGCGCCATGATTTCGCAGACGCCGGCCAAGCAGGATCTCAACGCCATCGTGGGCGGCGCGCCCGGGCTGGGCGCCTTCCCGTCCGGCTGCCGCTTCCATCCGCGCTGCCCGCGCGCGCAAGACGACTGCAAGGCCGTCGAGCCGCCGCGGCGCAAATTCGGCGCCGTGGAGCTGGCCTGCCATCATCCGATCGAGGCAGCCAAGCCTCTTGAAATCGCGAGGAGCTGACCATGGCGCTTCTCGAACTTGATGCCGTCTCGAAAACCTTCTCGCAGCGCCGCGGCGGCCATGGCGTGCAGGCGGTGGCCGGTGTTTCGCTCACCGTGGGCAAGGGAGAGACGTTGGGGCTGGTGGGCGAGAGCGGATGCGGCAAGTCCACTCTCGCCCGGCTGGCGCTCAAGCTGGTCGACGTGACGGATGGGCGCGTGCGCTTCGACGGCGTCGACGTGACCGGGTTCGCCAGCCGGCGCATGCTGCCGATACGTCGCCGGTTGCAAGCCGTGTTCCAGGATCCGCTCGCTTCGCTCAACGCGCGCATGACCATTGCCGAAGTGATGCGCGAGCCGTTCGACACGCATGGCGTCAAGCTGGGCACCGGGCTCGAGGGGCGCATCCGCGAGCTTCTCTCCTTCGTCGGATTGGAGAACATCGATATCCAAAAACTGCCCGGCCAGTTTTCCGGCGGCCAGTTGCAGCGCATCGCTATTGCAAGGGCGCTGGCGCTCGAACCGGAAATCATCGTCGCCGACGAGCCGACTTCCGCGCTCGATCCGTCGATCCAGGCGCAGATCGTCAACCTGATGCTGCAGATCCAGCGCAAGCGCGGCATCTCCTACCTGATCATCTCGCATGACCTCGACGTCATCGGCCATGTCGCCGACCGCATCGCTGTGATGTATCTCGGCACCATCATCGAGCAAGGAACGGCCGACGAGATCATGCGGCGGCCGCTGCATCCTTACACGCAGGCGCTGTTGTCGGCCGCGCCGACGCTTGCCGCGCGCCGCCAGGTCGGCTGGAAGCGCATCATACTCACCGGCGATCCGCCCAATCCTGCCGACGTGCCATCCGGTTGCCGGTTCCACCCGCGTTGCCATCTGGCGCGCGACATTTGCCGGGAACAAGTGCCGCCATTGCGCGCCATGCCCGGCACCGGCCAGATGGTGGCCTGCCACCTCGCGCCCGAAGAGACGGCGCGCGCTGGGGCCGAGGTTGTGCGAGCGCGACGCGGGCTAGCCGCCGCCAGTTAGAAGCACACCGAAGGGAGGGAGGAGCAATGAAACGGTCGAAGGAAATCCACGTGACAGGCCTGGGCTTTCCGGAGGGACCGGTGGCGCTTCCGGACGGTTCGATCGCCTTCGTCGACCTGCTGCACGCCAAGGTCCGCGCCTTCAAGGACGGTGCCGTGCGCGAGCTGGCCACGCTTCCCGGCGCGCCGAACGGTATGCGGCTCGGCCCCGACGGCGCGCTCTATATCTGCAACAATGGCGGGCTTGCACCGGAATCGTTGGAGAAGCTGCATTTCGCCGCGCCGCTGATCCCCGGCTGCATCCAGCGCCTGGAGCTCGACGGCCGCTGGGAAAACTTCGCCGACCAGCTGCCCGGCGCAAAGCCTTCGCGGCCAAACGATTTGATCTTCACGCCGGAAGGCGGGATCGTCTTCACCGATCCGCAGAACTGGGAGGTTCTGGGCGCCGACGACGCGGCCTACCATGGCGGACAGCTGCTTGCGGCGGGACGGGACCGGAAGGTCCGTGCCCTGGCCAAGATGACCGGCTTTCCCAACGGGCTTGTCTTCCATCCCGACGATTCGCTGATCGTCGGCATCACCATGGAGCATCGTCTGCTGCGCTTCGACTGGAATGACGGCAGCGTCGGCGCGATGACCGAATGGGTTCGTTTCGACGACCGCTTCAATCCGGACGGCATGGTCTTCCATGAAGGCCTGCTCTACGTCACCGGCAGCACCGGCGACCGGGTCGCGATCCTCGACACCACTGGACGGCTGGTCGAGATGATCGATTGCGGCGAGGGCGGCGACCCGACCAATTGCTGCGTCCATGACGGCCGGCTCTGGGTGACGCGCGGCCTGCCCGGCGAGCTCGTCTCGTACACGCTTTAACCGACCTTCCCTGCAGATGATCTGAGTGAGCTAGCCAATGTCCCGTGAAGACAATTTCGTTCCGCCCGAACTCGGCCCCGTCAACATCCGCCCACGCAAAGCCTGGGCCATGTCCGCCGACGAGCATTGGCACTCCAACCCCTGGTACGAAGCGCCGCGCGGCGACCCTGCCCTGCCCGAGGTCTATACCTACACGGACACGATGTCCTATGACCCGGGCGACGAGGTGGTCTTCCATTCCTCGACTACCGCGCCGCATTGGACGCTGGAGATCTACCGCGACGGCTATCGGCCGGAAACCGTCCGCAAGGTCGAGGACATCGCTGGTGTCTTCGCGCCGACGCCGGCGGATGCATATCGCTCCGGCTGCGGCTGGCCCGTCAGCCACCGCTGGCGGCTGCCGGCCGATCTGCGCTCGGGCTTCTACCGGGTCGTCTCGACCTGCACCCGCGCCAATGGCGGCAAGTTCGTCCAGCACCATTTCTTCGTCGTGCGTCCGACAGCGGCGACGCGCCGCGCCAAGATCCTAATGATCCTGCCGACCGGCACCTGGACCGCCTACAATGATTTCGGCGGCGCCAACCACTATTTCGGTGTTGCCGGTCCGGGCAAGGACCAGCCCTCGCCCGTGCTTTCGCTCGAGCGCCCGTGGACCCGCGGCGTCGTCTGGCTGCCGCCTGGCGCGCCGCGCATCTGCGCCGACCCGCTGCCGGAATTCGGTGACGCGCCGCGCTATCCGATGAAGGAATGGGCCTATGCCAACGGCTTCGGCCAGTATTACGCCGCCGCCGGCTGGGCGCAGTTCGACCGCCACTTCGTGCTGTGGGCGGAGAAGGAAGGCTACGAGCTCGACATGATCACGCAGACCGACCTTCACTACAGGCCGGAGCTGCTCGACGCCTATCCGTGCGTGACCATTGTCGGTCATGACGAATACTGG
Organism: Mesorhizobium sp. B3-1-9; assembly: GCF_006439595.1. Taxonomy (NCBI): domain Bacteria; kingdom Pseudomonadati; phylum Pseudomonadota; class Alphaproteobacteria; order Hyphomicrobiales; family Phyllobacteriaceae; genus Mesorhizobium; species Mesorhizobium sp. B3-1-9. The sequence continues at coordinate 81,910 of NZ_VFTJ01000008.1, forward strand.
ACCCGCGAGATGCGGCTGGCGGTCGAAGCCTATGTCGAACGCGGCGGCAGGCTTGCGCGCTTCGGCGCCAACTTCCTCTGGCAGATCCGCCTGGAGGACGGCGGCAAGCGCCAGATCTGCCACAAGTTCAACGCCATCAACAACGACCCGGTCGCCGGCACCGATAAGGCGCATCTGCTGTCGACAGCATGGGAAGACAAGGACGTTGCCTGGCCGGGCGCCTCGACGGTCGGCGTCAACGGATTGCATGGGCTCTACGCGTCCTGGGGCGGCTTCGCGCCGCACGGCCAGAAGGGCTTCACCGTCTACCGTCCCGAGCACTGGGTGTTTGCCCGCACCGGGCTTCACTATGCCGATATCTTCGGCGACAAGGAGCGCATCTTCGCCTACGAGGTCGACGGCCTCGACTACACATTCAGGCATGGCCTCCCCTATCCTGTCCCGGTCGACGGTCAGCCGGAAACGATCCAAATCCTCGCCATGGCGCCGGCGGTGCTTGCCGAGGACGAGCCGGACGGCGAAGGCTTCCGTTACTATGTCCGCAGCAGCGACCATGAGGGCCTGGTGAAATGCGTCACCGGCGAGGTGACGCCGGAAGGGCTTGCCCGCTATAAACACGGCGCCGGCATGATGGTGCACATGACGCGCGGCAAAGGCGAAGTGCTGACCGCCGCGACTTGCGAGTGGGTGATGGGCCTCAAGCGCGGCGACCGCTTCACCGAGCAGATCACCCGCAACGTGCTCGACCGTTTTACCAACGCATGAAATTGCGCGGCGGGCTTGTCGTTTGATCGGCGAACGATCATCGGAACGCAGGCCTGGCTCCGCCACTCTGCTTGCCTGTTTGTCCTGCCACCGCGCTCCCACAAGCACGGACACTCAAACATTTCGGGTAACGGACCGACGACCTGGACCAAGGACCTGAAAGCGCCTCGGAACGCGAGGAAAATGCCGTGCCGACAAACCGGCCCCGCCCGCGAAACCACCCCAGATCGCGCCGGCCGCAACGAACAATACCCTTGCGGCCTTCGTGGCTGCTGACTATAGTCGCGCAGATATGAAATTAAATTCCACTCGCTGATTACGCGGCACGAATGAGCTCCACGAACGATCAATCTCTCGTTGTCATCGAGAGCCGCCCTGTCGAGAATGTGGGGCTGGTCGAAATCAATCGTCCCGAAGCGCGCAATGCTCTCAATCTGGAAGTGCGGGAGAAGCTGGCCACCGCGGTAGCCGGCTTTTCGGAGGATCCGGAAGTCCGGGCGATCGTGATTGCGGGGCGCGGCGGCAACTTCGTGGCGGGCGCCGACATCAAGGCCTTCGAAAAACTCGGCTCGGCCGATATGCTTCTGCAACGCACCCACCGCTATTGGGATGTGATCGCCAGATGTCCGAAGCCGGTCATTGCCGCGGTCGAAGGCTTCGCGCTCGGTGGCGGCTGCGAACTTGCCATGCACGCCGATATCATTGTTGCCGCACGCACAGCCACGTTCGGGCAGTCCGAGGTCAAGCTTGGCTTGATGCCGGGCGCCGGCGGCACCCAGCGGCTGCTGCGGGCGATCGGCAAATACAAGACGCTGATGCTCGTTCTCACCGGCGACATGTTTTCGGCCGAGGATGCCGAGCGTGCCGGCCTCGTCAGTACCCTCACGGATGAGGGCCAGGCCTTGCAGCAGGCGTTGCAGATCGCCCAGAAGATCAGCCGTCTCCCGCCGCTGGCCGTGGAGCAGATCAAGGAAGCCGTCGTCAACGGCGAGGACGCTCCGCTGGAGACGGCGTTGAGGCTGGAACGCAAAGCCTTCCAACTGCTTTTCGATACCGCCGACAAGCGGGAAGGCATTGGCGCCTTCATCGACAAGCGTAAGCCCTCGTTCAAGGGGCGCTGACTTGGCGGACGCGGGAGGGGTCTCAACAAGTCGGATCGAAAAAGCCGGTGTCGTGGGCGCCGGAGTGATGGGCTGCGGCATAGCGGAAGTTCTGGCGGCGGCGGGCATTGACGTGCTGATCGTCGATGAAGCGGCCGGCAAGGCAGCTGCCGCCGTCGAGCAGATCGCGTCGCGCCAGCGCGCCAGGGCGCAGGCAGGCAAAATCAGCCCGGACGCCGTCGAGAAACTGCTTGCCCGCATCGCGCCTGTCGAAACCCTCCACCGCCTGGCTGACGCCGATCTGGTCGTGGAGGCCATCGTCGAACGTATCGAGCCCAAACGTCAGCTCTTCAAGGCGTTGGAGGAGATCGTCGGGCCCGACGCGATCATCGCGACCAACACCTCTTCCCTCTCGGTGACGGCGATCGCGGCGGCGGCGAAACGGCCGCAGCGGGTCGCCGGCTACCATTTCTTCAATCCCGTGCCGGTGATGAAACTGGTCGAGGTCATCTCCGGCGCTCACACATCGCCCGAGGTGGAGCGCGCGCTGGTCGACCTTGCCGCCCGCTTCGGCCATCGTCCCGTCGTCGCCGCCGACACCCCCGGCTTCATCGTCAACCACGCCGGACGCGCCTTCGGCACGGAGGCCCTGGCGATGCTGCGCGAAGGCGTGGCCTCGATCGGCGAGATCGACGCGATCCTGCGCGATGCGGCCGGCTTCAAGATGGGGCCGTTCGAGCTGATGGACCTGACCGGCCTCGACGTTTCGCACCCGGTGATGGAAAGCATCTACACCCAGTTCTACCAGGACCCGCGCTACCGTCCTTCCGTGATCGCCGCGCAGCGCGTGGCGGCAGGCCTGCTTGGCCGCAAGACGGGACGCGGCTTCTACAGCTACGACGCCAACCGGCAAGCGATGCCGCTTGAGACCGCGCAGGCCGCCGAGACCGCGGCACTTCCGAAGCGTGTCGCCGTGCTCGCCGACAATGACGCGGGCGATATGCAGAAGCTGGTCGCGTCGACCGGCGCCACGGTCCTGAGTCCCGAGGATCGGACGCCCAAGCAGGATGATCTCATCCTCGTGGGACTGGAGGGTGAGGATGTCGCCGGCGCGGCGATCCGCCTCGGCTTGTCCCCATCTCTATGCGTCGGGTACGATTCCTATTTCGGTCTGGGTCGGCATGTCACGCTGGTCGCGTCTGCGGCGACATCGGAAAAAGCCAGGAGCGCGGCTGTCGCGCTTGTCCAAAGCACCGGCCGCAAGGCGACGCTGGTGAACGACAGCTGCGGCGCGGTCTGCCAGCGCGTCGTGGCGATGATCGTCAATATCGGCTGCGAGATCGTTGAGCAGAAGATCGCATCGGCAGCGGACGTAGACGCCGCCGTGCGGCTGGGGCTCGGCTACCCGCACGGACCGCTGGAATGGGGCAACAAGCTCGGCCCTGCCCGCATTCTGCGCATCCTGGATACGGTGCATGAGCGCACCCGGGACCCTCGCTACCGCGCAAGCCTATGGCTGCGCCGGCGCGCGGAATTGGGATTGGCGCTGGAAGAATAAGCATGCCGGGGAGGAGTTGAGTTGGTCCAAAAGCATGAGTTGAAGCCTTCGGCGCCGTGGTACCGGATCGAAGCGGACGAGTCCGACTGGTCGAGCCTGCCCGCGCAAGAGCTGGTTCGCCTCTACGCCCAGATGAAGCTGATCCGGCGCTTCGAGGAAAAGATCCTCGACCTGGAGAAGGCCGGCCTCATCCATGGCCCTGCCCATGCCAGCATCGGCCAGGAGGCGGCGGCCGTGGGAGCCGTTTCGATGCTGCGCGCCTGCGATCAGATCAACGGCACGCACCGCGCGCATCACCAGGTGCTGACCAAGCTGGTCAACGCGCAGACCGAGCCGGATTTCGACATACTGAGCCAGGACTTCACGCCGCCGATGGATGACGCCGTGCACCGCTTCATGGCCGAAATCATGGGTCTCTCGCCGGGCTATTGCGGAGGCCGCGGCGGCTCGATGCATATGCGCCACGCGGAGTCCGGCGTGGCCGGCACCAGCGCCATCGTCGGCGGCAACATTCCGCATGCCGTCGGATACGCGCTTGCCGACGACATCCTCGGCAGGGACGGGATCTCGGTCGCTTTCTTCGGCGACGGCGCCTCGCTGCAGGGCGCAACCTATGAATCGATGAACATCGCGGCCGCCTACAAGCTGCCCGTCATCTTCTTCGTCGAAAACAATCTCTACGCCGTGTCCACGCATATCGACGACGTGACGGCCGAACCTCGGATCGGCTCGCGCGGTCCGATGCTCGGCTTCACCGGCATCGAATGCGACGGCATGGATGTGGTCGCGGTGCATCGCGCGATGTCCGACGCCGTCGAGACGATCCGCGCGGGGCGCGGCCCGGTGGTCATCGAAGCGAAATGCTACCGATACTTCCATCAGAGCGGCAGCAAGGCCGGAAGCGAGTTTGGCTATCGCGGCAAGGAAGAAGAGCAGGAATGGCTGAAGCGCGATCCGCTTCGCCTGGCGGAGGCGCGCCTCGGCAAACTGGGGATTCTCGACAGCGCCGCGCTGGCCCTGATCGATGAGCGCGTGACGACGGTCGTCCAGTCGGCCGCCAGCCGTTTGACCGAAACGGCGCCAGGCAGCAACCAGCTTCGCATCCCGGACGGCCTCTGGCCCGCCGCGCGGTCCGTCGACACCGGCATCCTGGCGCCGCCCGCCGAAGCCGAAGGGCTAAAATATCGCGAGATCGAAGATTTTGCGCCCGACCAATTGGTGAAGGCGCGGTTCGTCACCGCTGCCGGCGAAGCGCTGGGCGCGGCGATGGCCGCCGACCCGACCATCATCGTGCTCGGCGAGGACGTCCATCGCTTGCGTGGCGGGGTGAGCGGCTTTACCCGGTCCGCCCTCGAGCAGTTTCCCGGTCGCGTGCTGGCCATGCCGATCGCCGAGAACGGCTTCACCGGCGTGGCGCTTGGCGCTGCGCTGCGCGGGTTGCGGCCCATCGTCGAAATCATGTTCGGCGATTTCTGCTTCGTGGCGGCCGATCAGATCGCCAATGGCATCGCCAAGGTGAGGCACATGTTCGGCGATGGATTTCCCGTGCCGCTCATCATGCGGGTGCGCGTTTCCCCGCACACCGGCTACGGCTCGCAGCATTCGAGCGACCCGGCGGCGCTGTTCAGGATGTTCCCCGGCTGGCACGTGGTCTCGCCGACGACGGCGTTCGATTATGTCGGATTGCTGAACACGGCGCTGAAGACCAACGACCCCGTCGCGATCATCGAACATGTCGAGTTCTATCAGCGCGAAAGCCTGGTTCCGCGCGACGAGCGCGACTACTGCATCCCGTTCGGCAAGGCCAAGATCGTCCAGCCTGGCGGCGCCTGCACGGTTCTCGCGACATCCGTCATGGTTCCCACCGCCGTGAAGGTCGCGGAGGAAACCGGCGTCGACGCCGAAATCATCGACATGCGCAGCATCGGCCAACTCTCGACCGACTGGGCTCTCGTGCTGTCGTCCGTAGCCAAGACAAACCGGGTCATCATCGTCGAACAGGTCGCGAGCGGCCTTTCGCTTGGCCGCCACTGGATCGCCGAGATCCAGGCGCGCGCCTTCGACGATCTCGACCACGAAATACTCCACGTCACCGGCAGCCTTTCGGCGCCTGTCGTTTCGGCCGTTTTAAACAAGGCCGCGCTGGGATCCGCCGAGAGACTGCGCCAGGCGATGGAGTTGATTGCCCAAAGTGCCTGAACTGAAAAATGCCAGAAGGAGCATGATAATGAGACTGGGGAACTTCAACCGTATTTCTAGACACTGGAAGAGCCTTGCGGCGGCGACGATGCTTGGCGGCCTGGCCGCCACGGCAATGCCGGCGGAGGCCAAGACGCTGGTCATCGCCCGCGACATGGACGTCAATTCGCTCGATATCGACAGGAGCTGGTGCGACACCTGCATGATCTACAATGCGGCCGTCTATGACGGGCTGCTGGCGCTGGACAAGGACAACAAGCTGGTTCCGGTCATCGCCGAGAGCTGGACGGTCAACGACGACCAGACGGTCTTCACCTTCAAGCTCAATTCCAAAGCGACTTTCTCCGACGGCTCCAAGGTCGAGGCGAAGGACGTGAAATGGTCGTGGGAGCGCCTGAAGAACATCAAGGGCAGCCCGTCCGACCTCGCCGCCAGCATCTCGTCGATCGAGACTCCCGACGCCGAGACCGTAGTGGTCAAGACCGCCGAGCCCAATTCCGAACTGCTGAACGTGCTGGCGGCGAGCTATTTTGGCGTCATCAACAGCGACGTCGCCCAGTCGGAGGGCAAGGCCACGGCAGCGGCCGACGCCGCGCAGTCGGACCAGGCCGAACCGTGGTTCCTCGCGCACTCGGCCGGCGCCGGTCCGTTCGTGCTCGAATCCTACCAGCCGGGGGCCGAGCTCAGGCTGAAGCGGAACGAGAAATACTGGCGCGAGCCGGCGAAGGTCGACGAGATCGTCATCCGTCAGGTCGGCGATGCCGTGGCTCAGGCCCAGCTTCTGCAGAGCGGCCAGGCCGACGTCGCCATGAACATCGATCCGGAAACGGCCAAGACGCTCACCGGTCCGAACGTGAAGACGGAGTCGGCTCCGTCCAACAACTTCGTCTACCTCGCCATCAGCCCAGGCGCGGTCGCCAACCCGTTCCCGATCACGGCCGATATCCGTGAAGCCATCTCGCTCGCCGTCGACCGCAAATCGCTTGTCGACTTCACGCTGGGCGAAGGCAATGGCCGGCTGATCTCGGTGCCCTTCCCTCTGGACTTCCCGGGCGGGGCCGGGCACTCGATCCCGGAATACAGCCCCGACAAGGCAAAGGAATTGCTGGCCAAGGCAGGGCACGCCGACGGCTTCACGCTAGAGGCGACCTATCCGAAGCTCAACGTCTACGGCGTCGATTTCACCCTGGCCATGCAGAAGATCCAGCAGGATCTGGCGGCGGTGAACATCAAGCTGGAGCTCAAGCCCGTCGAGTTCCCGAACTGGCGCGAGGCGGCGACGAAGGATCACATTCCGATCACCTTCGTCTTCTTCGCGCCCGACTTCTACGGCACCTCCCAGTATGTGAACTACTTCGGCCTTGCCCCGGATACACCCTGGGCCAAGCGCGCGGGTGCCGCCACCGACCCCTCCTTCGTCCTTCCTGACTCAAAGACGATGCTGGCGGAAGCGCTCAAATCAGCGCCCGAAAAGGCGGAGAAAATCTATTTCGATATCGGCGAGAAGATCAAAGCGCAGAACGTCATCATTCCGATGATCAGCCCGAACACGATCCTGGCCTATGGCAGCAAGGTCCACGGGGTTCGCAATTCACCGAGCTCAAACGTTCCGCTCTACGAGATCACGCTCGACGACTGAGCGACATCCCTGTATCCGCGAGGCCTTTGAGGAGCCCTCGCGGATACAGTCCATTCGACCAGATTCCTGGATTGCCGCAGTGGTGGGGGCGCCTGTCCTGGCCACCGCAATTGCTATCCTAGCACAATCATAGCAGTGAATTGCCGCTCGAATCTCGTTGACAAATCAATGTCTTGATCGCATTTTTGGTTAGTCGATAAAAATCGACTAACGTGGAGGCTGCCCCGTGGCATATACCGACTTCATTTTCGACGCCTACCGCAATCGCGTTGCCGAACTCGAGGCCAGCGACAATCCGTTCGCGAAGGGGGTGGCCTATGTCGAGGGTGAGCTTTATCCGATCCACGAAGCCCGCATCCCTATTCTCGACCAGGGATTCCTCCATTCCGATCTGACCTATGATGTACCCTCGATCTGGGATGGCCGCTTCTTCCGGCTCGATGATCATCTCGACCGTTTCGAGCGCAGCCTGAAGCAGTTGCGGCTGCGCAGCTCGCTCGACCGCCACGGCATCCGGCAGAAGCTGGTGGAGATGGCGGCAAGGAGCGGCATTCGGGACGCTTATGTGTGCATGATCGTGACGCGCGGCCTGAAATTCATCCGCCAGTACAGCCCCGATGAAATCGAGAACAACCTCTACCTCATGGTGCAGCCCTTCTTGTGGGTGATGGGGGAAGAACTTCAGAAGACCGGCGGCTCGGCCGTCATCGCACGCGACGTTCGTCGCGTGCCGCCAGGCGCCATCGACCCGACTGTGAAGAACCTGCAGTGGGGCGATTTCGTGCGCGGCATGCTGGAGGCGCGTGATCGCGGCGCCAACTACCCGATCCTGACGGACGGGGACGGCAATCTGACCGAAGGTTCCGGCTTCAACGTCTGCATCATCAAGGACGGCGTGCTGCGGACACCGAAGCGTGGCGTGCTGGAAGGCGTGACGCGCAAGACCGTGCTGGAAGTCGCCAAGGCGCATGGCGTCGAGTGCCATGTCGAGGACGTCCCGGTGAGCGCCGCCTATAATTGCGATGAACTGTTGTTCGTCACCACGGCCGGCGGCGTCATGCCGATCACCAAATTGGACGGGGTGCCGGTAGGCAGCGGAGAAGTCGGTCCGATCAGCAAAACAATCTGGAAGGCTTATTGGGAAGCTCATTACGATCCGATGCGCAGCTTCGCCATCAATTATTGAAAGCCGACGGACAGCCGCCTCAGCTCGAACGGCGGACAGCGGGCCGCTCGGACGAAAAAGGCTGCGGACCATGAGGGCCGCAGCCTTTCGCATTTCCAGGATTGCCTGTTCAAGCGATCCGGCATGCATTTTCAAAGGCAAGCCGGGGCAACCGCGGAAACAGGCCTGCCGGATCGCCATAGCCCAGATTGACCAGGAAGTTGCTCTTCCAGGTCGTTCCCGCGAAGAAGGCCTCGTCGACGAGATGGTTCTTGAAACCGGACATCGGTCCGGCATCGAGCCCCAGCATGCGGGCGGCGAGGATGAGGTAACCGCCCTGGAGGGTGCCGTTGCGAAAGGCGGTCTCATGCGCGATATCGGGGCTCGACGTGAACCAGGAGCGCGCGTCCGTATGTGGGAAGAGCTCCGGCAATCGGTCGTAGAAGGCTTCGTCATAAGCAACGATCGCGGTGACCGGCGCCGCCATGGTCTTGGCAGAATTGCCGCTGCTTAGGGCCGGCCGGAGTTTTTCCTTGGCTTCGGGCGACCTGACAAAGACGAACCTGCCGGGAGAGCAATTCGCCGAAGTCGGCGCCATCTTCAAGAGGTCGTAGAGCTGCCTCAGCGTATCGTCGGAGACCGGCCTGTCCGTCCACTTGTTATGTGTGCGGGCTTCCGTGAAAATGCTGTAGTCGTTCATTGCGATCCGCGCGTCCTTGGGCATGAATTCAGGCCCCCGTCTCATGCGACCAGGGTGCCTGACGATTCGGTGATATTCCCCCGAAGATACGGCGCTCCGTATCCGGCGGACCGCCGCAAGGTCCGTCTTCAGCGAGCGACTTTGAGCCTTGCCAGGACGAGCGGATTCTCGTTTGCAGGAATTCGCGTGCGCTCGGCCTTGAGCTCCGCGAAGGCCTGCTCGCTCGCCTTCAACGTCTGCTCGATGTCGGCCGCCGTCATGGCCGCGTTCAGGAACATGTTGTGATACGGATGGAAATAGACGCCATGCTTGAGGGCGTTCGTCACCCAGGCATAGCCGAGGCGCATGTCCGGATCGTCATGGAGCAGGATCTGCGGCATCTGCGACGGACCGGTCTGGCGCAACGAGAAGCCAAAGGCGGCGGCCTGCTCATCGAGGCCCGCACGCAACTTGTCGCCCAACTCCACGGTATGTTCCAGATACTTGGTTTCGCGGATCAGCCGCAGCGTCTCGACGCCGGCCGCCATCGGAACGGCGGAGAACCAGAAGGAGCCGGTGGCGAAGATGGAACGAGCGGCGGCGTAGAAACGCTGCGACCCCATCATCGCCGAGATCGGATGGCCGTTGGCAATGGCCTTGCCCCAGCAGCTGATGTCGGGTTCCACTCCCAGGATTGACCACGAGCAGTCCCGCGCCAGCCTGAAACCGGCGCGGACGTCGTCGACGATGAGCGGCGCGTCGACGGCATCGCAAATCTTGCGCGCGGCCTTGGCGAACGCTTCGGAGGGGATCAACTGATCGGCAAAGACCTCGTGCTTGAACGGCGTGGCGAAAATGCCGGCGACGTCGCCGTCGGCCGACCGCACCGCGGCCTCGAGGCTTTCGATGTTGTTGTACTCGTAGGCGATGATCTGGCGCCGCTCGTCATCGACGATGCCGGTGCGGTTCGGCGTGCACCAGGGCTGGGAGCCGTGATACGCGCCGGTCGCCACCAGGATCTTGCGGCGTTTGGAATAGGCGCGCGCGATCGTCATCGCCATGGACGTGGCGTCGCTGCCGTTCTTGCAGAACATCGCCCAATCGGCATGGGAGACCATCGAGACCATCGCTTCGGCCAGTTCGACCATCAGGTGCGACGGTCCGGTCATAGTGTCGCCGAGTTCGGCCTGCCGGCGCGCGGCGGCCTCGACGTCGGCATTTCCATAGCCAAATAGATTAGGCCCATAAGCGCTCAGATAGTCGATATATTCATTGCCATCGACATCCCACAGCCTCGCGCCGCTGGCGCGGCTGAAGAACTGCGGGAAGTCGGAAGGCAAAAGCGCTGTAGATTCATGGCCATACATACCACCCGGTATGACGCGGCGGGCGCGTTCCAGCAGCTCTGAATTCCGACGGTTAGACCAAGTCATTGATGTGATTTCCCTATTTGCGATGCAGCCTATAGCAAGAAAAATATCTGCTATCAATGATGAATCCGATGGATTGCCGGCTGCTTTTCCGCTACAAAACCCGGGAGCCGGGCAATGCGGACGCATTCGCCGCCACCGCGGACCGGCTCGCTGCGCCGAGCGTCCGAGGAGAAAAGCTGATGGCAGGATCGATCGTCGGAGAAGCCAGCCTTGCCTGGGGGCTCCGAGCTCGGCCGGTCGGCTAAAGACGCGGCGTCACCGAAACCGGAAATCAAAAATCCAAAGGGGAATCCATGAACACTACCAAGAATGGTCTGAGCAGACGCAGCGTGCTGAAGCTGGGCGCCGGTACGGCCGCCGCGGCATCATTTCTTGCAATGCCGGCGATCGGCCGGGCAGCGCCGACGTCGCTCTCCGTCGCCAATGGCGGCGGCGCGCTGGGCGATGCGTTCAAGGCCGCATGTTTCAATACCTTCGAGAAGAAAACCGGCATCAAGATCATCAGCGCCCCTTACATGGAAGGCGCCCGCCTGAAGGCGATGGTCGAGGCCGGCGCAGTCGACATCGACGTCACGGATACGGATTCCTCGGAAGCCGCGCCGCTGGCCGTTGCCGGCCTCCTCGACGAGATCGACTACAGCGTCGTTCCGAAGGAAGGGCTCATCGCTGGCGCCGCCAGCAAATACTGGACGTCGTGCTACATCGCCGGCTGCGTCCTTAGCTGGAACACCGATTCCAAGGACGGCCGCCCGAAGAACTGGCAGGAATTCTTCGATCCGAAGATCAAGGGTCGCAGGACACTCTGGAAGAACGCCGCGCAGACCATGGAAGTGGCGGCGCTGGGCGCCGGCCAGACTCTGGACAAGCTCTATCCGCTGGATATCGACCGCGCCTTCGCCATGCTCGACGGCATCCGTTCGTCCATCACCTGGTGGACGTCCGGCGCGCAGAGCGCCCAGCTTCTCGCCAATGGCGACGCCGATTTCGGCATGTGCTGGAACGGCCGTGTCGACCCGGTCAAGCAGCAGGGCGGCCCGATCGATTATACGTTCGACTACTCGCTGCACACGCCCGGCATCTGGAGCCTGCCGAAGGGTGGCCGCAACCGCGACACCGCGATGAAGTTCATCGCGCATTGCATGGACCCGGAAGTCCAAGCCGCCTTCTCCAAGCTGATCCCCTATGGACCGACGAACGACAAGGCGTTCGACATCCTATCGCCGGAGGAGCGCGCGCGCATGCCGAGCTCGCCGGAAAACCGTAAGCTTTCGGTCGCGATTGATGGCGATTACTGGCTCGAGAACGGCACCAAGATCTACGACCGCTTCAACACCTGGGTCGTGACGAAATAAGCGGGCCCCTCCCGGGACGGGACTGCGCGGGCGACTCGTTACCCGCGCAGTCCCGTCTTTCGTGCCAATTCGACACTGCTCGCCAATTCGACGCCGCCAGCGCCGCTTGTGCGAGAGCCTGACAATCTGTTGAAGTGGTTGCGCCGTCCAACACGCCCGGATCCGCATGTGAGGATATGTTGACGTCATGAAGCACCGCAGCTTCCTGCTCTACCTTCCCGTCGCCTTGCTGCTGACGCCCTTCTTCCTCGCGCCGATGGCGGTGATCGGGACGGAGAGTTTCAGCGGCCAGCAAGGGATCGGAGCGGAATACGCGAAGGTCGTGACCGACCAGGGCATCAGGACTGTCCTCTACAACACCTTCTATGTCGCGGCGATGGTGACGATCTTTTCGCTGCTGATCGGCTACCCGATAGCCTATGTGCTGGCGCGGCTCAGGGGCCGATGGGCCACCATCGGCATATTCCTGATCTTCCTGCCCTTCTGGGCGAGTACGGTGATCCGCTCCTTTGCCTGGATGATCCTTCTCGGCCGCAAGGGCCCGGTCAACTCCATCCTGGTCGGCATCGGCCTTATCGAGGATCCGATCCGCTTCATCGACAACGGCCTGGGGCTGATGATCGCCATGACCTACATCATGGTGCCGTTCATCGTCGTGCCCATCCTCAATGGCCTGCGCGCCATAGACCCCAACCTTCCGCGCGCGGCGGCGGTGCTCGGAGCCAATCCATGGCGCCAGTTCCTCGCCGTCACCCTGCCGCTTTCCATGCCCAACGTGGCGGTGGGCTGCACGATCGTCTTCGTCACCTCGCTGGGTTTCTTTGTCACGCCGTCGCTTCTGGGCGGAGACCTGACGGTGGTTTCGATGCTGATCAGCGAACAGGCCAACAGGCTGCTGGATTGGCCGCTCGCCTCGGCGCTGGCGATCATTGTGCTTCTCCTCACCATCATCATCTTCGCGCTGCTGCGGTTCAGCCAACTGGCTTCCCGCCGCAAGGGCAAGGCACAGGCGGGAGTGTTCGCATGAACGTCTCCGAGAAGAAGCTTTGGGCCGCTTGGAGCCGTCTCCTGAACGGCCTCGTCGGGGCCATGCTCATTGGTTTCCTGGTGCCCATCCTGGTCGTCGTCGCCGTATCCTTCCAGAGCAAGTCGTACCTGTCGTTTCCGCCGACGGACTTTTCGCTGCGCTGGTACCAGCAGTTCATCGGCAACGACGATTACCGCTCCGCCATCCTGAACAGCATGATGATCGGAGCGGCGGCCGCGGCACTGGCGACGATCGCCGGGATTTCGACGGCATTGGCGGTCGTTCGCGCGAGCGTGCCTGGCTCCACCATCGTCAGCGCGCTTTCCGTCGCGCCCGCGATATTGCCGCAGATCGTTCTGGCTATCGGGCTTTTCCCGATCAGCGTGTGGCTAGGACTTCAAGGCACGCTATGGGCTGTGATCCTGGCGCATGCCGTCATCGGCCTGCCCTTTCCGTTCATCACTGTCTGCGGCGCGCTTGCATCCTATTCGAACCGGATCGAGATCGCCTCGATGACGCTCGGCGCCAATTCCTTCCAGACGTTCCGGCTGATCACCTTCCCGATGATCAGGCCGGCCGTGATCGCGGGTTTCATCTTCGCGTTCGCGGCATCGCTCGACGAACTGGTGCTGGCGCTCTTCCTGAGCAGCCCATCGACGCGGACATTGCCTTTGCTTCTTTGGGAACAGCTCAACTTCCAGGTCACTCCCGAAATCGCTGCCGCGGCCAGCGTCATTCTCGCCGTAACAAGCCTACTCATTCTCGCGGCAACTTTGTTGCCCCGTCTCGGCAAGGACAACTAGGATGCTGCAGATGCCAAGTCGATCCGCGACAGGTCAGAACCGTGCCGCAGGGGGCGCCGCAGTCTCCATTCGAAATCTTTGCAAGCACTACAACAATTTCGAGGCCGTCGTCCCCACGTCCGTCGAGATCGATTCCGGCGACTTCTTCGCCATCATCGGACCGAGCGGCTCCGGCAAGTCGACACTGCTCGGCATGATCGCGGGCTATATCGACCCGACCGAAGGGCAGATCGTGGTCGACGGGCGCGACATCGTTCCCGAACCGATCTACCGGCGCAACATCGGCATGGTGTTCCAGAACTATGCGCTGTTTCCGCATCTGTCGGTCGCCCAGAATGTCGCCTATCCGCTGAAGATCCGCGGTGTGGCGAAGGACGAGATCGCAAGGCGCGTGCGCGAGAGCCTTGCCATGGTGCGGCTTGAAGCATTCGCGTCGCGCAAGCCGTCGGAACTCTCGGGCGGGCAGCAACAGCGCATCGCGCTGGCCCGGGCATCGATCTATCATCCGTCAATCCTGCTCATGGATGAGCCGCTCGGCGCGCTGGACAAGAACCTTCGCGACGAGATGCAGGAAGAGATCAAACGCTTCCAGCAGGAATTGGGCGCGACCGTCATCTATGTCACCCATGACCAGCAGGAAGCGGCATTCCTGGCCGACCGCATCGCCATCATGCGCGACGGCGCCATGACGCAGATCGGCAGCCCGCGCGCGCTCTATGAACAGCCGAACAGCCGCTTCGTCGCCGAGTTCCTCGGCGAAGCTTCGATCTTCCCCGTCAAATCGGTGTCCGGGAAGCAGGCCGGTCAGCCTTGCCAGATCGTCCTGGAGGATGGCACCCGGGCAATTATCCGCACGGACGAGGACGCAGGTCCCGGCCGTTTCGCCTGCATCCGGCCCGAACGCGTTACCGTCGGCCCGAAAGCGCAAGGCCTGGACAACACCTACACCGGCATCGTGCGCGAGAGCCTCTACACGCCGGGCAGCATCCGCTACCGGATCGAGCTGAACGGCACCGGCTCCACGCTCAAAGTGCGCGTGCTGCCGCAGGGCAATACCGAGGTCTTCCAAACCGGAAGTGCCGTCGACATCGGCTGGTCGGCCGATGACATGACCATCCTCGCGGAGTAGCCGCAAGCGTTCGTCGGCTAAACGGCAAATTGGCTCCGGCCAGTTGCGCTTTTACTTCGGTTTCTGCTGGCCGTAGGTCTTGTACCGGTTCTTGACCACGCTCAGCTCGTCGTCCGTCAGCATGACCGGGCGCCCGAGCATCGAGGCAAGCATGTACTGCCTGGCCAGCGTCTCCAGCTTTTCGGTGCGCGCGACCGCCGTAGCGAGATCCGGCCCGTAGGCGATCATGCCGTGATTGGCGATCAGGCAGGTGTTTCGTTCCGGCAGCGCCCGTACCACCACCTCCGCCAATTCTGCCGTGCCGAACGGCGCGTAGTCGGAACATGGAACATCGTCGCCGCCGAACGACGCGATCATGTAGTGGAATGGCGGAAGGCCCTGCCGCAGGCAGGACAGCGCCACGCAGTGATCCGGATGGGCATGCACGACGGCCTGGGCCTGAGGGCACGCCTTGTAGATCGCCGCATGCATGTTCCATTCGCTCGACGGACGGATCTCGCCGTTCCAGCCGCCGTCGAGCGTCATCTCGACCATCGCGGCCTGGTCGAGCTTTTCGGGCGGGATGCCCGTCGGCGTTATCAGCATGCCGCCGACCCCGAAGCGCAGGCTGACGTTCCCAGAGGTTCCGCTGTTCAAGCCTTTCGACGCGATGGCGCGCACGGCATCGACCAGAGATTGACGCATGGCTGCTGATTGATCGGTCATTGGATTTTCGCCTGTGGCGGCCATTGTTCGAGATAGGGTGCGATCCTTACGGGCCGGCGCATTTCGTCGAGCACCGCCGAAAAGACGTCCAGCCCGCCGAGCTTGCCGGACTTCAGCATCAGCGCGACGGGAAACGGCATTTCGGCCACCATGCGTCCGGTGCCCAGGCCCTGATATGGCCCGACGATGAAGCGGGTGATGGGCAGTTTGGGGACGATGGCGCCAGCAGTTTCGCCGCCGGCGATGACGAGCCGACGGACGCCGCGTTCAAAGATCAGGCGTTGCGCGAGACCGGTGAGGAAATCCTCCGCCGCGCGCGCCACCACATCGCGTCCATATTTGCCCTGCAGCCGTTCGACTTCCTCCTGCGGCGCCATCGTGGCGATGGCAATCGCCTGCCCCGCGCCGATCGCTCGATCGGCCGACGCCAAAGCCGAAGCAAGCAGATCTTCGCCTTCCATGACGCGGCCGAGATCGATCGTGACGACTTCATTCTGCCGGCCGAAATGCGCAAGCTGCTCGGCGGTGCGCGGCGCCACGCTGCCGGCAAGCACGACGGCAGGCCCTTCGACGCCCGGCAACGCGGCAGCCTCGGGGCTGGCAAGCTTGCCGCCGCGCCGCCATGACGTCGGGAGATGCGCCGCCACCGACGCATTCCCGGTCAGCAAAGGCATGGGCGCCGCGGCCTCCGCGATCGAAGCCAGATCGCGCTCATAGATCGTGTCGGCGACGGCAAAGCGAACGCCCTCCCCGATCAAATTCTCGCAATGCTTGACGATGGCCTCCGCGCCGCGATCGACAACCGGGTGCGCAACGAGCCCGACCCGGCTCCGGCTTTGCGCCGCAAGGACGCGGACGATGTTCGAATCCGTCATCGGCGTCAGCGGGTCGAACCGCTTGGGAGACTCCGCCAGGATCTGCGAGCCGCCGAACATATAGCCCTGAAACACCGTTCGCTGGGTCTCGCAGAGAGCCGGACAAAACAGGACCATTTTCGCGTCGAGCAGATCCGCCAGCGCCTCGGCGCACGGACCGATGTTTCCGGCCGGCGTGGAATCGAAGGTCGCGCAGTATTTGAAAAAAATCTGATCACAGCCAGCCGACTGTAGCCGCCGCGCTGCCCGCAGAACGAGATCGACCGCATCCTGCGCCGGTATCACGCGCGTTTTCAGCGCGATCACATGCGCGAGCGAGGCGGAAGGGATGTCCGCCTCGATGCTGGTCGCGAAACTCGTCGGCACGCCCCGCGCCACCAGCATGGCCGCCAGTTCGGACCCGCCGGTCAAGTCATCGGCGATCGCGCCGAACAGCAGCGGACGCTTTCGTTCTGTCATTGATTCATTCCCTTGAAGTCCCGTCCAGGCTTGAAGCCGTGGGCGGTCGTATACGCCATATGTCAAAGACCCAGAAATGCCCGAGCCAGGGCCAATTGACCGTCCATCATCTGGCGACCGACCAGCAAGCGGCAACCCTTGGCTTCGGCCGCCTGCAGGAGCCTGGTCTTTTCCGGCTTCATGACGATGTCGGCAACGATCATATCCGCGGATAGCGTCGCGAAATCCACGGGATCTCCATCCTCCTTGCCGATCATCCCCAGCGAAGTCGCGTTGACGACCATGTCGAAGCCGGTGGCGTCGGCCTCACCTGTTCGAACCGACGCCCCCGGATAGGCGGCGGAAACCGCATCGACGAGCCCAACGGCCCTGGCATGGTCGCGGTTTGAAACGACCAGTTCCGCCACGCCCGCCTCGGCCAACGCAAAAGCCAGGCTGCGCCCGGCACCGCCGGCGCCGAGCAGAAGCACACGAAGTCCTGCAGGCTGAATGCCGGCCTCCGTGGCGCCGCGCACGAAACCGCTGCCGTCGACATTGTCTCCGGTCAGCTTTCCATCCGCATCGCGCCGGATGTAGTTGACGCTGCCGATCGTCCGGGCGCGAGGCGTGAGTTCGTCGAGCAGCGGCAGAACGGAGATCTTGTGCGGGATGGTGACGCCTGATCCGACGCAGTTTTGAAATCCGCGCAGCGCCTGGATGGCGGTGGCCAGATCCCGCGCGCCCACATGAACAGGTACGCAAACGAAGTCATGGCCGGCGGCGCGCATGAAGGCGGTGATGGCTTCCGTGCCGACCACATGCGAGACCGGATCCGCCATCAGCAGCATGATTTTCGTATGCCCGGTTATGCGGCGCGCATCCATAAGTCCCTCCCGTGGTCCTCGGTTCAAATAGTATGATAAATATCGACTAATGACTTTATGGCTGCCAATCCGGAATGAGATCCATATCGGCAGCATTTGCGCCCATTTTTCATGAAATTCAAGCAGTTTTGGTGAGACTTCGGCAGTCGCCCACCGCGATCGCCGGCACCGTCGTTTCGCCCAGAATGCCTGTTGATAATGAATAAGTTTCTCTGTAATTCTAGCACTCACTCATACCATGACTGTCCCGGCCACGCGGAGGATTCCCACCCATGTCGAAGCGGCAAATGCACCTGATAGGCTATGTGCTGGCGGGGCCGACCTGGCATCACTACGGCAGCTGGCGGCACCCGGAAAGCGACGGCCTGGATATGCTCGATCCTGTCCGTTACGAGGAGATCGCCCGTGTCCTGGAGCACGGCAAATTCGACGGGCTGTTCTTCGTCGACTTCCTGATGCTGTTCGATTCCTACGCCGGCGGCTACCGCACCAACCTGAAGGAAGGCGGTCAGCAATGCATGATGGACCCGATGCAGCTTCTGGCCGCCATGGCCCGCGTCACCTCGCGCATCGGACTTGCCTCGACCATGTCGACGACATTCTACCACCCCTTCCACATCGCGCGCGCCTTCGCCTCGCTCGACCATATCAGCAAGGGCCGGTCCGGCTGGAACGTGGTCACCTCGGCGATGGAGCGCGAGGCCAAGAATTTCGGCATGGATGCGCTGATGGACAAGAACAAACGCTACGACATGGCCGATGAGGTGCTGGAAGCCTGTAACAAGCTCTGGCAGAGCTGGGAGCCGGGAGCGCTCGTCGGCGATCGCGAGAACAACATCTTCGCCGACGCCGACAAGGTTCACTACGCCAACTATGAAGGCCAGTATGTGCGCACCAGCGGCCCGCTGACGGTGCCACGCTCGCCGCAGGTCAAGCCAGTCATCATGCAGGCCGGCTCCTCGCCTCGCGGCCGCGAGTTCGCCGGCCGCTGGGCCGAGGTCATCTTCACGCTGCAGAACTCCAAGGAGCACATGCAGGCCTTCTACCGCGACATCAAGGACCGCGTCGTCGCCAGCGGGCGCAAGCCGAATGAGTGCGCCATCGTGCCTGCCGTCGACATCGTGCTCGGTGACACGGAATCGATCGCCAGGGAGCGCGCCGCGGCCATCAATGAATACGCAAGCCCCACGCTCGGCGTCGCCGAGATCTCCAATGCCCTCGGCGTCGACATGTCGAAGGAGCCCCTCGACAAGCCGCTCGAGGATCTCGAGCTGACGCAGGGTTGCCGCGGCATACTCGACGTGATGCTGCAGGGAACCAAGAAGGATGGGCTGACGCTGGGCCAGGCCGGCAAGGCCTGGGCGACCAGCCAGATGACGCCGCAGCTCATCGGCACGCCGAAACAGATTGCCGACCACCTGCAGGATTTCTTCGAAGCGGAATGCTGCGACGGCTTCATGATCTGCCCGTCGATCAGCCCGGGAACCTATGTCCAGTTCGTCAAGACGGTGGTTCCGGAACTGCAGCGTCGCGGAGTGTTCCGCAAGGAGTACCAGTACGCCACGTTCCGCGAAAACCTGCAGAACTGATCGCGGCAATCCGGCGTCTATCAGGCGGCTCGGCTTTCAAATTTGCCGGGCCGCCACGCTTTTACACGCTCCGGAGGGGAAGCCCCGAAATTGCCCGTGGCGCAACCGCTATTCGCTCTGTTCCCTCGGCATGAGAATTTCCGGAAGATAGCAGCGCAGATAGGCAACGCCCGCCAGATGCGCTTCCGCGATGTAGTCGTCGCGGATATAGCCATGCTCGCTGTATGACAGCGAAAAGACGCCGTCTATCATCGAGAAATATGTAGCAAGCCGGCGCTCCCAATCCGGGACCGAAGGCATATGAAAATAGTAGGACAGAAGCTGCGACCGGCCGTCAACGAGGCGGTGCAACTGCGATATGTCGGCGGTCTTGACTTCCAGGCTGATATTGGCGCCCAGGAACAATCGCAACGCGGCCGGATGGTTGTTGTGATATTGAGCCGCGCTGGTCACCTTCAGCCGGAACAGGTCCTGCCAACGCGCCGGCCGAACCTCCAGCGGCAGCTTCGACAGCTCCAGCAACGCGTTGTGATGCACCTCGGCCAGAGCAAGCAGCGCGGCCTCGGTGCTCGGAAAGAAATGATAGACCGACGCGTTCGGTACCTTCGCCTTGGCGGCGATCTGATACAGGCCGATGTCCTGCACGTTGCTGGTCGCAAGCAATTCGTCCAGGGCATCGAGCAGCTTGCGGAAGCGCAACTGGCCGGGTTTGCGCTGCGGGCGTCGGGCGACAATGCGCTTCGGCTGCCGGTCCGCGGCGGCCTTTTCCTCGACATTGTTGCTCATCGTCACCTCGAATTGCGGAGCCTTGAGTCCGACACAAGAAGAAACACGCCCGAAGGTCAAGACACCAAAGATTTCAGGCAATCAAGCCAGTCTTCGCCATTCGTCGCGCGGCCGCCGAAGCAGCAGTTTTCGGTGAGTGAAGATGTCTCGACAGACTGGATTTCATGGAGCCGGCGGATGAATTTCAGCCAGAAGATGCTCGTTGTTCGTCATCGCCGCATCCCGGCGCATCCTGTCGTAAAGCCAGGCGCAGAACATTTCGCAACTTTGCTTGCGCAGTTGTCCGGCCGGCTCCACGACATAATAGTCGGAACCCCGCACCCTGTAGGGGGCGATGTCGAGCGCCGGCACCAGAACCCCGCTCGAGAAGAGATCGTCGATCAGAGGGCTGCCTCCGAGCGCGATGCCCTGGCCGCTCAGCGCCGCCTGCATGAGGACCGAGAAGTTGTTGACCGTGATCTGGTGCTTGCCTTTCGTGACGTCGATGGCATGGGCATGAAACCAGTCGCTCCATCCGCCGCCCTGCACGGACCGTCCCTCGATGTCGAGCAGTTTCTCGCCCAGGAGATCGGCCGGTCGGGTCGGACGCTTGCGCTTGTCCCAATAGGAAGGGTGGCAGACGGGCGTCACCTCGCAACCGACCAGGAACCTGGCGGACATCGACGACCACGAGCCTCCGCCGAAACGGACCGTCATGTCGATCCGCTGTTTTGAAATGTCGACGAGTTCATCATTCACTGCCAGCCGCAGATCCACATCGGGATGGAGACTGCTGAATTCGGCAAGCCGCGGCGCCAGCCAGTAGGTGCCGAAAGCATGGGTCGTGCCGACGACGATCGCCTGCGGATCGCGCAGCTCCCTCACTCGGTCCGCGAGAGACGCTATAGCCGTCAGATGCACCGGCAGCGATGCATTGAGCATGGCGCCCGCGGGCGTGAGCTCGATCGACCGGTGCCCTCTTTCGAAAAGAGGAATCTGGAGAAAGTTTTCCAGCTCGCGAATCTGCCGGCTGATGGCCGCCTGCGTGATGTTCAATTCGTCCGCGGCCTTGGTGAAGCTCATCAGCCGCGCGGCTGCCTCGAAGGAGATCAGCGACACCAGGGAGGGGATGCTTTTGCGCAGCAATGACATAACGAATTTTAATGCCAATCGGACGCCATCCGCAAGTCGGCGCGTAAGCAGACTGCCCCTTTTTACTCGTATCTTTTCCGATCTGATCGATAACCTCGCTAAACCCGCACCGGCGGCTCATTGCAATAATTTCAGTGGCTTAGATCTCGACACGACTTTCGTCCGATGATCGCTGACAAAAGGATTTGTTATGGGACACCAAGAATTTTGCGCGTTTACGCAACCATCCCCCTTCGGCATGCTCGCAATACCAAAAGCGTGATCATAGGACGCACCGAACATGAATGCTCCCGTCGTCATCCCGCCTGCCGCTGTGCCGGTCGGCCGCGATCTGTTCAAGACCGTGTCCAGCCATTGGCCATCCGGCGTGGCGGTCGTCACGACGGCGGCCGGCGACGGAACCTTGCATGGCTTGACCATGAGCGCCGTCATCGCGCTCTCACTGGAGCCCATGCAGTTCCTGATCTCGGTCGACAAGACCTCCAACACGCTGCCGGTGCTGAAAGAGAAGCGGCGCTTCTGCATCAATTTCCTCAGCAGTGAGCAGCGCGACATCTGCATGCTGTTCGCTAGCAAGGCCGCCGACAAGTTCGCTTCCGTCGGCCATCGGCTCTCCGACACCGGCTTGCCGATGATCGATGGCGCGGTTTCCTGCATCAACTGCGATGTGAACAGCATCATTGCGAGTGGCGACCATGAGATCATGATCGGCGATGTCCGCGACATGGAGCATTTCGGCGGTGAGCCGCTGATCCATTTCAAGCGATCGTTCCATAAGGCGCGGCCCGCCTGAGCGACATGCTCTCCTGGTCAGCTTCTCCCCTGGATTCGTGGCGCGAAGCAGGGCTCGCATCCAGCTCAGGTCTTTACCCCGCCGGACGATCGAAGCCTTTCCTGGTCCAAAGCATGTCTCCCAAAACCGGTTCCCACTTTCGGGAGGCTTGGGCTAGGATGATGCCATGCGGCTTTATGCATCCATGATCGCGTTGGGGTTCCTGCTGGTGGCGATCGCCTCCGGCATGTGGCCATCCTGGGCGTTGGCCTCGTCGCTGTCGCGGCCCGTCATCACCCTCGTTTCATCGGCGGCCACGATGGAGCGTTCGACCTTCAAGCCCTGCTATCGCACAGTGCGAACGTCGGGTGTACCCTGCTTTCTTCAGATCGGCCTGCCGCAAGACTTGACCGGCGGCGAGGCGCAAACCTCCAGGCATTGCAATCCCGCGATGAGTCTCCCCGCGACGAAGTCCATCTTCCGCGAGGCGGAACCGAAACCGCCCCGACCTTTCTTCACCGCCTGAATCCGGTGCGCGTTGGCGGGTGCCGCCGGCGCGCTTCTTTCATCCCATGTGAAGGGTGGCGATGCCGCCTCAAAGGTCATTTCATGCTGAACGAAATTCCCATCAGCCGCCGGCGTCTCCTGCTCGGCGCCTCTAACTTGGCTGCAGCCGCGACGCTCCTGCGTTTCCTGCCGGCTCGCGCCCAGGAAGGACTGACACCTGGACAGGTCCTCAACGATCCCGACATGCCGCTCGTCGGCGCCAAGAATGCCGACATCACGATCGCGGAGTTCATGGACTATAACTGCCCCTATTGCCGCAAGAGCCACCCGGAATTGAAGAAGCTCCTTGCGAGCGACCGCAAGGTGCGGGTCGTCTACAAAGACTGGCCAGTGTTCGGTCCGGTGTCCGAATATGCGGCCCGCATGGCGCTCGCGGCCAAATGGCAGGAGAAGTACGAGGCCGCGCACGACGCGCTCATGTCGTCGCCCAAACGCTTCCAGCACAATAAGGAAGTCACGGTCGTCGTGGCCGGGGCCGGTATCGACATGTCGAGGTTGAACAGGGACGCAGCGGCGCATAAGGCCGACATCGACAAGTTGCTCGCCCGAAACGCGCTGCAGGCCGATACGATCGGCTTGCAAGGCACACCCTCCTGGCTGGTGGAGTCCTTCATCGTCTTCGGCGGCCTCAGCCACGCCCAGTTGCAGGAAGCGGTGGCGGAAGCACGCCGCAGAAAGAAGGCCTCGGGCGGCAAGTAGGATCCGCCCCATTCGCGAGAGGCCGCCGGCCAGTTGGCGCGGCGGCCTCCGTCGGGCTCTTGGCTCAGGCGATGAAGGCTTCGGCGACGCTGCGAATGCCTGCGGCATCGAGCTTGTAATGAGCGTAGAGATGAGTGGGCGGCGCGATCAGGCTGTATTCGTCGTAGATGCCGTGACGCTTGAGCTTTACGCCCATTCCCTCGTCGGCGAGCACTTCGGCGACCGCACCGCCAAGTCCGCCCATGACATTGTGCTCCTCGACTGTCATGATCTTCTTCGAGCGGGATGCCGCGTCGAGAATGGCTTCCCGGTCGAGAGGCTTGATGCACGCCATGTCGATCACGCCGACGGAGTGCCCGCCTGCATTCATCGTCTTGGCGGCCTCGAGCGCGCCGTGCACGGCCATCCCGCAGGCGATGATGGTCAGGTCCTCGCCCTTGAAATGCTCATGCGCCTTGCCGAACGTGAACGTCGGCGTGCCTTGATAGACGACGGGATCGCGGCCGCGGCCGATGCGGAAGTAGATCGGCTTGTCGTAATCGGCGGAGGCGCGGATCGCCGCTTCCAGTTGCGGACCGTCCGCCGGCGACACCACCGCGATGTCGGCGATCGAGCGCATGATGGCGATGTCTTCCGTGGCATGGTGCGACGTGCCGTAGAAGCCGAGCGAGATGCCCGTGTGATGGCCGACGAGCCGGACCGGCTGCGCGGAATAGGCGACGTCCATCCTGATCTGTTCGCAGGCAAGCAGGGCAAGGAAGGAAGCAAAGGTCGCCACGAAGGGCATCACGCCGCAGGTCGCGATGCCCGCGGCGGTGCTGACCATATTCTGCTCCGATATGCCGAAGGAGACGTAGCGGTCGGGGTAGGCAGCGGCGAAGCGGTTCAGGCCGTTCGAATATTGAAGGTCGGCCGATCCGGCCATGACGTTATGGCCTGCCTTCACCAGGTCGATCAGTCCGTTGGACAGATGGTCTAGGCCTGGGTTGACGGCATTGAGGCCGCGATATTGCCAGGAATTGGGAGACAGCGGACCGTTCATTTCAAGCATCCAGTGCGTTGATCTCGCCGATGGCCTTTTCGGCATCGGACGGGTCGAGGTAACCCAGGTGCCAGCCCGGCTCGGTTTCCATGTAGGAAACGCCCCTGCCCTTGCTGGTCCTGGCGATGATCATACAGGGCTTGGTGCGCTCGTCGTCGGCCCGCACCCGGCGCAGCAGCTCCGTCACCTTCGCCACGTCATGGCCATCGACCTCATGGACTTCCCAGCCGAAGGCGCGCCACTTCTCGTCGAGCGGCTCGATGTTCATCAGATCGTCGACGCGGCCGTCCAGTTGGTAGCCGTTGCGGTCGACGATGGCGATGAGATTGCGGGCCCGATGCTGGGCGGCGTTGATGGCGGCCTCCCACACCTGCCCTTCCTGCATCTCGCCATCGCCCATCATGCAGAAGACCCGGTAGTCCTTCTCGCCGGTCCAGCGCTGCGCCAGCACCATGCCCAGCGCATTCGACAGCGCATGGCCGATCGAGCCGGACGAAAAGTCGACGCCGGGCACCTTCCTCATGTCGGGGTGATCGCCAAGCGGGCTGCCGAGGCGCGTATATTGATCGAGCCACTCCTTCGGGAAGAAGCCGAGATCGGCGTAGATCGGGAACAGGCCAACCGCCGCGTGCCCCTTGCCGATGGTGAAGCGGTCGCGGCCGGCCCATTTCGGATCGCCATGACGCAGCCGCATGACGTCGTAATAGAGCGCGGCGAATATTTCCGCAGCCGAGAACACCGACGTGTAGTGGCCGGTCTTGGCGATCTCGATCAGCCGGATCGTCTCCAGCCGCACGAAGCGGGCGCGCTCCTTCAGCATCGCCACCACGTCCGGCGTAGGCTCGAAGCTGTTGCTTCGTACCGTGCCTCCAGAAGAACCGCTCATATCATCCCTCGATCAAAATTCATGCTTCCCTGGCGCCATGAGCCCCGCCGCGACTCCGTCAGGAGCGCAGATTTTCCCGGAACGTCCTGCCTGAATAATCCCGGCGGTAAATGCCGCGGCGCTGAAGCTCGGGCACCACCGACTTGACGAACTGGTAGAACGATCCCGGCGTGATGGACGGGCAGATGACAAAGCCGTCGCAGGCTTCGGCCTCGAACAGCTCGTGGATGTGATCGGCAATCATCATCGGCGTGCCGACCAGTTGCGGCGACATCTGCGTGGTCGCGTATTGGTGGCCGGCATCGTGCAGCGTCTTGCCCTTGCCGCCGCTCATGATGATGTCGAACACCCCGCGTGCGCCCTGCGTGATCTCCATCTCGTTCAGCGGCTGGTCAATCGGAAAGCCGGAAAGGTCGACGCCGATGTGGTTCGACATCTCGGAAAGGCCAAGCTCGGCATTGGCGAGGGAATCGATATAGTCGGCGCGCTCGCGCGCGATCGATTCCGTCTCGCCGATGACGATGTCCGTCGCCGGCAGGATGGCGCAGTGCGAAGGGTCGCGCCCGGCATTGGCGACGCGATCCTTGATATCGCGATAGAAGGCCTGCATGTCGGCCTTGTTGTTTTGCAGCGTGAAGACGATTTCGGCCCAGCGCGCGGCGAACTGGCGTCCCCGCGCCGACGACCCCGCCTGCATCAGCACGGGGCTGCCCTGCGGCGAATGCGGCGTCATCAACGGGCCGCGCGTCTTCACATATTTGCCGGCGTAGTTGGCGTAGCGAACCTTCGAGGGATCGCCGAAAATGCCGGCCTGTCGGTCAAGCACCAGCGCATCGGGCCCCCAGCTGTTCCAGAGCGCCGTGCAGGCCTCGACCACCTCGTCGGCATGATCGTAGCGCTGCGCCTTGTCCAGCAGCCGGTCCATGCCGTAATTCTGCGCTTCGCGATCCGTCGCCGACGTCACGATGTTCCAGGCAGCCCTGCCGCCGCTGATATGGTCGAGCGACGCAAAGGCGCGGGCAATGTGGAACGGATGGTAGAGCGACGTCGACATCGTCGCCGACAGGCCGATGTGGTTGGTCACTCGCGCCATCGCCGTCAGCATCTGCATCGGGTCGAGCATGCACATATGCCCGCCGTACTTGATGCAGGGATCGAAGACGCCGCCATAGGTGTCGTAGAGCGTCTGGACGTCGACGAAGAACAGTCCGTCGAATTTTCCGGCCTCCAGGATGCGGGCGATGTTCTCGTAACGTCCAGGCTCGAGGAAATCGGTCCCGTCGCTTTCGTCGTGACGCCAGCTTCCGTTGTTGTGCCACGACGGCCCGATCGTGCAATAGCCTACGAAGTGCAGCTGACGTCCCATTGAACTCATCCAAAATCCGCGCGTCGCGGGCTCGAGGGAAGTGCCCGGCGAGCCTTCGCTGCGAAAGAAACTCTTATGCATCAGGGGCGCGTCGTCGCCTTGCGCATATTTTCGTCGAACCCACGACAAGACCGCCGATTTACGTCTGCTTCTTGCACTCCGCCGCTACGCCGTACACTGGCAAAAACCTTTAGGCAGGATAACCTTTCGTTATGCCAGGCGCCGGGGATGGCGCTCGCATTGCGCCGTCAGGCGGCGGCAGGTGAATACTGGCGCACGACGCCCTGTCTGATGAGGCTTTCGACTTCCTCGGGAGCATAGCCGAGCGCCTCCGACAGCACTGCGGTCGTATCCTCGCCAAGCATGGGCGGCGCCTTGTAATCTGCGTCTCGCTGCGCGACGAGACCCTGAGCCGGCCTGACCAGCGAGACCGGTCCGATATGCTGGTTGTGCAAGGTCTGCACGACATCACGTGCTTTCACCGTCGGGCTTTCGAAGGCCTCCGGCACGGACTTGACCTCGCCTGCGGGAACGCCGTGCCGCAGGCAGGCTTCCATCCAATGGTGACGCGTGTTCGCGCGAAACGACTGGCTCAACTGGGCAAGCAGGCTTTCGCGGTTCAGCGCACGCGCCGCGGCCGTCTTGTAGAGCGGATCCCGGGCGAGCTCGGGCAGGCCGACGACCTTCTCGCACAGGGCGGTGAATTGCTTGTCGTTGCCCACGGCCAGCGCGAAGTTGCCGTCCGAGCATTCGCATATCTGGTAGGGCACCACCGTCGGATGCGCATTGCCGTAGCGGCGCGGAATGACGCCGGCGTTGAGGTAGCCGCTGCCGACATTGATCAAAGTGTTCAACGCGCATTCCAGCAGCGATATGTCGATATACTGCCCCTGGCCGGTCTCCCGACGCTGATAAAGCGCGGCCAACACCGATTGCACCGAAACCATGCCTGCGATGATGTCGGTCATCGCAACGCCGATGCGCTGGGGCTCGCCGTTGACGGGGCCGGTGATCGACATCAGGCCGCTTTCGGCCTGGACGACGAAATCGTAGCCGGGTCGGTCCCATTCGGGACCGGTCTGCCCATAGCCGGAAATCGAACAATAGATGATGCCAGGGTTGAAAACCTTCAGCGTCTCGTAGTCGATCTTCAGCCGCTGAACCGTGCCGGCCCGGAAATTCTCTATGACCACGTCGGCTTTCGCTGCCAGGCGATGGATGATCTCATGACCCTTGGGATGCTTGATGTCGACCGCGATGCTGGACTTGCCGCGATTGGCGCACAGGTAATAGGTGCTGACGCCCTTGTAGCTCGGCACCGACCAGGCACGCGTGTCGTCCCCACCGTCGATGTTCTCGATCTTCCAGACCTCGGCGCCGAGATCCGCCAGCGTCATCGTCGCCCAGGGGCCGGCCAGCACACGGGAAAGGTCCAGCACCTTGATGCCTGCCAGCGGCAAACGGGATGCGGCTTCACCCGCGGGCCTAATGGATTCCGACATGGGTTCTCGCTTTCTTGCTCTGCTGGAATTTCCGCCGCTCAGGCGGCGAGCCCGATATCCGCCGGACCCGGGAAATGACACGCCGCGTGATGCCCGGGCTCGATCTCGACGAGCGGCGGCGGCACCTCGGCGCATTTATCCTGTGCCTTGAAACAGCGAGTCCGGAAGGGGCAACCCGATGGCGGGTTGATCGGACTGGGCACGTCGCCCCTCAGCAGTATCTGCTTGCGGCTGCGCTCGATATCCGGATCGGCGACCGGCACCGCCGACATCAGGGCTTGAGAATAGGGATGAAGCGGCCTGCCGTAGAGCTTCTCCGCCGGCGCCACTTCGACGAAGCGGCCGAGATACATCACCGCGACCTTGTGGGAGATGTGGCGCACCACCGACAGGTCATGGGCGATGAAGACATAGGCCGTGCGCATCTTCTCCTGTATCTCCTGGAGAAGGTTGAGCACGCCCGCCTGGACCGACACGTCGAGCGCCGAGACCGGCTCGTCCAGGATGAGCACTTCCGGCTTCAACGCGAGCGCGCGCGCGATCACGACACGCTGACGCTGGCCGCCCGACAATTGGTGCGGATAACGCCGACCATGCGCGGCGCTGAGGCTGACCAGGTCGAGCATCTCCAGCACACGCTCGCGCCTTTGCGCGCGGTTCATCGTCGATATGCGCAGCGGCTCCGCGATGCTTTCCTCGATGCGCATGCGCGGATGCAGCGAGCCGTACGGATCCTGGAAAACCAGTTGCAGATGGCGGCGCATCCTGCGCATCTGTTGCGGGCCGAGCGAGATGACGTCGACGCCGTTGACGCTCACGCTGCCGGACGTCGGCTCGATCAGGCGCAGCAGGCATCGGCCAAGCGTGGACTTGCCGCAGCCGGATTCGCCGACCAGGCCCAGTGTCTCGCCGGATTTCAGGTCGAAAGAGATGTCGGTGACAGCCTTCAGTTGCGCGACTTCCCGACGGACCACGGTGCCGCCCATGATCGGGAATGTCTTGGACAGATTGCGCACCGACAGGGCAAAGCCCGCGTCCGACGCGGCCTGGATGCTGCTTGACGTTTCAGACATTTGCGCGCTCTTCCGCCGGCGCCGTGCGACCGGCATCGCTCCAAGACGGCAGGCTCTCTGCGAAGTGACAAGCCGCTCGGTGCCGGCCAAGCTCGATGACAGGAGGTGCAGTCTTGCGACAGATATCCTGGGCAAAGCTGCAACGCGGATGGAAGGCGCAGCCTTCAGGCAGCGCGCCAAGCATGGGCGGCGCGCCGGGGATCGAGTAGAGCTTTTCCTTCGAGGCCGTCAGCTTCGGGATCGAATCGATCAAGCCGCGCGTGTAGGGATGACGGGGATTGGCGAAGAGTTCTCGCACCTCGGCTTCCTCGACCACCAGTCCGGCATAGATGACCGCGACCCGGTCCGCGTGCCCGGCGACGACGCCGAGGTCATGCGTGATCAGGATCAGCGCGAGCCCGAGCTTTTCCTTGAGCTCGCGCAGCATGCGCATGATCTGGGCCTGCACGGTGACGTCGAGCGCCGTCGTCGGCTCGTCGGCAACCAGCAATTCGGGATTGTTGGCAACCGCCATGGCAATCATGACACGCTGGCGCATGCCGCCGGAGAACTCGTGCGGATACTGATTGATCCGCCGGTCCGGCTGCGGGATGGCGACAAGCTGCAAAAGCTCGAGCACGCGCTCGGTCGCCTTCGTCTTGCTCATGCCCCTGTTGTGGAGAAGAAGCGCCTCGCGGATCTGGCCGCCCACGGTCATCACCGGATTGAGCGACGAAAGCGGGTCCTGGAAGATCATGCTGATCTGGGCCCCGCGCAGCGCGCGCATATCCCGGGGCGGACGCCCCACGAGTTCCAGCCCCTTGAAGACGACGGAGCCGCTGACGACCGCGTTGCGCGCCTGCAGACCGAGCGAGGCGAGCATGCCGAGCGATTTGCCTGACCCGGATTCCCCAACGATGCCCAGGACCTCTCCCTTGAACAGTTCGATGCTGAGGCCGCGCACCGCGGGCAGGACGCGGTCCCGCGACGCGAAGCCGACCTTGAGGTCGCGGATGCGCAGCAATGGTTGGCCGGCGGCATCTTGGTTGATCTCGGCCGCGCTCATTTGGACGACCTCGGGTCAAAATAGTCGCGCAGGCCGTCACCTATGAAGTTGAAGCCCAGCACCACCGTCAGGATGGCCATGCCCGGCCCGAATGCGATCCACCAGCTGTAGAAGAACGTCGCTCCGTCCGAGATCATCGCTCCCCATTCGGGTGTGGGAGGCGTGGCGCCGAGGCCGATGAAGGAGAGCGACGCCGCGAGAAGGATCACCTGGCCGAGGTCCATCGTCGCGCTGACGAGAATGGGCGTCCAGCAAAGCGGCAGGATATGCTTGGTGAGGATGCGGAAATGGCCCGCCCCGGCCGCGACCGCGGCCTCGACATGCTCGCGCTCGCGCACCTCGAGCACCTGGGCGCGCATCAGGCGGGCATAGACCGGCCACCAAACGACCACCATCGCGATCGCCGCGTTGCCCAGCCCCGGTCCGAGCGAGGCCGCGACGGCCATAGCCAGCAGGATCGGAGGGAAGGAAAGGGTGATGTCGACGAGCCGCATGATGGCGGCGCCGATAATGCCGCCCCGGTAACCGGAAATCGCGCCTGCGGCCGACCCGATCACCACGGCGCTGACCACGACCAGAAGCGCTATCGGCAGCGAATGCTGCGCGCCATGGATCGTGCGCGAAAGCACGTCGCGGCCAAGGGCGTCTGTTCCGAGCAGATAGCTCGCATTCGGCGCCTGCAACCGCCGGCCCGCGAGCTTGAGCGGATCGTAGGGCGCGAGCCATGTCGGAAACAGGGTAGCCACGAACCAGAAGAAAACGACGACACCGCCGACCAGAAAAGCGGGCGAAGCCCATTCGGGAAGGTGAAGGCGCGCCGATGATGAGGCTTGAACCGAAGACACTGGCTTTCCCTCAGTTCAGGCGCACGCGCGGATTGGCCAGGACATAGGCGATATCCGTGAGCAGGTTGGTGATGAGGAACATCACGCCGCCGACTATGGTGACGCCGATGATCGCCGGGAAATCAAGCGAACGCGCCGCTGTCACGGCGTAGCTGCCCATTCCCGGCCAGGCAAAGACCGCCTCCGTGAGCACCGCGCCCGTGATGAGATAGGCAAACGAGTAGCTGATCACCGTCAGCACCGGCACCAAGATGTTGCGGAAGGCATGGCGCAGCACCACGCGCATCTCGCCGGCTCCCTTGGCCCGTGCGGTGAGGATGAACTCGCGCTCCATCACCTCCAGCATGTTGGCGCGCACGAGGCGCGAGATCGTCCCTGCCACGGTCCAGCCGAGAACCACCGACGGCAGCACAAGATGGGCGAGCGCATCCTTGAAGGCGGCAAAATCCCCGGCGAGCAGGGTATCGATGGTCATGAAACCGGTGACCACGGGCGGCGGCGAAAGCCTGGGATCTATGCGGCCCGGCCCGGGCAGTATCTGATATTTGACCGACAGCAGGAAAAGCAGTGCAAGGCCCAGCCAGAAGATCGGGACGGAAGAACCGAACAGCGAGAATATGCGTGCGCCCTGGTCGACAGCGGTGTCGCGATAGTAGGCCGCGAGGAGGCCGAACACGATGCCTATGACGCTGCCGATGATCATCGCGGCGATGACGAGCTCGAACGTTGCCGGCAGCCGCGCCACGAGATCGGCCGACACCGGACGGCGCGTGACGAAGGACGTTCCCATGTCGCCCTTCAGCAGATTGCCGACATAGATCAGGTAGCGCTCCGGCAAGGGACGATCGAGCCCCCAGCGCTGCCGCGCGGCAGCCACGATCTCCGGATTGTTCATCTGCTGTTCGCTGACGACGGCGGTAAGAGGATCGCCCTTGGTTATGGCAGTCAACAGGAACGCCATCGTGACAATGCCCAGCAGAATGAAAGGCATCGCGATGCTGCGTCGTAGGATATAGTTCAGCATCGGCCGTCTCTTGGCATCGCGGTCCGCACCTGCCCCATCGAGTGAATGTGACGCGATATTGACAAGGCTGAAAACACCAGTCAATAGAAATGAAATTAAGTTCCAAATTTCATGCGCAGCTTGTTGGACGCGCCTGGCGCGCCTGACACAGTGGGGCCCCTGATGGTCCCATGGGCCGGCAGAGTCCTTTCGCGCTGTTGGGAGGCAGCATGAGAAAACGCAACAAGCCGATCGTCGCGCCCTCGGATGAAGAACTGGGTCAACACGCCTCGGCCCTTGTGCGCGGACTGCAGATATTGCGCGCCTTCACGCCCGCGGACGTCACGCTCGGCAACCAGGAACTGATCGAGCGGACAGGCCTGCCGAAGGCCACCATATCGCGCCTGACCTACACTTTGGTCGGGCTTGGCTACCTGGTCTACGACCCTTTGCTCGGCCGATACAGCATCGGGCCCTCCACCGTATCGCTCGGCTACTCGGGGCTCAGCAGCAGCGCGGTGATCTACATGGCCAAGCCGCTCATGCAGGCGCTCGCCTTCGAAACCGGCGTCGCGGTGGCCATGGGCATGCGGGACGGGCTGGAGATGGTCTATGTCGCCAACTGCAGGCCGGAAACGCCCGTGACGCTCAGGCTGAACGTCGGCTCGCGGCTGCCGATATGGCAGACCTCGATGGGGCTGGCCTATCTGGCCGCCATGGAGGAGACGCTGCGCGACCGGGTTGTCCGCCAGTTGCTCGAGACAAACCCCAACACGAAGGACAAGATCCAGCGTGCCGTCGACAGCGGGCTTGAAAGCTACGCCAAGCATGGTTTCGTGTCATCGTTCGGAGACTGGTACAGCTACATAAATGCCGTGGGCGTGCCTTTCAGACCAACCGACGGTTCCCAACTGGTCGCCATCACGTGCGGCGGCATCAAGGACCTCGCGCCCGTCGAGGCCTGCCTCTCGGTTTATGTCCCCAAGCTCAAATCGCTGCTCGCGGAACTTCAGAGCCGGCTGATCGGCGCCGTGCCGCCGGCGATGGGCCAACCAACCGCGGCGACGCTGGCCGGCAACGAAGGATAATGTCATGGCGACTGCCGTTATCTTTCCGAAGGTCAGCCTGGAGACGGACGCCGGCACGATTTCGCGCTGGCTGAAGGAAGATGGCGCGACGGTGAGCCAGGGCGAGGCTCTTTTCGAGATCGACAACGACAAGGCGGCGGTCGAGGTCGAGGCCCCGGCATCCGGAGTTGTCTCGTATGTCCGCAATGCCGGCGAAGACGTCCAGGTCGGCGAAGTCGTCGCCCATATCCTGCAAAGCGGCGAGCAGCCCGAAGCCGCAGGCAAACCGATCGCCAAAGCGGCGCCGATGGCCGTTGGCGCCAATGGCAAGAGCCAACCGGCGCAGCAGAGCTCGTCCGCCCGCATCATAGCCACGCCGCTGGCCAGACGCATCGCCGAGCAGCAGCAGATCGACCTGCGCAGCGTCCGCGGCTCCGGACCGAAGGGACGCATTCAGAAGCGTGACGTCATTCAGCTGCCGGCGGCAGCCCCGAGACCGTCTCCGGTTGCAGGCGATTCGCCCCTCAATGCCGTGTGGTTGCAGAAGGACGGTCCCGGCACGCTCGTCGCCCTGCATGGCTTTGCGTCTGACCACAATGCCTGGCGCGGCCTGCTGGCCGCCGGACGGCCAAGGGCGCGCATGCTGGCTGTCGATCTGCCTGGCCACGGACGATCGCCGACGACAGTTCCGGCGGATCTCGACGCGATCTGCGCCATGGTCGAGCAGCGCATGGCAGCCGAAGGCATCGATGAGGCGACTTTCATCGCCCATTCCTTTGGTGCCGCGGTGGCCGCGAGACTCGCCAGCCGCGGGTTCGTCCGGATCAATGCGCTGCTGCTGATTTCGCCGGCGGGGCTCGGCCCGGAAATCCGTCATCAGTTCATCAAGGGCTTCGTCGCGGCTAGGCAGCCTTCCAGCATCCTGCCCTGGCTGCACGAACTGGTGTTCGATCCCGGCCTGATCTCCGAAGCCTTCGTGCGCAGCGTGGTGGATCAGCGCAAGGACGACGAATTGTCCGGCGCGCTGGCCGGCCTGGCGGAGCGCTATTTCTGCGATGGCACGCAGACCTTCTCGATCCGGCCCGACCTGGAACGGCTGCGTATCCCGGTCCGCATCATCTTCGGCATGCAAGACAGGATCATTCCGTTTGCCCATTGCCATTCGCTTCCCGGCCGCGTCGGCCTCCACGCTTTCCAGCAATGCGGTCACATGCCGTATCTGGAGCAGCCGGAGCTCACGCTTTCAATCGTCAACGAGATGCTGGTTCTGGGTCGCTCCGACCGTTGAGCGATCTCCTCGGGACGACGAAGCTTAAGACGAGAGAGGCCCGGGCTCCCGCGGACCGAGACGACATGGCGCGCGCCGAGCGATGCTGAAACGACAATTGTGAGACGACCGATGGCCCTTGAAGCAGACCTCTTCGAACAGCTGCGCGACACGGTGCGGCGCTTCGTGAGGGAACGCCTGGTCCCGCGCGAAGCCGAAATTGCCCGCACGGACAGGATGCCAACCGAGATCAAGCAGGAGATGCGCGAGCTCGGGCTGTTCGGTCTATCGATACCGCAAGAGTATGGCGGCCTCGGTCTCGACATGGAGGAAGAGGTCCGCATCACCTTCGAGCTTGGACATACGTCTCCGGCATTCAGGTCGGTGTTCGGCACCAACAACGGCATCGGCTCCCAGGGCCTTGTGATGGACGGCACGGACGCCCAGAAGTCGTCCTACCTGCCGAGACTGGCGACGGGAGAGTTGATCAGCTCCTTCGCGCTCACCGAACCGGAAGCCGGATCCGACGCTGGTTCGCTGCGCACGACCGCCCGCCGCGACGGCGACGAGTACGTGCTCGACGGCACCAAGCGCTTCATCACCAACGCGCCCTATGCGGATCTCTTCACGGTCTTTGCCCGGGCCGAGGCCGGTCAAAAACCCGGCGGCGCGGTTACGGCATTCCTCGTCGAACGGGGCGCGCCGGGCCTGTCATTCGGCAAGATCGACAAGAAGATGGGACAGGCCGGCTCGCACACCTGCGACGTGATTTTCGAGGATTGCCGCGTGCCGGCCACAGCCGTCCTGGGCGGCAAGGAAGGCCAAGGCTTCCGGACCGCGATGAAAGTTCTGGACAGGGGGCGGCTGCATATTTCGGCCTTCTGCGTCGGCATGGCCGAACGGCTCATCCACGACAGCCTGACCTATGCCATGCAGCGCAAGCAGTTCGGGCAGCCGATCGCCGAGTTCCAGCTGATACAGGCGATGCTGGCGGACAGCCGGGCCGAAGCCTATGCCGCCCGCTGCATGGTGCTCGAAACGGCGCGGTCGAAGGATCGCGGCGAAAATGTCTCCACCGAGGCCGCCTGCTGCAAGATGTTTGCCAGCGAAATGGTCGGCCGCGTCGCGGACCGGGCGGTGCAGATCCATGGCGGCGCCGGATACATGGAAGAGTACGGCATCGAACGGGCCTACCGCGATGTCCGCCTGTTCCGCATCTACGAGGGGACGACCCAGATCCAGCAGATCCTGATCGCGAGGAACATGATGAAGGAAGCTGCCGCCGCGGCTTAGAGCATGATCCCGAAAAGTGGGAACCGGTTTTTGGAAAAGATCATGCTCCAAAAAGGAGTTAGATCAGGGTGACGATTCAACGAAACGTCACCTGATCTAGCCGGCGCGGACAAAGCCGCTGTGCTGGCTTCTACGAATGACGCCCTGTGCACCTAACCTGATCGTTGATAATCGAATTTTTTTCATTATCATCGGTTCCTAATTTCCACAATCAACCGACGAGCCCGCCGTGAACGCGCATTCCGAAATCAACGCGACCGACCTCGCCTACCATCTGCATTCCCAGACCAATCCGCAGGCCCTGTCGCGCGAGGGCGCTTACATCGTCGTCAAGGGCGACGGCGCGCATGTCATCGACGAAAACGGCAAACGCTACATCGACGCCATGGCGGGACTCTGGTGCGCGTCGCTGGGTTTCAACAACGAGCGCTTGGGGCGTGCGGCCGCCAAACAATACGAAGAGCTCGGCTACTACCATAGCTTCTACGGACGCACGAACCCGAAGGCGGCGACGCTGAGCAAGAAGCTGGTCGACCTGACCGGCATGCCGGGCGGCAAGGCCTTCTTCGTGACCTCGGGTTCCGAAGCCAACGAAACCATGGTGAAGCTGGCCTGGCTCTACCATGCCTCGCGCGGCAAGCCGACCAAGCGCAAGGTCATCGCGCGTGACCGCGCCTTCCACGGATCGACCATCGTGGCGGGATCCATGTGCGGGCTGGAGATGATGCACAGGGAGTTCGGACTTCCGCTCCCGGGCTTCATCCATACGCTTTGCCCCAACACCTATCGGGTCAAGCTGCCGGGCGAAAGCCAGGCGGACTTCGTCGCCCGCCTGGCAGGCGAGCTCGAGCGCATGATCCTGCGGGAAGGCCCGGATACGATCGCCGCCTTCATAGCCGAGCCGGTCATTGCCGGCGGCGGCATCATCCCGCCGCCCGAGGGCTATTTCGAGGCCGTCCAGAAGATCCTGGCGAAATACGATATCCTGTGCCTCGACGACGAGGTCGTCTGCGGGTTCGGCCGCACCGGCAACTGGTTCGGGCGCGAGACGGTCGGCATGGCGCCAGACATGATGTCGCTCGCCAAGGGCATCACCTCTTCCTATTTCCCGCTCGCGGCCGTGATCGTGTCGCCGAAGATCCTCGAAGCGGTCGAGCGCTACAATGAAGGCGGCACTTCGTTCGGCCACGGCTTCACCAACGCGGCTCACCCCGTCGGCGCGGCCGTCGCGGCGGAAACGATCGCGATCTACGAAGAGCTCGGTATCGTCGCCCATGTCCGCAAGATGGGCGCGCTTCTCCATCAGACGCTCGCCGAGATGACGAAGGACTCGCCCATCGTCGGGAACCTTCGCGGCGTCGGGCTCATGTATGGGGTCGAGCTCGTCGAAGACCCGGCAACCGGCTCGCCTTTCGCGCCGGCGCGCCAGGTTGGCGCCCGCCTTGCCGCCAGCGCCTATGAGCACGGCCTTGTGGTTCGCGCGATGCGCGACACCGTCGGCTTCTGCCCGCCTTTGATCATTGACGAGCGTGACGTGGAGGAGATCGGCTCCAAGATGGAGAAGGCTCTGAGGGAAACCGAGAAGGCCATCCAGGCAAAGTCGATCTGAGAAAACGGGAGCGAGGCGCGCCGACAGCTCCCGCACTCCGGCCGTCACAGCGACGGCCGGCAAACAACGAAAAACGCAGGCGCAGCCGATGCCAGCCGGCAATCTCCCTTCACCAACGTCTATGTCTGCGCCTTCGCGGCCTATGCGTGCTTCTCGACTTCCGACGCTTT
The DNA here is from genome assembly GCF_006439595.1 of Mesorhizobium sp. B3-1-9. NCBI lineage: Bacteria > Pseudomonadati > Pseudomonadota > Alphaproteobacteria > Hyphomicrobiales > Phyllobacteriaceae > Mesorhizobium > Mesorhizobium sp. B3-1-9. The sequence goes on from NZ_VFTJ01000008.1 coordinate 119,373, forward strand.
CACCAAAGCCCTGCACGGGCCTTTGAGCGTTTTCGAGATCGGGTTCTTCGAGAACGCCTTCGCTTCGATAGTCCTCCTGGCCACGCGCCACGAGAACGAGCGTTGGGTCGAGTTCTGGAAAATGAGCCGGCCATGGCCCATTCATTTGCGCGCCATATGCGGCGTGCTGTCCAGCCTTTGCGCGATCTATGCCTTCACGACAATCCCGCTTGTTGACGCCTACTCGCTTATCTTCCTTGCCCCATTCTTCGTGACCGTCATGTCCGTCCTGATCCTGAAGGAACACGTCGGGCAATGGCGATGGTTCGCCGTGCTGCTCGGATTTGTGGGCGTCCTGCTGGCGGTCAAGCCTGGCTTCCAGGCGTTTCAGCTCGGACATTTCGGCGCGATGGTGGCAGGGCTTTCGACCGGCACGTCGATCATAATCATGCGAGGCCTCGGCTCCGCCGCCAAGAAGACGAGCATCCTGGGGATGCTGTTCCTCTACCTCGTCTCGGTCAATGGCATCGGCATGGTGCTTCACGGCTTCACAGCGCCTGCCCTGCAGGATCTGGTGCTGATGGCGCTGTCGGGCCTGTGCGTGGGGCTCGGCCAGTGGGCGTTCGTGAGCGCGGCGCGCTACGGGAACGCGACCCAGATTGCGCCGGTCGCCTATTCGCAGCTTGGCTGGGCCATGCTCTTCGGCATCATCATCTTCCACGAATATCCCGATCTGTTGGCGGTGATCGGAGTGGGGATCATCGCCAGCGCAGGCCTGCTGACGGTCCTGCGCGAGCGCATACGCCGGATCAAACCCGCAAACCCGCCCGGCATACGCTGAGGAACGCTGGTCGATAGCGACCTTCGCTCACGCCCTCATCTTGTCCAGCGCCGCGGAAAACACGTCCTCGGTGCCGATCTTTCCTGGCTTAAGGAACAGCGAAATACGCCTGTCGTCATGCGAGACGCAGGAGCCGGCGCCGAGCTCGTCGAAGGGAAGCACCTGCATGCTCTGAATGCCCAGCGCCTGGACGATCGCGCCGGAGGATTCGCCTCCCGACACGACGAACTTGCGAACCCCCCTGTCCGCCAATCCCCTGGCGATGCCGGCCAGGATCGCTTCGGCCTTGCGCGCCGCCCCCATCACGCCGAACATCGACTGCGCCCGTGTGACGGCATCCGGATCGCCGGCGACCGAAAATCCGATCGCTCGTCCCGCATCGAGCGGCGTCTGCGCCCACTCCAGGGATCTCTCGGTCAGGATATCGCCCTCGGCCTCGCGGATGTCGATGTCGAGAACCGGGTTGGAAAGCGCGAAGTGATCGCGCTGCCGCAGCGTGACTTCGCTGCAGCTTCCCACCAGAACCGCCTCCCCGCCCTGCCCGCGGATCGGCCTCGGCCGGTCTTGCGGAGCGCGCCGGACGCCTTCTTTTTCCCACTGCGAGGCCAGTTCGATCGCCAAGGCATCGGCACCGCTGGTGATACGGTCGCGCCGGAAGATTGCCGCGCCAAGCGCCACGTCGTCATTGTCGACGCAGTCCATGAGGAAGTAGCGCACGCCCTTGTCCTGCTGGTCCCGCACATAGTCATGCGCGAAGGCCGAGCCGCGATGCAGGACACGATGCGGCAGCAGCCCGACCTTCTCGGCGGTCTGGCGCTGCAGCACCCTCGCCATGTCCGGGTCGTTCATCGGCGTGATCGGATCGAAGCGCTTGATCGATTCCGAGATCAGGCGATCCTTGTAGAACATGTAGCCTTCATGCACGTAGGTGCTAAGGTCGGGATAGCCAGGGCCGAAGATCAGGCGCGGCTGGTCGTACTTCTTGACCAGGAAGTCGGCGCAGGGACCGATATTGCCTTCGTCGGTGGAATCGAAGGTGGAGCAGTATTTGTAGAAAACATGCTCGGTGCCGATGGCGTCCAGAGCCGTCGTCAAGGAATCCAGCATGGCTACCGCCTCGGCTGGCGGCATGAAGCGCAGGCGCGTGGCGATCACCACGACATCCTGATCGCCGATCGACGGCAGGATATCCGGATCGCAGACATAAAGGGCGGGAATGCCGATCTTTTCGAGGTTGCTGGCAACGAACAGACCGCCGGTGAAATCGTCGGCAATGACGGCTAACCTGACACTCATGCGACCGCTAGCTCCTCCCGAGCGCCGTCATTGATTTCCTCCACCCGCGGCCGGATTGCGCCTTCTTGGGCCGTTATTCAATGCTAGCCTCTGATAGGATATATCGCCTTGGTTTGCTACGGTGCGGAGCGTTTTAGTCGATTTTTTTCGCACTTTTGAACGCCGCCGAGAAGCTGCGGATAGCCCCGAGAATGTTGCGATCCGTGACCTCACCCGGCATCGCCGGTGCATGGGTCATGCCTGGACCGTCACCTGGCCGCCCATCACCCTCGAGACGCAAGGCATCATGGCGGTTCCTTCGGCCCGCTCCGTTGCATCCAGAACGTGGTCGTTGTGGACGATCCTGCCGGTGCAGCCTTGCACCTTCAGCCGGCATTTGCCGCAAGCTCCGACGCGGCACATGGAATCGATTTCGACGCCTGCATCCTCCAGCGCTTCGAGCATCGACTGGTCGGAGGAAACCTCGATGACGCGCTCTTCCTTCTCGGGCAGCACCACCGAGAACGGTACGCCTCCCACCGCCGCCTTGAACCGTTCCGCGTGAAAACATGACGGGGGCCAGCCCACGGCGCCAGTTGCCTCGATCGCCGCGTCCATCATCCTCGGCGATCCGCAGACATAGGCATGGGTGCCTGCCTGCTGGCCAGCCAGCAGACCGGAAATATCGAGGCGCGTTCCCGCGGCGCTGTCGTGAACATGCACCTTCGGACCATAGCGGGCGCGAAGCGTCGCGACGAAGGGCGCGTCCTCGGCCGAGCGGACCGAATAATGCAGTTCGAAGTCCGCACGCACGCGATCGAGCTCGCGCGCCATGCTCAGAAACGGCGTGATCCCGATGCCGCTTGCAATCAGCAGATGGCGCCGTGCCAGCCGATCCACCGGGAAGAAGTTCAACGGCCGGCGAACGGTCAATTCGTCGCCGACGCGAAGGCCTTCATGGAGGAACCGCGAGCCGCCGCGCCCGTCGGGCTGCCGCAGCACCGAGATCGCGTAGCGGCCGCGATCATCGGGATCGCCGGTCAGCGAGTAAGCATTGCGGCGGATGCGCCCACCGGTGTCGAGCAGCAGCACAAGATGGGACCCGGGCGAAAAAGCCGGTAGATCGAGCCCCCGTGGATGCTCGAGGAAAAAGCTCTTCACACCCCCGGCGACGGTCTCGATACCGGCCAGCCTCAGCTTCAGGAATCCCTTGTCGGCGGGATCCATCACAGAGGCTCTCGCCGCAAGGCGGGCATGTTGGGATCCGAGGGATAGAGGACGACGGCCTGATAGGCGCCTATACGCCGCGAGTAGTGATCCCGCACGACCAATGTCACCTTGCAGCAAGCGCAGTCGAAGGCCCGGTGGGCAATGCCGTCATACACCGTCTTGCAATGTGCGCATTGAGCCCGCCGCGCGCCAGCGCCAACCAGTTCCGCAAGCAGAATGTCGGCGGCAAGGCCCCGGTCCCGCGCCAGCCGGCGCACGAGGGAGAGGAAGGGTTCACAACCCGCGACATAGAGCCTGCCCGCCGCCGGCATGGCATCCATTCGAGCCGAGAGCGCATCGGAAAAATCCGGTTCAGCGGCGTGCAGTTCAATGCCGGCTGTTGATGCCTTCAACGAGGGCGCGATCCGGTCCTCACGCCCCAGCATGTGAATGCGTATGGACCCGGCGCCGCCAGGACATGGCGTCGCGAGGAGACGCTCGACAGCGATTAGGCCCGCCTCGTCCGAAACCATGACGTGCTGCTGCGCGGCTCCCCAGGTCAGCGTGCCGTAGGCAGGCTTCGACGAACTGTCGGTACCGATGGTCAAGGGCGTGGCTCCAGCCGGTCGGTGTCGGGGCCGGCGCCTGGCGAAAGCGGTCGCCCGTCGTCGAACCGCGCAAGCCAGTCGACGCATTCGTGCCGGAAGTGGATGTTGGAAAACCGCGCAAGCCCGGGATCGAGGTCGCGCAGCACGCGGTGCAGACGCGCTGCCCATTTCGGCACCCGCGCCACGTCGCGCAACGACAGCAGATAGTTGCGCAGGACAAAGATGATCGCATTGCTGCGCGGCAGGCGATAGAGCTGCTGGAATTCGCTGCGCACGAAGATGTCGTCGGGCACCGTCTCTGCCGTGACGCCATCGATGTCGTGCTGCCAGACGATCTTGTTCTCCAGCGACTTGTCGAGACGCGGCCGCACGGCGTGCACCCAGGTAACCCGCCTTTGCGGCGCCTCGGCAGACAGCATCATCGTCATCCGCAACGCCTGGTCGATGACTCGGCTCTCCGCCGCCGCTCCGACCAGCGTTCCATGCCAGTCATGCCAGTTCATTCCCAGGATGAAATCAAACGACCAGCCGTATGAGGCGGTCACCATGCCGCCGTCCAGCCACAGCGTGCCCTGCCGCTGATCCATGAGCACGAAATCGCCCTGGGCCTGGCGGGTGATGTATTCGAACGCCTCGCAGGGAAGCGTTTCGGCGCGGCCAAAGACGAAATCCCGCCGCTCTCCCAGCAGGCGGTTCTCCCACCGGCAGTTCCTGTCCTCCCGCCGATAGGAGAAATACGCCGGAAAATCCCGCGCCAAAGCGCGCATGATGTAGTCCGTCGCTTCCCACTGCGCCTCTTCCATGTGGGGCATGATGTGATAGCGCGAGCGGTCGCGATCGAGCACGAATGCCCGTTCGGCAACCTCGTCCAGGTAGTGCTCATCGACATCGAAGAGCGACCTGTAGGCCGCGGTCGGCCCGTTTCGATCCTGCGGCTCGATACCCACCCCCTTCATCTCGAAACGGTCGGTGTCCAGGGGAAAGGGAAAGCGCAGAATGCCGGCGTCCGAGTTGCGGAACGTCATGTCGCCGCGAAAGACGTGGGGCGCAAGGTCGCCACTTGGCGGCGCGATGGACAAATTCATCTCTCCCCGCATGGCCTCGATCGGCGCAGGTCGTTTTCCGGCGGAAGGGTTGAGTCCCGGGCACGGCATACCGCCGCTCGGGAATGCCCCATCTTGGCATTGAGGAGGTTCACCAGGTCCATCGTCCGAAAGGATGATTTTCCTCAAGCACGCGATCGCGACGGAAGATGTTGATTTGACCTTCGATCGAACGCAATCTTGCGGCTTGGAAACCGGATGCAGTCGAGGCGCAGAATGAGCGCGACCCAATTTGTCTTGGACGGCGAGGAGACCAGGCCGATCGTCGAACTGCTTCAGTTCGCCATGGACGCGACGCACATACCTTCTTCGATCTTCTACTGGATCGACGAGAGGATGCGCATGCAGATAGCGGCCTGCAGGGCTGTCGATCTCGATCGGCTCAACATCTACCAATCCAGCTTCTATGCACATGACCCGTGCAGTCCTGTGCGGATGATCAGCCGGCAGGCGCGCACCCAGACCTTGCAGCGCGCATGCTGCGAAAGCGAGGCCCTCGATTTGTACCGGCCGTATATGGCGCTCAGCGGGATCAAGGACGCATTGGAGATGGTTTTCTGGCATGAAGGCCGCGCGGTTGCCGGGCTAGGACTTGTGGCCAGGGATGACCAGGATTGCGTCTCGGCGGAAACCTGGAAGCTGGCCCAGAGCATGCAGCGCTATGTCGAGGCCAGCCTTGCGCTGCATCCAAGGGTGATGCGCGATCGGGCCAGAAGAAGGCTCGCAAGGGAATTCCTGTTGTCGAAGCGGGAACTCGAGATCGCCGACCTGGTCGGCAAGGGCCTGACCAACCAGGAGATCGGCGAAGAACTGGCGATTTCCCTGCCCACGGTGAAGACCCATCTGCGGAGCCTGTTCGCAAAGCTCGATGTCGGGAACCGCACTTCGCTCGTCGCCGAAATGCGCAAAGCCGAAATAACTGGATAATCGCTGCGATCAGCGGGCGTCGGCCGCCGCCAAGATTGTCTCCACCCTGACCGAAGCGTCGACCTGTTGCCTATGGCTAAGGCTGTAGAGGCCCTTCAACGCCACTTGCAACGCTTGGCAATTTTGCAATACGATATATCAAAATCAACTTCCGGATCGACGACATGACAGTTTCGGCAACGGCGAAGGCCGCCCATCCGTCTCTCAGCCCGCTCGACAAAGGCGTGCCGGGAACGATCTCGGAGGTTACGATTGAAGCCGTCGCGGACCAGCGATGGAGCCTGCTGCGGGAAGACATTCCGCTCCCGGCGGCCGTCATCAAACAGGATGCGCTCCGCCATAACCGCGAATGGATGAAATCCTTTCTCGAAGACAGCGGCATGGCTCTTGCCCCTCACGGCAAGACGACGATGTGCCCGGCACTTTTCGACATGCAGCTCGATGACGGCGCCTGGGCCATCACCGTCGCGACGGCGCATCAGCTCCAGGTCGCGCGCGCCTTCGGATATTCGCGGATCTTCTTCGCCAATCAGCTGATCGGCAAAAGCGCGATCGACTATGTCATGCGCGAACTGGCGAATGATCCGGCGTTCGAGTTCTTCTGCCTGGTGGACGACCTGTCGAATGTCGAAGCCCTGGCTTCTGCCGCCAGGGCAGCGACCCTTGGCCGTCCCATGAAAGTCCTGGTCGAGCTCGGCTATGTCGGCGGACGGACCGGATGCCGCACGGTCGAGCAGGCCATGACATTGGCGCGGGCGGTGCATGCGTCAGGCACCCTGGCGCTCGCCGGCATCGAAGGCTTCGAGGGGCTCATTCGAGGCTCGTCGAACACTGAAACCCTGGCGCAGGTGGAAAGCCTGCTCGGCACGATGGTCGAGCTTGCCGAAAGATGCGCTTCGCAGCAGTTGTTCGCCGAAGGCACGGTGCTGCTTTCGGCGGGAGGATCGTCCTTCTTCGACGTTGTCGCCACGCGGCTGTCTGCGGCCAGGCTCGACCGAAAGACGCGGATCCTGCTGCGCTCGGGCTGCTACATCACGCACGATTCGGTGCTCTACGTTCGCGCCATGGACGCGATGCGGGAGCGCAACAGCACGCTCGCCGACTCGCATGGCGGTCTGGAACCCGCGCTCGAGGTGTGGGCCTACGTGCAGTCGCGGCCTGAAGCCGAAAAGGCAATCGTCGGCTTCGGCAAGCGGGATATCTCCTATGACGACCTGCCGGTGGCGCTGAGCTGGTACCGGCCGGATGGCGGCATGACGGCGCCTCAGCCGGTGCCGGCGGGGTATGTGGTGACCAGGCTGAACGACCAGCACTGCCACCTTTCGCTGCCGGCCAGTTCGCCGCTGCGGGTCGGCGACCTGATCGGCTTCGGCATCTCGCACCCATGCCTGACTTTCGACAAATGGCGGGTCATCCACCTTGTCGATCCGTCCTACCGGGTCACCGGATCGATCCGGACCTATTTCTGAAAACGCCGGCACTGGAACAAAGGCATCGCGATGAGCAGGAAAGAAAGCTCCAGGATCATACTGGTTACCGGCGCCGCGAGCGGCATCGGAGCGGCAACGGCAAAGCTTGCCGCCAGCGCCGGCCACAAGGTGATCCTGGCCGACATCAACGAAGCTGGAGCCCGCGCCGCGGCCGACGAGGTCGGCGCAAATGCATCCGCGAGCCGCCTCGATATCCGTTCGGAGGAAAATTGGAACGCGGTGCTCGATCGGGTCTGGGCGGAACACGGTCGGCTGGACGTCCTGATCAACAATGCGGCCATCGTCCATACCGGCTTTGCGGCCGATGTGCCGATCGAGAAGCACAGGCACACGCTCGACACCAATTTCATGGGCGCGGCCATCGGCATGCTGGCCGCGTTGCCGCGCTTCAAGGCGCAGGGTTCCGGCCATCTGATGACGGTCGCCAGCATGGTCGCCTTCCTGCCCTTCCCCGGCATAGCGAGCTACGCCGCGGCAAAGCACGCGCTGCGGGCCTTCCACCATGCCCTGGCTATCGAGGAACGTCACAGTCCCGTCCGCTTCACGATCGTCTATCCGACGGCGACCGAAACACCCATGCTGGAGCAGGAAGCTGAGGACGACGCCATGGCGCTTGCCTTCGCCGGCAATCCGGTCGCCGCCGAGCATGTCGCGCGGACCATTCTCGACGCCGTCGCGAAGAAGCCGGCCGAGGTTTACATTCCGCCTGAGCGCGGCGCCTTCGTGCGCCAGATCGGCGTAAAACCGCGCGCGCTGGCGAAGATGTACGAGCACAACGCGGCCATCGGCGCGGAAAAGCTCAAGGCCCGCCGCGCCGGAACATCCGCCTGAAAGCCTCGGCGGACCGGCTCAGCCCTTCGACCGAAGGCGCGACGTCAGTCTTTTCCTGGAGTTCGCCTCGGTCAGCTTGAGCTGCTCGAGAATGCGGTAGGAGCCCTCCCGCAGGTCTCTCACCACCAGTTCGCCCGCTTCCGACGGAGATCGGCGGGAAAGGGCATCGATGATCAGCAGATGCGGGTGCACGTCCGACCAAGCCTGACGGATGCTGGGATATTGGTGGGTCACGAAGGGGCCGGCGAGCAGCCAGAGATTCTCGATGACCCGAACCAGGACGTCGTTGTTCGAAGCCCGGTAGATCGTGAAATGGAATTCCTGGTTCGCCGAAAGAGCGGCTTTCCACTGTTCGGCGGCCTCCGCCTCGACGAAAGCCCGGTGCAGATCCTCCAGCCTGCGAATGTCATCCGCGGTGATGTTGACGGCGCTCAATTCCGCCGCGAGCCGTTCGAGCGGGGCGCGGGTCTCGCGAATGTTGATGTATCTGGGAATGGAGATGACCGGCACCCGGGCCTGGTAGCCCAGCTTCAGCTCGAGCGCGCCTTCGCGAACGAGCTGGCCGATAGCCTCCCGCACAGGCGTCGGCGACGTCTGATACATCAACGCCAGTTTTCGAATGTTCAACCTGGAGCCTGGTTCGTACTGCCCCGTCATCAAGGCCAGGCGCAGCCGGCCATAGATCCTTTCCGAGAGACTGTCCCGATTGAGCGCGAGGCCGTCGTCGGCTTCCTGTTCGTCCGGTTGGGTGGTCATGGTGCCTTGCTGGTTGTTCGCGACGGTGATCGTCCGGGCGCTCATTCGCGTGCTATTCTGGCATATACTATTTCAAAATCCACACAGCGACAAAACAACCTCGACCCGATTGCCTGTTTTGCTATATCAAAATCATGGAATCGTAAGAGCTGAAGAGCACTCGGGCGGGAGAATATCGACGAGATGCGACCGATCGACTTCGAAGAACCCATCGAGCGACGCATCGATCTCGACCTGGCCATTGGCGAGAGCCCGGTCTGGGATGCCGGTCGCCGCCTGCTCTGGTTCGTCGATATCCTGGCGCCCTGCATCTACGCGCTCGATCCCCAGACGAACCATCTGACAACCTACCCGATGCCCTGCGCCGTCGGCAGCATCGGACTGGCCGCCGGCGGCCGGCTGGTGGTTGCGCTTCGCACCGGCGTCCATCTTTTCGATCCTGGGTCGCGGACGCTGGAGTTCCTGGTCCACCCGGAGCCCGATATGGAGATGAACCGGCTGAACGACGGGAAGGTCGGCCCGGACGGATGTTTCTGGGTCGGCTCGATGCATGACAGCCAGCCCCGCGCGCCGACCGCCGCGCTCTACCGAGTGACGCCGACCGGGGAATGCACGCGGATATCGAGCGGGCTGGAGGTGTCGAACGGGCTGGCCTGGAGCCCCGACGGCAGGACCATGTATCACGCGGATTCGCGCGGAGCCTATGTGCAGGCCTACGACTTCGACCCGGATAGCGGGAGCCTCTCCGGAGGACGACGGTTCGCGACATTCACGGAAAGCGACGGCTTGCCGGACGGTGCGGCGATCGATGCGGAAGGGCACTACTGGGTTGCGGGCGTGACGGCCGGCCGGATCACCAAATTCGCCCCGGACGGCCGGATCGCCGGCATATTCTCGCTGCCGACGCCGGCGCCGACCATGCCCTGTTTCGGCGGCAGCGACCTTAAGACACTCTTCATCACATCACTCCGCACGGACCGCCCGGGCAGACATCAGATGGGAACGCTGCTCTCCGTGAAGACGGACGTCGCCGGAATTCCGACGGGCGTTTTCGGCTGAGAGGATGCGCAGAGCGGTCAGCTTTCAGGCCGCGACACCGCCCAGGTAGGCGCTGACGACGGCGTCATTGTCCGCAAGATCGCTTCCCCGCCCTTCAAGCACTATACGTCCGCCCTTTAGAACGTAGCCGTAGTCCGCGAACTTCAATGCGACTTTGCTGTTCTGCTCCACCAGAAGGATCGTCACGCCCTCACGATTGAGGCGCTGCACGATGTTCATGACTTCCTTGATCAGCTGTGGCGCCAGCCCCATTGAAGGCTCGTCGAGCAGCAGCATCTGTGGGGCCGCCATGAGAGCTCTTCCGATCGCCAGCATCTGCTGCTCGCCGCCGGACAGGTTCCTTGCGTCGCCATTGTGCCTACGCGCCAGGATCGGGAAGAGTTCGAACACATGGTCCAGCCGCCGTCGCCGCTCTGCGTCGTCGCTCAGCGTGAACGAACCCAGGTCGAGATTCTCCCGGATCGTCATGTCGCCGAAAATGCGCCGTCCCTCGGGAACGTGAACAAGACCTCGGTGGGGCAACCGGTGGGCCGGGACCCTGGTTATGTCCTCACCCAGGAATCGGACGCTTCCCGAGGACGCAGCAATGAGACCGGATAGCGTTCGCAATGTCGTGCTTTTGCCGGCGCCGTTCGCGCCGAGCAGTGCCACGATCTGGCCGCGCCTTATCGAGAGGCTGACGCCATGAAGCGCCTCGATGCTGCCGTAGCGCGTGACGATCCGGTCGGCCGCAAGGACAATATCCGTGTCCATCAATCCTCCGTGCCGAGATAGGCTTCGATGACTTTCGGATCGGCGCGCACGGCCTCCGGCGCGCCATCGGCGATCTTCTGGCCATAGTCGAAGACTACAATCTTTTCCGACACCTGCATGACAAGGCCCATATCGTGCTCGATCAAAAGCACGGTGACGCCGGTCTCGTCGCGAATGCGGCGGATCAAATGCACGAGATCGAGCTTCTCGCGCTCGTTCAGCCCGGCAGCGGGCTCATCGAGCAGGATGATCTCGGGCGCCGAGGCCAAGGCTCTTGCAAGTTCAAGCCGTCGCTGGTCGCCGTAGGAGAGCCCGCCGGCCAGACGATGCGCATGTTCAGCGATGCCGACGAAGTCGAGCCAGCGCATTCCCGCCGCGCGTATCATATTCTCTTCCCGCCGTTGCGACGGCAGGTGAAGGATTGCCGAGACGATGCCGTGGCGGCTGCGGCAATGCTGGCCGGACATGGCATTTTCCAGAACCGACATCTCCTTGAACAAGCGGATATTCTGGAAAGTGCGGGCAAGGCCGAGCGCTGTGATGCGGTGCGGCGGCAAGCCCGTGATCGGCCGGCCGGCCAGTCGGATCGACCCACCCTTTGGTTTGTAGAAGCCGGTCAGGCAATTGAAGAGGGACGTCTTGCCCGCGCCATTCGGCCCGATGAGGCTGTTGATGGCGCCCTTCTCCACCGAGAACGAAATATCCTGCAGGACCTTCAGCCCTCCGAAGCTGAGGCGCAGATCGCGGACTTCCAGCAAGGCCATGGTCAACCCCGCTTGTCCGGCCACAGGCCGTTCGGCCTGAAGAGCATGATTGCCAGCAGCGCCTCAGCCGTGACCAGCGGACGATAGGTGCCCGCTCCGCGCAGCACCTCCGGCAGCAGGGCCACGAGAATCGCACCCAGGACGACACCGGGGATGCGGCCCATGCCGCCCAGGACGACGCCTAAAAGGATCAGAAGCGACTGGTTGAAGGTAAAGCTTTCCGGCGAAATCGCGGTCATCTTCGCGGCGTAGAGACACCCGGCCACCGACGCGATCACGGCCCCCATCATATAGGCTTGCAACTTGGCCGACACGCGATTGATGCCGATACCTGCGGCGGCGTCCTCGTCATAACGGACATAGAACCAGGCACGCCCCATGCGCGACCGCTCGACGCTCAGGCAGACGAAAACGGCAAGCAGCGCGAGCGTCAGGAACGCATAGTAGAAGTGCTGCACCTGCATCAGCTTGAAGCCCAGTATCTCCGGCCGCTCGATACCGACGAGGCCGCTGGCGCCGCCGGTGATATCGAGGTTGCGGGCAATGATGCGCACGATTTCGCCGAAGCCCAGGGTCACGATCGCCAGATAGTCGCTGCGCAGCCTCAAGGTCGGCGCGCCGATGATGACACCGGCCAGACAGGCAGCCGCCATGGCGACGGGAATCGTGAGCCAGAAGTTGAAGCCGAATTCCGAGGTCAGGATGCCGGTCGTATAGGCGCCGACAGCAAAGAAGGCCGCGTAGCCGAGGTCAAGCAGGCCCGCATAGCCGACGACGATGTTGAGACCGAGGCACAACACGACATAGAGCAACGCTGTGGTTGCCACCTCAGTCACATAGGCATTGGCGAAGTGCGGCAGCACCAGCGCGCAGCCAAGCGCGGCGAGAGCCGGCAGCAAATGCGAGCGCCGCACCAATGGCGGCTGCGCGGCGGCGGGCAAGGTCCTGGCTCCGTCGCTCATCACACCCGCTCCACAACCGAGCGTCCGAGCAGGCCCGTCGGCTTGAAGACCAGGAACAGGATCAGCGCGCCGAACACGAAGACGTCGCGCCATTCCGATCCGACGAAGGGCAAGGATGACCCGTAGGCCTCGAGAAGGCCGAGCAGCAAGCCGCCAAGCATGGCGCCCGGCACACTGCCGATGCCGCCGATGACGGCCGCGGTGAACGCTTTGAGCCCCATGATGAAGCCCATGAAGAAATGGACGCTGCCATAGTAGGCGCCCGCCATGACGCCGCCGCCAGCCGCGAGTGCCGATCCCATGAAGAAGGTCAGCGCGATCACCCGATCGACATCGATGCCCATCAGGCGGCTGGCCCCCATGTCGATCGACACGGCGCGCATCGCCTTGCCGTACATGGTGCGCGAGACAAAGGCCTGCATGCCAGCCATCAGCAGGATCGAGGCGGCGACAAGCACGATCTGTGTGTAGGTGATGTGCACAGCCGAAACGTCCAGGCCCGCAAAACCGAGGTCGGTGCTGAATGCGAAATGCCGCCCGCCGGTCAGCGCAAGCGCGGTGCCATTCAGCACCATCGAGGCGCCGAGCGCGGTGATCAGGATCGACAGGCGCGGCGCGTTGCGCATCGGCCGGTAGGCGAAGCGCTCGATGACGACGCCGAGCAACCCTACGGCCAGCATCGAAACCAGCAAGGCGCAGACGACGCCCGCCCAGCCATTGCCGACCCACACGCCGACGAAGGAAAACACGATGAGGCCGACGAAGGCGCCGCTCATATAGATATCGCCATGGGCGAAATTCAGGAGCTTGATGACGCCGAAGACCATGCTGTAGCCGAGCGCGATCAGGGCGTAGAACGAGCCGACAATCAGGCCGTTCACCAGTTGCTGAATGACTAGGTCGAGCGTCATTGATGCTCCGGTGCTGGGATTGAAAAGGTCGAGCCTTGGCGAAGCATCGATCGCCCGCCACACAGCCGCAAAAACAGGAATGATGCCGAGGCCGGCAAAAAGGCCGCCCCGGCATCAGCATGTTTCGTCGGTTACTCGGCGGCGATCCACTTGCCGCCCTTGGCGACGACCGGGCGGAAATTCGACGTCTGCAGGGTGTTCTTGTCGGTGAACTTGATTTCGCCGGCCAGACCCTTGAAGTCGCTTGCTTTCAGCGCCTCGATGATTGCCTTCTGGTCGGCAGATTTTGCCCGTGCGATGGCGTCTACGATCAGGTCGCCGACGTCATGGGAAAGGGCCGCGTAGGCGCCGGCGTCGCGGCCATAGGTCTCCTTGTACTTGGCCTTGAAATCGGCAGCGCCGGAGAGGAGATCGACGGTTGGCGGGGACAGCAGAAACACGCCCTCGCCGGCCGAGCCGGCGATCTCCAGATATTCCGGCGAATTGTTGCCGTCGCCGAGAACGATGCCGCCCTGGAAGCCTGCCTGCCGAAGCTGCTTGGTGAGAAGCGCGCCGCCGGCATGATAGGCGGTCCAGAAGACGGCATCCGCGCCGCTTGATTTGACCTTGGTGACGACCGCCGAATAGTCCTGCTCGCCGGCGGTGGTGGTTTCCTTGGCGGCGATCTCGCCACCCGCGTTCTTGAAGGCTTCGGCGGTGAGCTTTGCCAGGTCGGAGGAATAGGCGTCGCCTTCGTCGATGACGGCGATCTTCTTGTAGCCGTTCTTCTTGAAGAGTTCGACGGCGGTGGTCGCCTGCATGTCGCCGGTCGAGTTGGCGAGGAAGGCGTTGCCCTGATTGGCGGCGACCAGCTTGGTCGAATTCGCGCCGATGATGACGAACGGAACGCCGGCATCGCCGTAGATCTTCAACGTCGGCAACACGGCGCCCGAGCAGTAGCCGCCGACGATTGCCGTCACGCCTTCCGATATCAGCTTGCTGCCGGCGGTGACCGCCTGCTGCGGATCGCAGGCGTCGTCGGCAGTGGTTGTGGTGATCTTGTCGCCGTTGATGCCGCCCTTGGCATTGGCGGCATCGATCGCCATCTTCACCGCGTTTTCCATGTCCTGCCCTTCGCTGGCCAACTGGCCTGTCATCGGCGCGACGATGCCGATCTTGATGTCGGCAGCGGCAGCGGCTGCGGTCATGGCCAGCCCGGCAAGGGCGGTGGCGCAGGCAAGCCTCTTGAAGGAAACAACCATCATTCTCTCCATTTTCCCCTGTTGGCGCATCCGGGTCGTGGCCCGGAATGCTTTCTGCTTGATTGTCGCCGAGCCGCTCTGGGCGGATCGGCCAGGTTGCGCTCCTCCTTCAGAGGCGGAGCTGCAATGTTTGCAATCGCCAGCCGGCCTGCGATCGAGCCCCTGGCGTCAAGCTCTGCAACTCAATGGCTGCTGGCCGAAGCCTGGGCATAGGCACCCTGGTAGCGGTTCTCCTTGATGCTCTGCATGATGTCGGCTTCGCGCGCTTCCTGCGCCTTGACGGCTGCCAGCAAGGCCGTGGCGCCCTCGAGCGGAAACGCCACGACGCCGTCCTCGTCGCCCACGACGATGTCGCCAGGACCGACGACCATTCCGCCCACCGAAACCGGAACATTGATCGCCCCGGGACCGTCCTTGTAGGGGCCGAGGTGGATGGCCGATCGCGCGAAGCAGGGAAATGAATTGCGGCCGATGGCGCCGGCATCGCGGATGGCTCCGTCGATGACGACGCCGGCGGCGCCGCGTGAGGCAGCGAGGCTTGTCATGATCTCGCCGACGAGTGCCCGTCCTTCGTAGCCGCCGCCATCGACGACAATGACAGCGCCCGGCTGTACCAGGTCGAGCGCGCGGTGGATGAACTGGTTATCGCCGGGGCGCGTCCTCACTGTCAGCGCCCGCCCCACCATGATGCCGCTGATCTTGTGGAATGGTCGCAACCCGACGGCGCCGGGCACCCGGGCAAGATTGTCGCTGATCAACGGCGTGGCAAAGACGCGGAACGCATCGATCAGTTCACCTTCCCGCTGCCGGCCTGCCATTTTTGTCCTCCAATTGTGAATATATTATCCAATCATCCTTTGAAGAGCAAAGTCAACCGGCTACTTGGGCTTGTCCGAAAAAGCCGATCCCCCCCGCAATTCCGCGCCTGGAGCCGCGTTCGACCAGCCACGCCGGGCTTGCCATTGGCTCGCGCTTGACGAATAGATTGGATAACATATCCTCATTGGCATCAAAAAAAGGGAATCGGCTGTGAAGCATGCAGGCAAAGTCGTGATCATCACCGGGGCGGCGCAAGGCCTGGGCCTCGCCTGCGCAGAGCGCTTTCATGCCGACGGCGCCAATGTCGTGCTAGTGGATGTGAAGGCCGACCGCGGCCGCGAGCATGCGCAACGTCTCGGCGAGCGCGCCGTCTGGCTCGAAGCGGATCTTTCCGCGTGCACGGCGGACATGGCGGCCGGCGTCATCGCCGAGGCTACCGACGCCTTTGGCGGAGTCGACGTCTTGATCAACAATGCCGGTGTGATCCACCTCGATGATTTCGTCGACTTCCCCGAGGAAGCCTTCGATTGGGTTCAGCGCGTCAATCTCAAGGCGCCGTTCCTTCTCGGTCAGGCGGCGGCACGAGCCATGATCGCTCAAAGGCGCGGCGGCTCGATCATCAACATGTCGTCGATCAATGCCATCCTGGCCATTCCCAATTCCGTCGCCTACGCGGTGTCAAAGGGCGGCATCAAGCAGCTGACGGCGGTGATGGCGGTCGGGCTCATCCCGCACAACATCCGCGTCAACGCCATCGGACCGGGAACGATCATGACCGACATGGTCAGGAGCTCGGTCATGGCCAGCGAGGCGCAGCGGCAGACCATCCTGTCGCGAACGCCGAGCGGGCGCTGCGGCGAGCCGTCGGAGATCGCCAGCGTTGCTTCGTTCCTGGCCAGCGACGATGCCTCCTACATCGTGGGCCAGACTATTTATCCAGATGGCGGCCGCCTGATCCTGAACTACACCGTGCCGGTGAAGGACTGACCGTTCATGACCATTGGGCCAGCGCCGCGCATCAGCCTTGCGGGATCAGGCGCGCTGCTCCTCGATGGCGCGCAGGCAAGGTTCGACGACGCCACTCAAGAGTTGGTTTGGGCCGTGGCGGAAGCTGCACGAGGCCTCGACGGCGTGCGCGAGACGGTCCCCGGCATGAACAACCTGCTGGTGCTGTTCGACCCGCTCGTCACGGATGCATCGCGTGTCGGCGAACAACTGCAATCACTTTGGGCCGGCACCGATCCACAAGCGGCCGCCGGCAGCTTGCACAGGATTCCCGTGCATTACGGCGGCTCGCGCGGCGAAGACCTCGCTGGCTGGGCCGCGCATTGCGCATTGTCGCTGGAAGAGACAGTCGATCGTCACGCGGCCGCGACCTATTCCGTAGCCGCTATCGGGGCCATGCCGGGCTTTCCTTATTTGTCCGGTCTCGACCCGCGGCTCAGCTGGCCACGGCGCAAGAACCCCCGCCTGAAAGTGGCCGAAGGCGCCGTCATCATCGGCGGCGCGCAGGCAGGCATCATGCCGATGACCGCGCCGTCGGGGTGGCACATTATCGGCCACACCGACGTCAGGCTCTTCGATATTCAGGCGCAATCGCCGGTGCTGCTGAGGCCTGGAGACAAGGTCCAATTCGAGATTGCGGGCATAGAGCAATGATCGAAATCCTGTCCACCGGTCTTCCGAACACTGTCCAAGACCTCGGCCGCCCAGGCTATCTAGCGCTCGGGATCAGCCATGGCGGCGCCATGGACAGCCAGGCGCTGGCGATCGCCAATTTCATGCTGGGCAATGACCGATCGGCCGCGGGGCTGGAGATCGCGCTCTATCCGTTCCGGCTCAAGGCACATGTCGACACCGCGTTGGCCATCACCGGAGCCGACTGCCCGATCCATATCGATGATCGGCGGTATCCGCCCTGGTGGGCAACCACTATCCGCGCGGGCGAGACGCTTCTGGTGGAAGCGCCTCGCGCAGGCGCGCGTTCTTATATCGCCTTCGCCGGCGGGCTCGACCTGCCATCCGTCATGGGCTCGCGCGCGACGGATGTGAAAGGTGGTTTCGGCGGGCTTGCCGGGCGCGGCCTTGCGCGCGGCGACCGGCTCCAGTTCAACAGCGCGGTGTGCCCGCTTCCCTCAGCAGGCCTTGGCGTGGCACTGGAAGAACGGCAAATCACCGGCAACGCTACCGACTCTGCGATCGAACTGAGGGTGCTTCCCGCCGCCGAGTTCGACGCTTTCACGGCGCAGGCGCAGGCGGCCTTCACCAGCAGCGAATGGAAGATCACCAGCGAAGCCAACCGCATGGGCTATCGCTTGTCCGGAGAAACGCTCTCGCTAACCTCACCCCTGGAATTGCTTTCGCATGGCATCGTGCCGGGTACCGTTCAAGTGCCGCCATCCGGCCAGCCGATCGTCCAGCTGGCCGATGCCAACACATGCGGCGGCTACCCGAAGATCGCAACCGTGATCGAAGCTGATCTGTGGCGGCTCGCGCAAGCGCCGGTCGGCGCGCGCTTGCGTTTTGTGCCAGTCTCGATCGAAGCGGCGACCCAAGCACTGCGTATTGCCAGGCAGCAGCTTGACGCGGTTGCGGGCGCGCGAAACATCAGGCCGGGCTGCCCTCGACCGGCGTGACGGCCGGTTGCGACCAAAAAAGCCGCAACGACAGCGATTTTCGTTTCAAACCCATAGCGCCGAGCGAACATGTCCATGGATATCCGCCCCCTCACGATCCGGATTGCCCAGGCCGAAATCGACGACCTGATGCGACGCATCGCAAGCTGGCGCGAGCCGGACCAACTGGAGGGTATCGGCTGGGCCCAGGGAACCGAGCGTGAGGAGTTGCGGCGACTTCTCGAGCACTGGCGCTCGGGCTTCGACTGGCGCAGGCAGGAAGACGCCTGGAACAAGCTTCCTCACTACCTGACGGAAATCGGCGGCCAGACCATTCATTTCATCCATGTCCGCGCCGCAGTTCCAACCGCCAGAGCGATCATTCTCACTCATGGCTGGCCGGGCAGTTTTTGCGAATTCATCAGGATTTTGCCGTTCCTATCCGATCCGCTTGCCAATGGCGGGAGAGAGCAGGACGCATTCAACGTCGTGATCCCTTCGATCCCCGGATACGGCTTTTCGAGCCGCCCGACCAAGGCCGGCCTCAACCTGTTTGCCGTCGCCGATCTTTGGGCGGAACTGATGAGCCGCCTGGGCTATGAGCGCTATCTGGCGCAGGGCGGTGATCTCGGCGCCAGCGTGTCGACGATCCTGGCGCACGCTCATCCCGGCAATCTCGCCGGCGTGCATCTGAATTTCATTCCCGGCTCGTATTCGCCCTCGCATGACCCTGGTTCCGGCGGCGACCTCACCGCGGAAGAGCGCATCTTCCTGGGTGAGAAAGCCCGGTGGGCGGATCTTCACGGCGCCTACAGCCACATTCAGGGAACCCGCCCCCAGACCCTTGCCTATGGGCTCACCGATTCGCCCGTGGGACTGGCGGCATGGATGATCGAAAAGTTCCGCGACTGGAGCGACTGCGACGGCAATCTGGACAACGCCGCATTTTCTCGCGACGAAGTCCTCGCCAATATCTCGCTCTACTGGTTCACGCGAACCGTTGCCTCCTCCATGCGTCTCTATTGGGAGACTCGCGCTTGGCCGTTGGCATTCCCGCATGGTACGGAGATCGAGGTCCCGCTCGCGGTAGCGCTGTTTCCGAAGGAATTGCCGATGCCGCCAAGAAGCTGGGTCGAACGGGTTTTTCGTAATGTGCGCCGGTGGACAACAATGCCGTGCGGCGGGCATTTTGCAGCCTTCGAGCAACCCGGCCTGCTCGCGCAGGATCTGAGAGCCTTCGCGAGCGAGCTGCAATTTTCCTGACCTGCGGGCGCATGCTCCGCAGGCAAATCCCGAAGGCCAGAATGAGCAGCACAACAGCCCTCACTATCGAAGCCGTGCATGAGCGCGTCGAGGCGATTTTCAGCAAGGCCGGACTTAACCCCGCCCAAGCCGGCGCCATCACGCGCGCCATCGTCGCCGGGGAGCGCGACGCCTGCAAGTCGCACGGCATCTATCGCATCGAAGGCGCGCTGCGCACCGTCAAGGCCGGAAAGGCCGAGCCGAAGGCGGTGCCTGAATTGCTGCCGCCGGACGCGCCGGCAATCGTGAAAGTGGACGCGAGAGGCGGCTTCGCCAATCCCGCCTTCGAACTGGGCCTGCCTGTCCTGGTCGAGCGCGCGCACACAACCGGCATCGCGGCGCTGGCGATCAACAACGCGGTTCATTTTTCGGCCCTCTGGGTCGAGGTCGAGGCACTGGCCGGAGCCGGTCTTGCCGGCCTCGCCATGTGTCCAAGCTACGCGACGGTCGCGCCGACGGGAGGCTCAAGCCCCTTGCTTGGCACCAATCCCTTCGCCTTCGGCTGGCCGCGCCAGGGGCATCCGCCTTATGTCTTCGACTTTGCAACTTCAGTCGCGGCGCGTGGCGAAATCGAGCTCCATCGTCGTGCCGGGAAACAATTGCCGGAAGGCTGGGCGATCGATTCGGACGGCAGGCCGACGACCGACCCCGAAGCGGCGCTTGCCGGCGCGATGCTTTCCTTCGGCGGGCATAAGGGCTCGGCCATCGGCACCATGATCGAGCTGCTCGCCGGTGCCATGCTTGGCGACCTGACGAGCCGCGAGGCCCTCGATCTGCTTGGCACGACGACGCTCTATCCGAAGCATGGCGAACTGGTCATCGCCCTGTCGCCGGAAGCTTTCGCCGCTGGCCGCCCCGGAAGTCCTTTCTCCCGAGCAGAAGCGTTGTTCGAGGCGATCCTCGGCCAGGGCGCGCGCCTGCCTTCGCAGAGGCGGTTCCTAGCTCGTGAGAAGTCGAAACGCGACGGCATCAGCCTCACGCCTCAGGAGATGGATCAACTCGATCGTTTCCTAGAACGGGGACTCGATGCCGTCTGAAACGACCGGCGCGGGCGCTGTGAGCCATGAGCCCGGACGCAGCC
Organism: Mesorhizobium sp. B3-1-9; assembly: GCF_006439595.1. NCBI lineage: Bacteria > Pseudomonadati > Pseudomonadota > Alphaproteobacteria > Hyphomicrobiales > Phyllobacteriaceae > Mesorhizobium > Mesorhizobium sp. B3-1-9. Next base: position 139,899 of record NZ_VFTJ01000008.1, read on the forward strand.
GACCCCTTAGGGCGTTGCAGCGAACGCCTTCACCTTGACCCCGCTCGCCTCAAGGCCAGCCCGCACGCGGGCGGCTATGGCAACGGCCGCCGGGGTATCGCTATGGACGCAGATCGAGTCGATCGATGTCTTCAGCAATTGGCCGGAAATCGTCTCGATCGCGCCCTGCCCGACCATGCGCACGACTCGCTCCGCTGCCTTCCCGGCGTCGTGGATGACGGCGCCCTCCAGCTTGCGCGAGACAAGAAACCCCTCCTGCGTATAGGCGCGATCGGCGAAGATCTCCGACTTGACGGTCAGGCCCGCCTCGCGCGCGATTCTGTCCTGGAAGCCGAGCGCGATCGCCAGGCAGATCAGGGTGGGATCGACGGCCTTGACGGCGCGCGTGACGGCTTCGGCGACCGCGCGATCGGTCTGGGTCAGATTGCCCAGCGCGCCATGCGCCTTCACATAACGGATCGGGTGTCCGGCATAGACCGAAAGCGCCTGCGCCGCGCCGATCTGATATGCGACCAGCCTTTCGATCTCGTCCGCCGAATGCGGAATGGTGCGCCGTCCGAACCCCCACAGATCGGCGAAGCTTGGATGCGCGCCGACGGCAACGCCCTTCGCCCGCGCCATGGAAAAGGTGGCCGCCATGATCTCCGGGTCGCCGGCGTGGAAACCGCAGGCGACATTGGCCGAGCTCACGATATCGAGGATCGCCGCGTCGTCGCCCAGCCTGTAAGCGCCAAAGCCTTCGCCCATGTCCGAATTGATATCGACTTCAAGTCCGCTTCCCGTCATGGCGACTTCCTCAGAATTCATGTCACAGCAACTCGTAGAGCGGTGTGCCGTAGCCGACGACCGCGCCGTCCTCGGCCAAGCCAACCCCCAGCTTGCCGTCCGCCGGCGAAACCACGGCCTTGAGGCATGCGCCGATCTGCAGGATACCGACGGTCTCGCCCTTACGGACCGTCTGGCCGCGTTCGATGACCGGATGGCCGGTCGTCGGATGAACGAGACGGAACACTCCCACGCCCGGCGCGCGAACAGTCGTCGCGACCGCCTCGGCCTTCAGCGCCTCGCTCGCCGCCGCGCGGGACCCGGGACCGGCTGACTGGATACGCAGACAAAGTGAAAAGCCGGCCTCCGCCAGTTCGATCTCACTGACACCCGCGGCCGCACACCATGCGGCAAGTCTCTCGATCTCGTCGACCGTCATCGCTGCGTTCGTCCGTCGAGCAGGCCGCCCTCGATCAAGCGTTCCAGGTGGTGGATGTCGAAACCTCCGGCCGCAAAACCTGGCTCCTCCATCAATATGCCGTGCAGCGGCGCGTTGGTGGCGATGCCAACCGCCTCCATCTCGGCCAGCGCCCCCTTCATCCTGCGGATCGCTTCGGCTCGCGTCGCGCCATGCGCGAGCAGCTTGGCCACCAGGGAATCGTAGTGGGACGGCACGGTGTAACCGGAGTAGAGATGCGACTCGACCCGTATCCCCGGGCCGCCCGGCGGCGTCCAGCGCTCGACCCGTCCCGGATGCGGCCGGAAGCTGTAAGGGTCCTCGGCGTTGATGCGGCATTCGACGGCGTGGCCCTGGATGCGGATGTCTTCCTGCTTGAAGGACAGACGCTCGCCCTGGGCGATCCGGATCTGCTCGCGAACGATGTCGATGCCGGTGATGAGTTCGGTGACGGGATGCTCCACCTGCACGCGGGTGTTCATCTCGATGAAATAAAAGCGCCCGTCCTCGTAGAGGAACTCGAACGTGCCCGCCCCGGTATAGCCGATCTCAAGGCAGGCGCGGGCGCAAAGATCGCCGATCCCGGCGATCGCCTCGCGAGCGATGCCGGGCGCCGGCGCTTCCTCAACGATCTTCTGGTGGCGGCGCTGCATGGAGCAGTCCCGCTCGCCAAGCCATACAGCCGCGCCATGCCGGTCGGCCAGAATCTGGATCTCGACATGGCGCGGATGTTCGAGGAATTTTTCCAGATAGACCTGCGGGTTGCCGAAGGCTCGTCCGGCTTCCTCTCGTGCCAGCGCCACGGCTTCCATCAACGCGCCTTGCTCGCGCACGATGCGCATGCCGCGCCCGCCGCCACCACCGGCCGCCTTGACGATGACCGGATAACCTATGGTTTCGGCGATCACCCGCACCACTTGCTCGTCTTGCGGCAACGCGCCTTCCGAGCCCGGAACGCAGGGCACGCCGGCAATGATCATCGCCTGCTTGGCCGCCACCTTGTCGCCCATGGTCCGGATCGCGGCCGCGGACGGCCCGATGAAGACAAGACCGGCATTTTCAATTGCCTCGGCGAAGGCCGAATTTTCCGACAGAAACCCGTAGCCGGGATGGACCGCGCCCGCGCCGGTGAGTTGCGCGGCTGTGATGATCTCCGCGATATTGAGATAACTGTCGGCCGAAGCTGCCGGCCCGATGCAGATCGCCTTGTCAGCCAGCGCCACGTGGCGAAGGCTCGCATCGGCCTCCGAATAAGCCGCTACCGTCTTCAGTCCGAGATCGCGGCAAGCGCGCAGGATGCGCAGCGCGATTTCACCCCGGTTGGCGATAAGGACGGTATCGAACATGGCGCTCAACCCGCCTCTTCCAGGACGAACAGCACGTCGCCGGACTGCACGGCGGCATGGTCTTCAAATGCGACCTCGACAATCCTGCCGGCGCGATCGGCTTCCACGACGTTGAATGTCTTCATGGCTTCGAGGACACCGATCTTTTGCCCCTCCTCGACCACGTCACCCACCGAGACGAGCGGCGGCTCACCCTCGCCGGCGGAGCGGTAGAACACGCCCGTCAGCGGCGCGCGGATCGAATGCCGCGGAATGGTCGCAACGGCGGGGCTGGCGCCCGAAGCAGCCGGCGCGCCAAAAGCCGGCGCGGGTTGCGGCAAAGACCCGGACGGCAATGCGGGTGGCAACGCTTGCTTGGCGATGCGGACGCGAAATCCGTCGCGCTCGATCTGCAACTCGCCAATGGGTGAGCGCGAGACCACATCGATAAGTTCTCGGACGAGGTTCAGATCCATGCCGCGCTACCGCATGGCTTCGACCGCCTCGGCGATACGCCCGATCGCCTTCTCGATCAGGTCCATCGACGTGGCTATGGAGATGCGGAAATGCGGCGACAGGCCGTAGGCCGAGCCTTGCACCACCGCGACCCGCGCCTGATCGAGCAGGTAAAGCGAAAGATCGTCATCGCTGCCGACAACGGAGCCGTCCGGACGCCGGCGGCCGATCAGGGCCGAGCAGTTGGGATAGAGATAAAAGGCCCCTTCAGGTATCTCGCAGGTAAGGCCAGGGATTGCCCGCAGCAGTTCCAGTGCGCGATCGCGTCGGGCCTGGAACTCGAGCGCGCGTGGGCGCAGGAAATCCTGCGGGCCGTCCAGCGCGGCTATGGTCGCGGCCTGCGAGATGGATGACGGGTTTGACGTGCTCTGACTCTGCACGGTCGCCATGGCGCGGATCAGTGGTTCCGGCCCGCCGGCATAGCCGATCCGCCAGCCTGTCATGGCATAGGCTTTCGACACGCCGTTGACCGTCAGCGTACGCTCCTTCAGCCGCGGCTCGACGCCGGCGATCGTATGGAAGGGACGCCCATCGAACAGAATGTGCTCGTAGATGTCGTCGGTCAGCACATGAACATGCGGATGGTCGAGCAGCACTGCCGCCAAGGCAGCAAGCTCGTCACGGCTATAGACTGCGCCCGTCGGGTTGGACGGGGTGTTCACGAGCAGCCATTTCGTGCGCCCGGTGATGGCTGCCCGCAAAGCGGACGGTGTGAGCTTGAAGCCAAGCTCCTCGCCGCAGGAAACGACCACGGGCTTGCCTTCGCCCAGAAGCACGATGTCGGTGTAGGAAACCCAGTAAGGGGCGGGAACGATCACCTCGTCGCCCGGCGCCAGCGTTGCCAGCAGGGCGTTGTAGATGATCTGCTTTGCACCGCCGGCGACGGTAATCTCCGACGGCCTGTAGTCGAGGCCGTTCTCGCGCCTGAACTTGTCGGCCACCGCTTTCTTCAGCGCCGCCGTTCCATCCACTGCCGTATAGCGAGTCTCTCCCCTGCGCATCGCCGCGTAGGCCGCCTCGACGACATGCAAGGGTGTCGGAAAATCCGGTTCACCGGCGCTCAGGCTGATGACGTCAATGCCGGCCGCGCGCATGTCGATCGCTCGAGCCGTAACCGCCATGCTCGGACTTGGCTTGATGACGTCAAGACGGGGAGCGATGAGGCCCACTGAACACTCCTGGGATGCTGCACGATCCAGCTGGCGGCGGACGTACAAATTGGATAATGTATTCTTATTTTCTCGTCAAACCCCTTTTTCTCGCCACTAGGCTGGGTTATGAGTGCCGTTAAAGGGCTTGTTGGCGGAGAAAAGTATCCAATCTTTGCCACGACCACGACATTTGAGACAAGGGAACGCGACCGGAATGATCGCAAATTACGATGTGGTGATCGTCGGCGGAGGCGTCGTCGGCAGCTCGATCGCCTATTTCCTCTCCGCCAATCCGGATTTCGATGGCAGTATCGCCGTTATCGAGCGGGACCCCTATTACAACGCCTCTTCTTCTTCGTTGTCGACCAGCGCCATACGCCAGCAGTTCGGCACCCAGCCGAATATCGCCATGTCGAAATTCAGCCTCGACTTTCTGCGTGAGGTGGGCACTCGACTTGCGGTCGGTGACGAGCCGGCGGACATCGGACTTCACGAGCCTGGCTATCTTGTGCTGGCGACGCCGGAGCGGGCCGAGGCGCAGCGTGCCAAGAACCGCGTTCAGCGCGACATGGGTGTCGATATCGAGCTGATCGAGCAGGCCGATCTGGCGCGGCGCTTCCCTTGGCTCAATACGGAAGACCTGGCGCTCGGCTCATTCGGCCGCGGCTGCGAAGGCTGGTTCGACGGACCTGGCCTGATGCAGGCTTTCCGCCGCAAGGCACGCACCCAGAAGGTCGACTATCGTGCCGCGACCGTGACCGGACTGACCATGGCTTCCCGAAGCAAGGTCGACGACGTGGTGCTGGACAATGGCGAACGGATTTCCGCCGGCACGGTCATCAACGCGGCCGGTCCGTGGAGCGCGGGCATTGCACGGATGGCCGGCACGGATCTCCCGGTCGTGCCCAGCAAGCGATGCGTCTTCGTCTTCGAAAGCCCGGCGCGGATCGACAACTGCCCTTTCGTCTTCGACGCCAGCGGCTTCTGGCTGCGGCCGGAAGGTCAGCTCTTTCTGTGCGGCATTCCACCCGTGCGCGAGAACGATCCGGACGATTTCGGGCTGGAGGTCGATTACGATCTGTTCGAGGAGCTGATCTGGCCGGCGCTGGCGCATCGCGTGCCCGGCTTCGAACAATTGCGCATGCTGCGTGCCTGGGCAGGCCTCTATGAGTACAACACCTTTGACCACAGCGGCATCATCGGGCTCCATCCGGAGATCTCGAACTTCGTGCTGGCCACCGGCTTCAGCGGCCACGGCATGATGCACGCCGCGGCAACCGGTTCCGGCGTGAGCGACCTCATTGCCTATGGCGAATACCGTTCAATCGATCTCTCGGCCTTCCGCTACGAGCGTATCGCCGACAACCAACCGATCGAGGAACATGTCTACTGAGGGCGACGGGCCTTCGGAGTGACAACAACCTATACGCAGTGCTATGCGTCCGTTTCTTCAATCAAAAAAGCGCCGCACGCGAACAAAGGCGCCGTCGCCCTAGGCTGATCATGCTCGTACAGAAGAAAACCATATCGACCCAGGTCGCCGACGCCATCAGGCAGAAGATCCTGGTCGGCGAATACGAGGCAAATGCCCAGTTGCGGCAGGAGCACCTGGCGACCGAATTCGGCGTCAGCCGGATACCCGTGCGCGAGGCGCTGCATCAGCTTCATTCCGAAGGGTTCGTCACGCTCGTCTCTCACAAGGGAGCAGTGGTTTCCTCGATTTCGCTCGACGAAATCCTCGAGCTTTATGAATTGCGGGCCAGGATCGAGACCTGGCTGCTCGCCCTTGCCATCCCGAGAATGAGCGAGGCCGACCTCGCTTTGGCGCGGGACCGTGCCAGACAGCACCAGGAGCAGGGCAAGACCGGCGAATATTCCAACCAGCTGAACTGGAACTTCCACGCAACCCTTTACGCGCCGTCCGGCCGCAAGGCGACGATCGAACTCGTCGGGCGCATCTACCAGCAGCTGGAACGCTATACGCGCATGATGGTGACGCTGACCGAGATCCAGGTGCAATCCGACCGCGACCACTGGCAGCTCATCGAGTTGTGCGAGGCCAAGGACACGCTGCGCGCCGTCAGCCTGCTGGAAATGCATATCATCACCAGCGGCAAATTCCTGGTCGACCGACTTCAGGAATTGCGGGGCAGTTGACGGAGCAGCCGTCCCCGCCGGATATTCCCCGCGAATCCTTCCCCGGGCACATCATTTGCCGGGCAAATTCGTCGCCCGGGTCAGCAGGATCACACCGGCCTTGTCGGCGGTGTCGTAATAGGTGAAGCCGGTCCGATTTTCCCGGCGCCCGCGCATCAGCACGGAAAGGCCATCGCCTTCAGCCTCGCTTTCGGCGGCATCCGCGTCACGGACCTCGAAGCCGATGTGGAAGACGCCCTCGCCTTTCGTATCCAGGTGGATCCGCTGCGGTGAAGGGTCGTGATTTGGCTGGCAGAGCTGCAACTGGACATTCGGCAAATTGCAGATCCGGTACTGCATGGCCATGAAGCCCTTGGGACTCGGGACCTGCAGTTCCTCATATTCGACCAGCGGCGGGTAGGCTTCCCATGGACCGATACCGATGGAGTCGTAATAGGCCTGCGCCTTGTCGATGTCATGCACGACGATGCAGACGTGATGCAGCTTGTCGAAGATGCCCATTGGCTCACTCCTTGACCGGGACGGTGTAGTTGAGCACGCGGCGCCCGCCATCGGGGTAGATGGTCTCGCCGGTGATGTAGGACGCGTCGTCACTGGCGAGGAAAGCGACCACGGAGGCGATTTCAGCCGCCGTACCCAGACGTCCAAGCGGCGTGCGCGAAAGGATCGCGCGGCGCATTTCCTCGGAATCGATGAAGGTGCCGTCCATCACCATCTCCGTGGCGATCGTGCCCGGGCCGACACCGACCACGCGGATGCCGTAGGGCGCGAAGGCGACGGCGGCGGTGCCGGTCACCTGATTCATGCCGCCCTTAGAGATCGCGTAGGTCGCGACCCGGGGATTGGCGAGCCCGGAATTGATCGAAGACATATTTATGATGACGCCGCCCTGCCCCTGCGCGATCATCTGGCGAGCGGCCGCCTGCGTGCCCATGAACGCCCCCTTCAAATTGACGGCGAGTACCCGGTCGTAGTCGGCCTCGCTGATGTCGAGAAAGTCCTGAACCGGAGCGATGCCGGCATTGTTGACCATGATGTCGACACGGCCAAACTTGGCGACCGCCGCCGCGACCAGCGCGTCGACCTGTTCCTTCCTGCTGACGTCCGTGACCAGCGCCAGCACGGTCTCGGGAGTACCGATTTCGGCGGCGCATGTCTTCAGCTCGCTGGCGTCGATATCGCCGAGCACGACCTTCGCGCCTTCAGCCAGGAATCGCTCGGCGCATGCGCGCCCGATGCCGCGTGCCGCTCCGGTGACGACCGCCACCTTTCCTGCTTGTCTCATATCGGTTCCCTCGTCATTCTGAACGGGCCGTTGCCTTGGGGCCCTTGTCTATCTTAGCGGATCACGAAGGGATTGGCGGTCTTGCCGGCCGTATCTATCCATACCGTCTTGGTCTGAAGATAGGCATCGATCGCCCCCTGCCCGCTCTCGCGGCCTATACCGCTTCTCTTGTAGCCGCCGAAGGGCGCCATATAGGAGACCGCGCGGTATGAATTGATCCAGACCATGCCCGCTTCCATCGCCGCCGCGCCTCGCAGCGCCCTGCCCATGTCGCTCGTCCACAGTCCCGCCGCCAGCCCGTACGGACTGTCGTTGGCAATGGCGAATGCCTCTTCCTCGTCATCGAAAGGAATGACCGAAAGGATTGGCCCGAACACTTCTTCGCGCGCGATGCGCATTGAGTTGTTCACGCCGGTAAAGATGGTGGGCTCGACGAACCAACCCTCCGCGAGATCGTCCGAGGCGGGCTTGCTGCCGCCCAGCACACATAGCGCACCTTCGCGGCGCGCGATGCCAAGATAGGAAAGCACCTTGTCGCGCTGGGACTGCGTGGTGATGGGCCCGATTTGTGTCTCCGGCAGCGCCGGGTTGCCCATTCTTGCGCTGGCCGCCAGCGTGATCACCTCCTCCACGAACCGGTCGTGTATCTTGCGCTGGACGAGCAGGCGTGAGCCGGCAATGCAGGTCTGGCCGCTGGCCGCGAAAATGCCGGAGATCACGCCGTTGACAGCGCTTTCCAGATTGGCGTCGCCGAAGACGATGTTGGCCGACTTGCCGCCGAGCTCCAGCGTCACCGTCTTCAACCCCTCCGCGGCTGCGCGGTAGACAGCGAGCCCGCCCGGCTCGCCACCCGTGAAGGCGATCTTGGCAACGTCAGGATGGGAGACCAGCGGCACGCCGACCTCCTGCGGCATGCCGGTGACGGTGTTGACGACACCCGGCGGAAAGCCGGCCAGCGCGAACAGCTTTACGAATTCGAGCGTCGAGGCCGAGGCGTGTTCCGAGGGCTTGATGACTACGGTGTTGCCCGCCGCGAGCAGCGGCGCAAGCTTCCAGGTCAGCAGCAGCAGCGGCGAATTCCATGGCACGATCGCGGCGATGACGCCGAGCGGCTCGTGGCGGGTGAAGGCGAACATGCCGGCCTTGTCGATCGGCAACACCGACCCTTCGATCTTGTCGGCGAGGCCACCGAAATAGCGGTACCATTCGGGGATGTAGCGCAGCTGCGCCGTCATCTCGGTGATCAGCTTGCCATTGTCGCGGGTCTCGATCGCGGCGATGCGCTCAGCGTTCTCGGCGATCAGCTCTGACACCCGCACCAGGAGCTTGCCGCGCGCGGTCGGCGTGATGCCTGCCCAGTCCTTCGACCGGAAAGCCGAACCGGCGGAGGCCACGGCTGCATCCACTTCGGCCTTGCCGCCGCGCGGGATCAGTGCCCATGGCCTGCCGGTGAAGGGATCATAGCTCTCGAACGTGTCGGCGCTCGATTGCAGCCGACCGTCGACCGTGTTCTGGAAGCTGACCAGCGGCATGTCGGCCCTCAACAGGTGGCAAAGCCCAGATGGGCGCGAAAGCGGTTCTTGACCGCGACGGCGTCGCGCGGCGGCAGCGAGCGCGGCAAGTTCTCCGCGGTGATTTTCAGCACGAACAAGCGAGGCCCCTCGGCAGGGCGGCGCAGCTTTTCGCACAGCGCGTCGACCTCCTCCAACGAACGCAGTTCGGCCACCTCCGCGAAACCGCAGGCGGCGGCGACCTTGTCGAAGCCGATGCCGCGGCCGGTATGGCTGGATTGCATGCCGGTCTCGCCGAAATGCTGGTTGTCCAGAATGATCAGGTCGAGATTTTTAGGGCGCGCCACCGAAATCGTTGCCAGCGATCCGAAGGCCATCAACTGCTCGCCGTCTCCGGTGATGACCATCACCCGCCGCTGCGGCTGCGCCTGGGCAAGCCCGAGGCCGACCAATGCCGCGCCGCCCATTGCGCCCCAGAGATAGTAATTGTCGTCCCGGTCGCCGGCGGCATGCACGTCATAGCTCGGCGAGCCGAGCCCGGTCACGACCAGGGCGCCGTCGCGCGCGTCGAGCAGCCTCTTCACCGCCACTCGGCGATCCATCGTCGGCAATGTCATGTCATTCACCACTTCTTCTTGCCAAGCAGGCGCTGTCCGATGAGCACGGCGACCTGCTGGTCGGCATCGAAGGCCATCGCGGCCGCCTGCGCCACGGTGTCCACCAGGTCGGGGCCGGTCTCTGCCCGCAGCACTCTGAGGCCGATTGCCCTCAGTGAAGTCTCGGTCGCCTGCCCCATTGGCACCTGCCATGGATTGAACTCGGCCCACTCGCCGCGCATCGTCACCAGGACAAGCAAGGGAAAGCGCGCCTGCACCGGCAGCGACAGCATGTTGATGCAATTGCCGACGCCGGAGGATTGCATCAGCACGACGCTGCGCTTGCCGCCGAGCCAGGAGCCGGCGGCGATGGCTATGCCCTCCTCCTCCGTCGTCAGCACGTTGGTGACGACCTCGGAATCGGCGCCGAAGCGGCGGATCAGTGTGGTATGGCCGGCATCCGGCACATAGGACATCTGGTTGATGCCGGCGGCCTTGAGTGCGTCATAGACCTGATCCGGCCACTGCGTTTCAGATGCCGCCGGAAGAGCCGCAGAGGCAACCGCCTCCGGGTGTTTCGCTTGTAGGCTGCTCGCCGTCACCTTGGACCCCCGAGGATTGGATTTGACATAAGACTACTTCAGCTCTCCGATCCAATCTTCGTCTATTTCTTGTGATCAGATATAATGATATTAGATAGCTTATGGAGCTATCGCAGCTGCGCACCCTGATCCATGTCGCCGAGCTCGGCAGCCTCAGCAAGGCCGCCGACCGGCTGCACATCGCGCAGCCGGCGCTGAGCCGCCAGATACGCATGCTGGAGGAGGAGTTGGGCTTTGCCCTGTTCCTGCGTCATGGGCGCGGCATGGTGCTGTCCGAACAAGGCAAGGAGGTGCTGGCTCACGCCGTGCGCGTCCTCGCCGAGATCGACGAGATCCGCGCGACCGCCACGCCCGCCGATGCGCCGCTCACAGGCGAGGTTGCCATCGGCTTGCCGCCCACGGTGGCCGACATCATCTCGCTGCCGCTGGCAGCGGCTTTCGGCAAAGCCCATCCCAAGGCGAAGCTCAGGCTTGTCAGCGCCTATACCGGCTATTTGCTCGATTGGCTGCATCGGGGCGAAATAGACGTCGCGGTGCTCTACGATCCGCGCATGGCGAGATCGCTTCGCACGCGCCCGCTGCTGCTGGAAAACCTCTTTCTGATCGGCCCGCCCGCCGCCGGCTTCTCGACCGTGCGCGCCATGCCGTTCACCTCGCTCGCCGGGAAAAGACTGTTGCTGCCGAGCGTGAAGCACGGGCTGCGCATCATCGTCGAACGCTGCGCCGCCGAGACCGGCATCACGCTCGATGTCGGCGTCGAGGCGGATACCTATTCGGTGCTGAAGGACCTCGTGCGCAACGGCCATGGCTGGACGATCCTGCCGCTCGCGCCCATCCATGCCGATGTCGCCGCCGGCCTGCTCACGGCCGCGCCGTTGATCGATCCCGTGCCCGTGCGCCGCCTCATTCTTGCCTATCCGGCCGACCGGCCGGCCTCGCGGCTGGCGCGCTTTGCCGGCCAGGCGATAGAAGATACCGCCCGGGATCTTGTCGAGCGGGCCGTGTGGGTCGGCCAGCTTCTCGGTTCGGCGCCGTAAGGGTTTCAATTTCGGCATAGCTGATCATGCCTGCCTTGCGTTGCTGTCGAGATGTGCCGGCGTGATACTGGACGCCTGAGCGAGACGAAAGGCCCGGCAATTCATGGAACACTATCAGGACATTCGGGAAGCTGTCGCAAAGCTCTGCGCGCGCTTTCCCGGCGAGTATTGGCGCGCCCTCGACAGGGATATGGCCTACCCCCGCGAATTCGTCGAAGCCCTGACGGAAGCGGGCTGGCTCTCGATCCTGATCCCCGAGGAGTATGGCGGCTCCGGCCTGCCGCTTTCGGCCGCCGCTGCCGTGCTGGAGGAGATCCAGCGCGCCGGCTGCAACGGCGGCGCCTGCCATGCGCAGATGTACACGATGGGCACGCTGCTTCGCCACGGCTCGGCGGCACAGAAGCAGCGCTATTTGCCGAAGATCGCCACCGGGGAATTGCGCCTACAGGCATTCGGCGTCACGGAACCGACCAGCGGCACCGACACCGGCGCGCTGAAGACCACCGCCCGGCTCGACGGCGACCATTTCGTGGTCAAGGGCCAGAAGATCTGGACCAGCCGCGCCGAATATTCCGATCTGATGCTGCTTCTGGCGCGCACCGCGCCGCTGACCGATGGCATGAGGAAGACCGACGGACTTTCCGTCTTGATCGTCGACATGGGCCAGGCGCTTGGCAACGGCCTAACCATCCGGCCGATCCGCACGATGATGAACCATGCCACCACCGAGATCTTCTTCGACGACTTGCGCGTGCCGGCCGAAAACCTGATCGGCGAAGAGGGCAAGGGCTTCCGTTACATCCTGTCCGGCATGAATGCCGAGCGAATCCTGATCGCTTCCGAATGCGTCGGCGATGCCAAATGGTTCATCGACAAGGCAAGCGCCTATGCCAAGGAACGGCATGTGTTCGGCCGCGCGATCGGCCAGAACCAGGGCATCCAGTTTCCCATCGCCAGAGCCTACGCCAACATGCGCGCGGCAGAACTTATGGTGCGCGAGGCGCTGGCTCTTTACGAGGCCGGCAAGAACCCCGGCGCCGAGGCGAATATGGCCAAGATGCTGGCGGCGGATGCCTCCAACGAGGCCGCCAATGTCTGCATCCAGACGCATGGCGGATTCGGCTTCGCCGAGGAATACGACGTCGAGCGCAAGTTCCGCGAGACGCGTCTCTATCAGGTGGCGCCGATCTCCACCAACCTCATCCTGTCGTTCCTGTCCGAGCACGTCCTCGGACTGCCGCGTTCCTATTAGGAGTGGTCGCTGTGAACGTCCTCCTCGTCTATGCACATCCGGAACCGAAGTCCTTCAACGGCGCCATGAAGGACCTCGCCTTCGAGACCCTGACGCGGGCTGGCCACAGTGTGGTGCTCAGCGACCTTTATGCGATGGACTTCAGCCCGGTCGCCGGGCCAGGCGACATGACCGGCGAACGCAACGATCCGGATTTCTTCAGCCTGCAGCGCGAGCAGACCGCCGCCTATGAGACGGGTCGGCTGGCGGGTGACATCAATGCCGAGGTCGAAAAGCTGAAACGGGCGGACTTCGTGATCTTCCAGTTTCCCGTCTGGTGGTTCGGAATGCCAGCGATGCTGAAGGGGTGGGCCGACCGGGTCTTCGCGCGTGGCTTTGCCTATTTGCCGGGCCGCAAATACGACACCGGCATGTTCAAGGGGAAGCTCGCCATGGTGGCCGCCACTACGGGCACCTCGGCCGACACCTATGCGCCCGACGGTATCGACGGCGACATCCTCACGGTGTTGTGGCCGATCCACAACGGCCTGCTTCGCTATGCCGGCTTCGATGTGCTGCCGCCTTTCGTCGCCTACATGCCTGGCCGCGTCGGCGACGACGGCCGCAAGGCCTATCTGGAGGCCTATCGCAAAAGGCTCGAGGACATCGACGAAACGCCGCGCCTGTTCTTCCACCCGGCTGAAGATTACGGCAAGAACGAGCGGCTCAAGCCCGGCGTGCTCGCCCGCTCTGGAGTGCAGCGTAATGTCTGACGCCGCCCGCCCGCTCGAGGGCCTGTTCGTCGTTTCGATCGAGCAGGCGGTCGCCGCTCCCTTATGCACGGTCCGCCTCGCCGATGCCGGTGCCCGCGTCGTGAAGATCGAACGCCTCGAAGGCGAGACCGCGCGCCACTACGATTCCACCGTCGAAGGTATGTCGGCCTATTTTGTCTGGCTGAACCGCGGCAAGCAGAGCGTGGCGCTCGACCTCAAGGCTGAGGAAGACCTCGCTTTGTTGCACCGGATGGTCGCCCGGGCGGATGTCCTCGTGCAGAACCTCGCACCGGGCGCGATCGACAGGCTCGGTCTCTCTTGCGATGTGATTGCACGGAAGTTTCCCCGGCTGATCGCCGTCAACATCGTCGGCTACGGGCAGGACACACCCTACGCGTCGATGCGCGCCTACGACATGCTGGTGCAGGCGGAAAGCGGCATCTGCGCGGTGACCGGCACCGCCGAGACGCCTTGCAAGATCGGCGTGTCGGCCGCCGACATCGCGACAGGAATGAACGCGCACGCGGCGATACTTGAGGCGCTGCTGGCGCGCGGCAAGACTGGCCGCGGCCGCATCGTCGAGATCGCCATGTTTGATGGCATGGCCGACTGGATGGCGGTGCCGCTGCTGCATAACGAATATGCCGGACGCGAGACCGGCCGCTACGGGCTGGCGCATGCCTCGATCTATCCCTACCGACCCTATGCCTGCCGCGATGGCGCCGTGGTGGTCTCTATCCAGCAGAACAGCGAATGGAAGCGCTTCTGCGAGGTGGTGCTGCGGAGGCAGGATTTGTTTGCCGACGAACGCTTCGCCACCAATGCCTGGCGGGTGGCCAATCGCACCGCGCTGGATGCCGAGATCGAACCGCTTTTCGCAGCGATCGACTGCGAGGAAGCCATTCGACGCCTTGACGAGGCCCAGATCGCCTGGGGCCGGGTCAGCGAGATGCGCGATCTTTCGCGCCACAGGGCCTTGCGCCGGATGGAGGTCGAGTTGCCGGACGGCAAACGGATCGCCGTGCCGATGCCCGCAGGCCGCCCCATAGGCCTCGGCAAAACCCCTGTAGTTCCCGCCCTTGGCGCCGACTCCGATCGGATCCGGTCCGAATTCACGGTGTGAGGAGAGCGTCAAATGAGCCTCGATGCGAGCGCGACGCTGCAGAAATGGGTCGGGCGCACCCGCGAGGTCGACGACATCGTGACCCCTCGCCTTGTCGCCAGCTTCGAGGCAATGCTTGGCCCTCACGCGGCGCGCCGCGACGAGGCCCCGCCCGGCCTGCACTGGTGCCTGACGCCCGACATTGCCGACGCAAGTGAACTGGGCCCGGACGGACATGCCGCCAAGGGCGGGTTCCTGCCGCCGTTGCCGCTTCCGCGCCGCATGTGGGCGGGCAGCGACATCCGTTTTCTGGCGCCGATCCGCAGCGGCGACACGATCCGTCGCCACTCGACGCTAGGCGTCGTCGAGGAAAAACAAGGGCGCACCGGCCGGCTTACCTTCGTCACTGTCCGTCACGATATCTCCAATGCCGCCGGCCCTGTCGTCGAGGAAGACCAGATCATTGTCTATCGCCCTGCGGAAGCTGGCATTGCGCCCCTGACGCTGCCGGATCCAAGGTCGCCCGCATCGCATGAACGGATCGTCGACGTCGATCCGGTTCTGCTTTTTCGGTACTCCGCGCTGACATTCAACGGGCATCGCATCCACTACGACGCGCCCTACGCCACAAATGTCGAGCATTACCCCGGACTTGTCATCCACGGGCCGCTTCAGGCGACATTGCTGATGAACTTCGCCGCGGTCATTGCCGGGCAAGCGCCACGCCGCTTCTCCTTTCGCGGCATGCGTCCCGCGATCGGCCCGCAGACCTTGCTCCTGAGCGGAACGGCTCGTGGAAAGGGCGAGATGGAAATGGAGGTGCGGGCATCCGATGGACATGTGACGGTCAAGGCCACGGCCCAATGGTGAGTTGATGACGCCTGTCGTGCCGCTGTTCGTACCGGGCTCACGGCCGGAAAGGTTCGCAAGGATCGATGGCGGAATGGTCGACTGTCCGGAGCGACCTGTAGCAGCCGCCTGCTACCTGCTGCACGATTTTCTGTGTTAGCCAATAAACGAATGGCGAGCCTTACCGAAGTCGTATGGGGTCAGAAAAAAGATGCGACCCAGGCACGAAGAAGGCGAGTGAATCTGGGAGGATTCATGGTCGAAATCATCTCCAAGCGGGATGGCCTCCGGCGCGAGGACGTTCAGGTCAGGCGGCTGATCGAACAGAACCGCTCGACGATTGTGCGCCTTGCCGACCAGATCAGCAGCGGCGGCTATTCAGCATCCAGGAAGCCGCGCCAGAAACCGGAAGCCGAAGGCCTGATCATCCATGTCGGCGGTGGTTCACCGGTCGCCGCCGAGGCAGAACCATCCATCCGCGTCACCCTCAATGGCAGGGTGATCGCAGTGGACCGGAATACAAGCCGCCAGCTTCACCATATCGGCGATGTCCGCAACCGGAATGGCGAGCAGGCCTTCGTCCTGGCGACGAAGCAGAACGGATACTTCTCGCCGGTCGACGAAATCATCGCACAAGCGCTTGCCGGCCTGGACGGGTCGCGGCTCGCGGCCTCCTACACCGAAGAACAGCTTGCCGCCGACATTGGATTGAAACTCGGCATCGCCTAACGCATCTTGCGAACCGATTATCAGGCGTCCTAACTCGCGAGACTGCAGCACAACAGCATACAGAAATACCGTGCCCCAAAGGTTCTGTGATGGCTGAATGAAACGCGGGATCGATATCAACCAGATGAAGACCGGAGCGCTTCCGGCGCGTGCGCCGACGGCCGCCGGACAGCTGGTATTGGACACCATCGACTATGACGAGCGCGCCACCATGCGCGCCTGGGAAAATTTCCTGTCCGATCCTCCGAAATGCGCGCGTGATCCGGTCCAGGTCCGCTCGTTGATCCACGATTCCTGGTTCCGCAGCGCTACTGGCGGGATAAATGCGCAGGGCGTCGAAGCGCCGCTCAACAGCAATCGCGACGAGATCGAGTATCTGACCCGCGCCAACGCCGAGTTGCTTTCGGCGGCGCGGCGGCCGTTCGCCTCTCTCGGCCCACTGCTGGAAGGGACGGGAGCGATGCTCGTGCTCGCCGACAGCGACGGCGTGCTGATCGAAGCCATCGGCGACAAGAAGACCCTGCATGACGGCATGGACATCCATCTCGCCATCGGCGGCAAATGGAACGAGGGCGCCGTCGGAACCAACGGCATAGGCACCGCGCTGTGGACCGGCGAACCGATCTTCGTCCACGCGGCCGAGCATTTCTGCGCTGGTATCAAAGGCTGGACCTGCGCCGGCGCACCGATCCGCGACCCGTTGGACGGGAAGATCGTCGGCGTCGTCGACCTGTCGGGCTATTCGCCGATCTTCCGTCCCCACAACACCGCGCTTGTCGCCGCCACTGCCAGGCAGATTGAAAAGGCGCTGGCCGAGCAGCAGCAGCAGCAGCGCACCCGCCTGCTCGAAGCCTTCATTTCCTCCGCACCCGGTTACCGCGGAAAAGACGGGCTGGTGATCGTCGACCACCGTGGCCGAGCGATCTTCTGCAACAACGTGCCCAATGGCGATACAGCCGAGATGACGGACGGCCCGATGGAGCCGGGCCGCGGTCGCTGGCTCATGAACCTGCCGGCGTCCGGTTCCGACGCCGATCTCGCCAAGGCACTCCCGGCGCATCTGAGATCTTGCCACATCACACCGCTGAAGCTGGACGGAAACCTAAGTGGGGCGGCCCTGGTGTTCCCGGCAGCGCCAATCGTTTCGGGCGTGGCGGCGATCAACCGCGAGGCGGACAAGCGGCTGCAGGCTGCGACGTCGATGATCGTCGGAGAAAGCGAGAAGCTGCTGGCCGCCGTCGACGTCGCTTCCCGCGTGGCCCGGTCGAGCGGTGTGACGTCGTTGCTGATAGAAGGCGAAACCGGCGTAGGCAAAGAGCTGTTTGCCCGGCTTGTCCATGCTGGCAGCCAGCGCAGCGACACCGATCCGTTTGTCGCGTTGAATTGCGGCGCCATCACCAGGGAGTTGTTTGGCAGCGAGTTGTTCGGCCACGTGGCCGGCGCCTTTACCGGTGCCTCACGTGACGGCAAGGCAGGCGTTTTCGAACAAGCCAATGGTGGCGTGCTCAGCCTCGACGAGATTGGTGAGTTGCCGCTCGAGATCCAGCCGTTCTTGCTGCGCGTGCTGGAAGAGCGTGTGGTTCATCGCATCGGCGACAGCAGGGGGCGGCCGGTGGACGTCCGCCTGGTCGCCTCGACCAACCGCGATCTCAAGCAGGAAGTCGCGGCCGGGCGCTTCCGCAGCGATCTCTACTACCGCATTGGGGCTGTTTCGATCCGTGTCCCTGCCCTGCGCGAACGTGGCGATGACGTGCTGTTGCTGGTCGAGCATTTCAACCGCCAGATTGCTGCCAAGGCAGGCAACAATCCGTTGCAATTTTCAACCCAAGCGCTCGACGCGCTGCTTGCCTACCGCTGGCCGGGCAACGTACGTGAACTGAAAAACATGATGGAGCGCCTGCATATTCTGGCGCGCGACAGCAGCATCGACGTCCGGGATCTCCCCCGGGAAATCACGACGGGCCACGGCAGCGGCACAACCATGCACAGCGATACTCCCGCGGCCATGCTCGAGGCACCCGTTTGCACATTCGAGGATGCCGAGCGGCAGGCGATCAGGAACGCGCTTGCCGCAGAGGGCGGGAACTTGAGCAAAGTCGCCCTTAGGCTCGGCATTTCCCGGCCGACACTCTACCGCAAGCTCGAGCAGTACGGCATCCGACGCGGGTTCGTCTGAGCGGCCGCAAAAAAACCCCATGGCATTCGCGCCATGGGATTGACGATTTCAGTCGACGGAGAATGATGGATCGGCGGCCGATCAGGCAGGCTGCGGCGCCTGTTCGCCGGAACCGACCACGCCGACGCGTAGCGCCAGTCCGGCTGCGGCAGCACCAAGGCAAGGGGCAACGATATAGAGCCACAGTTGCGACAGCGCCGCCGCGCCGGCGCTTCTCCACATGGCATCCGGTCCAGGACTTTCTCAGGGAACGATGACGCCGCGGCCGGTGAACCGCCGGTTCTTGAAGTCGTCGAGCGCGGTGTTGATGCTGGCGAGGTTGTACTCGGTGTAGTGCATCTTCACCTTGCCGTCGGCGTTAAGCTCCATCAGCTCGACAAGCTCGGTGAAGTTGCCGACCAGGCTGCCGCCGATGTTGATCTCCTCGATGACCAGATGCGCGGTCGGCACATTGACGGCGCCGCCGTAACCTACGACGAACAACTGGCCGCCCTTGCGGACCATCTTCCAGCAGATGTTCTCGACGCCGAGTTCACCGACGAAGTCGATAACCACATGGGCGCCGCCGCCGGTGATCGCCTTGACCTCCTCGACGACGTTCGGCCCGCCATCGAGCACGAAGTCGGCGCCGAGATCCTTGGCCAGCACGCGCGCCGCCGGTTCGCGATCGACGGCGATGATCCGGCAGCCTGAAATCGCGTGCAGCGACTGCAACGCGATGTGGCCCAGCCCGCCGATGCCGAGCAGGACGCAGTAGCTCCCCGGGCGCAGGAGCTTCGTCGCTCGCTTGGCGGCCCGGTAGGCGGTGATGCCGGCATCGGCCAGCGGCGCCACCTCGATCGGCGTGACGTTGGCGTTGAGCTTGATCAGCGAGCGCTCGCTGGTGATGAAATACTCGGCGAAGCCGCCATTCATGCCGAGGCCGGGGAACTGGCCATTGTCACAGTACATATCCTCGCCGTGCCGGCAGTTGAGGCAGATGCCGCAAGAGCGGAACGGATGGCAGATCACGGCATCGCCGCGCTTGACCGACCTGACGCCGCTGCCGACCTCCTCGACCCAGCCGGCATTCTCGTGCCCCATGATGTAGGGCAGCAGGCTGCCGTCGGGGTCCATCGTCGGCTTCCACACCCCTTCGATGATATGGAGGTCGGTGCGGCACAGCCCGGCGGCGCCGACGCGCACGATCACCTCATCCGGTGCGGTAATCGTCGGCGCGGCGACATCCTCGATCTTGAGCTTCACGTTCATTTTCGGATCGTATTCGTAGAGTCTAGCAGCTTTCATCGTCGTGTCCTCTCGGTTCCGGGAATTGTTTCAGGCGCGGCCAAGCTTTTCCGCGCCGCCGCCGAGCGCCGGCCCGGCCGTCGGATCCTCGTCCTCGGCGAGATCGCCGATCAATGTCTCGGTGGTCAGGATGAGCGTCGCCACGGACGCCGCGTTGGCGAGTGCCGTATAGGTGACGCGGACGGGATCGATGATCCCGGCTTCGAACATGTTCTGGTAGCTGCCGGCGGACGCGTTGTAGCCGTAGCCGCCATTGATGCGCGTCACCTCGGTCACCACGGCCTCGGGATCGGCGCCGGCATTGGCGGCGATGCGCCACAGCGGCCGCGTCAGCACAGAGCGGACCAGGCATACGCCTTCGGCGATGTCGCCATCGACACCGGTCGCCACCTTGTCGAGCAGCGGCGCGATCTGGGCGAGCGCCGAACCGCCGCCGGCGACCACGCCCTCCTCGGAAGCCGCGCGCACCGCATTCAGCGAATCCTCGATCAGCTGAATCGTCCGCTTCTGCTCGACCGGCGTGACGCCGCCGGCATAGAGGATCGCGGTGCCGCCGGAAAGCTTGGCCAGGCGCTCGCGCAGCTTGTCCTGCTCGATGTTCGGCGGGGCGGCCTCATATTGCCGCTGCACCTGCGCACGCCGCGAGGCGATCGCATCATGGTTGCCGCCACCGCGGATGATCGAAGTGTATGACGAACTCGTCTTCACGCGGTCAGCGGTTCCGAGATCGTCGACCGTGATATCCTCCAAGCGGCCGCCGAGATCGCGGGCTATCACCCTGCCGCCGGTGATGATCGCCAGGTCCTCCATCATCGCCTTGCGCCAATGGCCGTATTCCGGCGGATGCACGATGAGGTATTTGCCTGGCCCCTGCTTGCCGAGCAGCGTGACGACGACTTCCGGCGACACTTCCTCGGACACGATCAAGAGCGGCCGGCCGGCCTCGTCGGCGATGCGGCGCGCGGCCTCGAGTGATTGCGGCTCCTTGATCTTGAGATCGGTCATCAGGATCAAGGGCCGCTCGAGCACGGCCTCCATCTTCTCCTGGTCCGTGACCATGTGATGCGAGAGGTAGCCGCGGTCGAAGGACATGCCTTCGACCACGTCGAGCGTGGTCTCGGTGGTGACGCTGAAGTCGGTGGTGATGACGCCTTCGGCGCCGACGCGCTGATGCGCTTCCGCCACCAACGCGCCGAGCTTGGCGTCGGTCGCGGCGATATTGGCGACGGAGGCGAGAATGCCGTTGCCCTTGGCGGGCTTGGCCGATGCCTTGAGGGCATCCACAACCGCCGTTACGGCGAGCTCGATGCCTTTGCACAGGTCGACTGATTTTGCGCCGCGCTCATTCGCCTCGATGCCGCCCTGGATCAGCGCATTGGCGAGCACGATGGCGGTCGTGGTGCCGTCGCCGGCGACCTCGTTGGTCTGCATCGACACTTCGCGGACAACCTGCGCGCCCATGTTCTCGAAACGGTCGTGCAGTTCGATCTCGGAGGCGATGCTGACGCCGTCGCGCGTCACCATCGGCGTGCCGATCGGCCGGTCGATCATGGCATTCATGCCTTTGGGACCGAGCGTAGGCTCGACGGCCGCGGCGAGCCGAAAGACACCACGGGCCAGCGCGCGGCGGGCCTCGGAATTGTGAAGCATAATTTTGGGCATGACTCCTCCTTCCGCCTTACGGGCGGGTTGTTGGTTGGGGGCCTCGTGCGTGGGAGACCGTTGCTTCGGTTCTGCTTAGAGCGCGTCGCGCAGAAACGGATTCAGGCGACGCGCTCTAAGTCTTTGTTTGATGCATGTCGTTCTCCCAAAACCGCTACGCACTTTTGGGCGACATGCATTAGGTGGCCGGCGCGCTTCGCTCCGGCACGCGATCCATGATGAAGTCGACCAGTGTCGGCTCGCCGTCGATCACGTCCAGCTCCTTGTATCTTGCCTGCTTGAGCCCACGGCAAAGCGCGCCGTTGAACTCCATGTTGATGCGCACGGCGCGCAGTTCGGCGAGATGGGCATCGAGGGCCTCGGCCGAGATTTGGCGCCCCTCCCAGGTGAGGAAGACGGGGTCGCCCTGCCTTCGCGCCGGAAAGCGCTCGACAAGCGCTGTCCGGTATCGCGCCTTCTGCCTTGCCGCGTCGCCGGACCCGAGCCGGGCAACATCATACGCGGCAAGGTCCATGCCGAGGATCTCGCGATCCGTCAGCCCTTGCTTTCTCAGGGCGAGCAGCACAGCTTCCTGACGCCGCTTGAAAGCCTTCATGCTGAAGGTCTCGCGCAGCGCGCCTATATCCTCATCGCCGGCGAGTCCAGCAAATATATCGCCGAACGTCTTGCCTTCCTCGATGCCGCGATTGACCTCTTCGGCGAACATGTGGTCGTGCAGCCGGACACGATAGGCGGGCGACCAGGAGAGGTGGTCGAGCGCCTTGCGCACGCCGTCGAGCATGAGGAAGGCGAAGTTGGGTGAGCACCAGTAGGTCGGCAGGCGGAAATCGACCTCCACGCTGCCGTCACCCTTCATCTCGGCCCGCTCGACAAAGCCCATCTCGGTAATGGGTTCGTCGAGTTCCGGGTCGTTGACCTCGCCAAGGCGCCGCCAGAGTTCCTTC
This sequence comes from Mesorhizobium sp. B3-1-9, assembly GCF_006439595.1. Lineage (NCBI taxonomy): Bacteria > Pseudomonadati > Pseudomonadota > Alphaproteobacteria > Hyphomicrobiales > Phyllobacteriaceae > Mesorhizobium > Mesorhizobium sp. B3-1-9. Next base: position 162,054 of record NZ_VFTJ01000008.1, read on the forward strand.
TCGCGGCTGTCGGAAACACTGGCGGTTGCCATGGCTTCTACTCCGCCGCGATGCTGAAGGGCGAGCTTGCGAGCGCCTTCTTCTTGGCTTCGATGTCGAGGTCGTAGAGACGCGCGGCGTTCAGGCCGAGGATCTTCTCCTTGATCTCGTCGGTCAGTTGCACACCGCGTTCCGCGGCGATGTCCTGCGGGATCTGGTAGACCCAGAATTTCTCGACAAGCCAGCGGGGCGTCCAGATCGCGTAGTCGGAGCCGAACAGGATCTTCTCCGGCCCTATCCAGAACAGCAATTCGCCGATGACCTCGCCGAAATAGCGCGGGCGCGAATGGATGAAGGGAAGCGCCACCGCCAGGCCGCCATAGACATTGGTTTCCTGCGTCGCGATCCAGCAGAAATCGTCGAGGCGCGGCAACCCGCAATGCTCGATGATCCAGTTGAGGCCCTGGAAATCCGTCGCCGCATGGTCGACGTCATGCACGTCGAACGCGTCCTTGCTGAGCGGGATGATCGTGGGGCCTTTGTGGACGTGGATGTTTTTGATGCCGAGCTTTTCGCACAGCTCGAAGCATTTGTAGGCATCGGGGTCGGTGAGCTTCCAGCCCTTGGAGGCGCCATTCCATTCGGCCGTGTACATCTTCACGCCCTTGACGTCGTAGGTCTCCTTGAGGAAGTGGATATATTCCAGCGCCTTCTCGCCGTCGCGCGGATCGAAGGCGCCGTTGACGATGAAGCGCTCGGGATAGCGCTTGGCGACCTCGGCATTGCGCTCGATCGTGTTGAAGCCGTTCTTGTAGAAATCCTTCAGATAGGTCGACTGGACGATCGCCACGTCGTCCGGGCCGTCGATGAACAGGTCGCGGTAGAGATCGTCGGCGCTGTATTTCTCGAACTTGCCCTTCTCCCAGAGCTGTTCCTTCGGGCTCAAGCCCGTGTGATAGGCATAAAAGCAGTCAATGAACTGCTTGCCGTGGATGTTCTTCTGGTTTTCCGGGCTGCCATCCCAGAAATGGGTGTGGCCGTCGACCACGAAGATGTCCTTGCCTTCCGGTGTCCTGTACATTTCTTGCCTCCGCAGTCGTCATGTTGATAGGGCGTCGTGTTGACGGGGGCCGGCGCGCCGCGTCCGAGCGGCGCGCCGGGTCCTTGGACTTGGTCAGATGTATTCGAAGACCTCGTCCATGTTCCCGAACAGGATCACGGTGTTGTCGTCGACGCGCACCATGCGGCCGTAGTGGGTGGAGGTGTTGACCTCGAAGATCTCGGCGGTCATGTCGCGGCCGAGATATTCGCTGATCTCGTCCATCTTGAAGATCAGCTTGCCGTCGCCGTCGATGCGGATCATGGCCGGCTGGTAGGTGACGATGACCCCGGGCTTCTTGCCCATGAATTCGGCGATGGCGCGTGCCTCGACCGAGTCGTTCATGGTGACGCCGCACTGGTGCGAAATCGTCTGTTCAAAGGTGATGTCCTTCATCGACTTGAAGATGTTGGACTGCGAGGCGTCGCGTGCTGCTACTGACATGATCTTTTCTCCCCTGTTCAGCGCTTGAGGCCGAGTTCGCCGAGGATCCGGCCGATCCGTTCCTCGGATTGGGCGCGAACGTCGGTGAAGGAAACCGGCTTGGAATGCGGCATCGACCAGATCGGCTGGAGGCCGGCGGCTGCCTTGTCGGCAAGCGCGCCATGCTTGTTCACCCAGCCCTGGAAGAGCTTCCTGTTTGCCGCGCCATGCTTCTCGTCGTGGGCGAGCAGGTAGGCCAGGTCGATGGTGTTGGCGAGGTTGCGCTCGTAGTCGGCTTCAGCCGCCGAAATCACCGGCGGCGTGATGAAGTCGTGGTTGGCCGCCGCCGCCTGCATCAGGAAACCGGAGCGGAACAACTCGCCGACCAGCGGCTCGAACACGATATTGATGGCGAAGTACTGTTCCAGATAGTCGGTCGTGCCCATGATGGTCTCGACCGCCTCGCGGGTGCTCTGCCACACGCCGTCCTCGAGCCAATGCTTCTTGCCGAGCTCGTCGTCCCAGCCGGCGATGTCCATGCCGATCTCGGCGAGATAGAGCGTGATGTCCTGGGCGAGCCGCAGCTTGTAGGAGGAGTTGGTCAGCGTCGCATTGTTGATCATCTGCGTGTAGCCGTAGCGCTGCGCCTGCATGAGCGACGTGCCGAGGCCGAACTCGGCATGCTTCCAAGCTCCGAGATGCGCCTGCAGCAGCTTGGCCCAGACCTTGTCGAAGGTCTTCGGCGCGCCGGCGCGGCGGGCATTGGTGATGACGCTCTGCACCATCGTCTCGATCTTCGACTGGCGCTGGTAATGCGTGCGTTCCCACTCCTGGTCGGGAGCCCGGAAAGCATGCCAGTTCGAGCTTCTGGCGGCAGTGTTGTCCTTGATGTAGGCGCCCTTGCCGTTCGAGAACGAGATGATCCAGTCCTGGATCAGGTAGCGCTCGGGGTCGGGCTGCACGTCGACCGTGACATCCTCATAGTGTGTGGCGCGCTGGCCTCTCGGCTCGAAGTACCGATATTTGCGGCTGTCCGAATCGGCGAAGATCGCGGCTCCCGCGGCTCCCGAACCTACTGAACTCGACGTTGCTACCATTGTCTTCACTCCCTTTGTTGCAGTTGCTCTGATGTTGTCGCCCCGGCCCGCCTCAATGGGCCGGGACGGCGTTGGACGATGTGGTGAACCGGTCGAAGAAGATGCGTTCGGTCTCGAAGCCGTTCATGAACAGCACGGGCTGCAGCGCATCGATCATGGGCGGCGGACCACAGGCATAGACGTCGCCCTGCCCGTCGACCGCGAGCTGCTTGAGCTTGGCGTCGACGCCCTGGTGGACGAAGCCGCGCTCGCCGTCCCACGCCTCGCCATTCACATGCGACAGCACCGGGATGAAATTCAGCTCCGGGTGGCGGCCGGCAAGCTCGGCGATCCTGTCGAGATAGAACAGATCGGTAGGGGTCCGCGCGCCGTAGAAGAAGTAGACGTCCCGCTTCTCGCCGCTCTTCAGGTGATCGTTGAGGATCGACCATACCGGCGACATGCCGGAGCCGGCGCCGACCAGGATCAGGGGGCCTTGCCGTCCTTCCCGCCGGAAGCAGGTTCCATAGGGCCCGGCGACACTGACCTCGGCTCCGACGCGGATACCTCCGGAATCGAGCTCTCCGGAGAACTTTCCTTCGGGGTATTTCTTGATGATGAAGGAGAGCTTTTGGGTTTCGTCCGGCGTATTTGCCATGGAGAACGAGCGCGTAATCGTCTCCCCTTTTTGCGTGGTGACCGTGATGTCGACATATTGGCCAGCCCAGAATTTTATCGGCGAGCCGAGCTCGATCTCGATGCCGCGGATGTCGTGGGTAAGATGCTCGAACTTCGAAATCCGGCCCTTGAACGTCTTCACCGCGATTGATTTCGCCAGAACCTCCTCGTCGTAATTGAGGAGCTCGACCTGCATGTCGGAATAGGCGATCGACCGGCACAACAAGACGTGGCCGCTCTCCTTCTCCGTGTCGTTGAGCGCGAAGGTCGAGTATTTAAGCATGTCGACTTCGCCTTCGAGCAGCACGCATTTGCAGGCCGAGCATTGCCCTTCCTTGCAGCCATGCGGCAGCGCGATGCCCTGGCGGAAAGCCGCGTTCAGGACCGTCTCGCCGTGTTCGACCTCGAACTCGACGCCGACCGGCTCCAGGCGCACCGTGTGAGCACCAGTCATCGATAACCTCCCAATTCCTCTCCGGCCCGTCCGCAGGACAGGAGATGGCCTTCCTCTGGAATGTCGCGGGGGTCGGAAACCCCGGCCCCCGCGCTCGGATGGTCAGTTGATGGGCGTGATGGTGAAGCCTGCCCGATACTCGGCCAGATGCTTCTCCCGATCGGCCGGCGACATGCCGCGGAGCGCATTGAGCGGCGATCCGAGGATGTTGCCGCGCACGTCGTCGAGCGTCCACTGCTCGTCGGCGCCGAAGCGCAGGTGCGGCTGCGGGATCAGTGTCTTGCCGTCGGAACGGACAAAGTTGAGATCCTTGATCGCATCGGCGAGATCCCAGCCGTCATAGAGCGTCTCCCACTCGCGCTTGCCGCTGAAGCGGCCCATCGCGGGCGTCGGACGGCCCTGATACTCATCGGCGAAGGCTTCGACAGCGGTCCAGCGGTCGAGTTCGTGGGCGAAGGTGTGCAGCTGCCCGTCGATCTCGTCGACCACCATGTCCTCGCGGATCAGGCAAGGCACCAGGCAGGACCAGCAGCGGTGCGGATAGACGTAGCCGACATCGCTGTTGAACAAGAGCACCTTCTCGCCCTTGTGGCTGAGCTTGGCGTACCATTTCCAGAAGTCGCCGAACTCTGCGTACCAGCCTGGGTATTTGTGCTCGAACCACTCGAAGTCCTTGTCGGTCTGCGCCTCGATGCGCCAGAAGTTGACCGGCCAGCCGACAGCGAAGAACTGGCCGACCTTGTGGACGTAGTTCTTCTTGGTGATGCGCTCCCAGGCGGCATGGACGTCGTCGTGATGGATCTTGATGCCGTATTTCTCGAGCGGCAGCATGTAGGTGCGGTAGTAGTCCTCGTAGATCCAGCGGTGCCACATTTCCGCGTAGGACTCCTTGTTCTTGTCGCGGTTGGTGGTGCCGTATTCGATGAAGGTGCCGATCGCGGCGTCGACGATGGCGTGGTTCTGCCAGAAGGCGTAGCGCATGTCGCGCTCGAGCAGCAGGTGGTTCTCCGGCTCCTTCAGCGCGGCCATCAGCAGCGAGTGACCGTTGCCGATGTGGCGGCTCTCGTCGGACTGCACCGAGAGGAACACGGTCGGCAGCGCATAGTCGCCGTTGCGCGCGGCTTCCGAAGGCATGGCGACGAAGAGCGTGTTGGTGAACGCCGTCTCGGCGACGACGGTCAGGTACATGCAGGCGGCCGTCATCGTGTCGCCGGTGATGAAGCCTTCACCGAACTGGCGGCCGATCGTGGTCGCGTAGCACTTGCCGAAGGCTTCCTCGGTGATATCGAACCCTGCCGGGTCGATGTAGTTTTCCATGTACCATTTCTTCAGATTCATCTGGATGGTCGAGTGGCGGAACTCGTCGACCATCTGCATGGTGAAGCCGGTCCTGAGATCCTCGCCGGGCGCCAGCCGCGCCACCATCGCCATCGAGCGGGCGGCGGATATCTCCGGGAAGGGAATGATGGCGAGGAAGAGCTTCATCCACTCCACCCAGCGCGGCTCGACATTGCGGAACATGTCGCCGCGAAGAGCGGCGTCGAGCGCGCCGTAGACGCGATTGTCCTTTTCCTCCTGCATGGGGAAATAGGAGCGCAGCACCTGCTTCATCGGATCGCGCGGCGCCTTGGCGATCTTGTAGTCGGTCGGAAACGTCATCGCTTCCTGGACATAGGTCGGGTTCCAACCGAGGTCGGAAATCTTCTTGGTCGCCTCGCCCACGGAAATACCGCGCTGCGAGGTAATCTTGTTAAGTGTCAACGACGACATCGTCATAAGCCTCCACCAGGTTGAGCCATGGATCCCTCGATCCAGGCATGAGACGGCACACAACGCCGCCGGTGAGTTTGCGAACGGCATGACAACGGTTGCGCCGTCAGGCGCGACACAGGGTCCAGCCATTCAAGTGGATCGCGGCAAAGGTTCTCGAGGTGGACTGCGGAGCGCTGCGACACCCCAGTCGCATCTTGCGATGGGCGTATCGAAGCGCGTGTGCTGCGGCTTCCTCCGGTCCTTCGTTCTTTTGGCACCGCGTCGGAACGTGATGGGCTTCTTATGCAAATAGGTAAAGCAAGCGCCGTGCCAGTTTGAAAATCGGGCCTATGAGCAGCGCCTGGGCGGAGACCGTCGTGGCTGTCTCCGGCGAACATCCAGATGATTGTAACGATATTTTACATCTGTACATTACATATGTAATATTTGTGATATTTTGTGCACTGCAATATATAATCTTAGAAAAGGCGGTACGAATAAAATAGTCCGCACCTATTCATTTCGATTATTTCATACACTATTTGATACCGATCTCGATTTGATGACCATCTCGAGCGGGAGGCAATGCCGAGAAAGACAATGCCAGGCAACAATGACAGCCCCGGCCTTCCCCGTCCAAGCCAACCGGACGACGTGACCGCCGAACTCGTCAGGCTGATGCCGAGTGACCTCGTTTTCGTCATGCGATTCATGGGTGAGAGCCAGCACCGTCTGCAAAGCCATTTCCAGGATTTCATCCGGGCCGAGCTTGCCGTCGGCGGCGTCACCACGGAGACGCATCCGATGATCCATCTGTTCGTTGAAAGCCACGCGATCCTGTTGCGCGACTTCGTGTTTTCCGGGGTATCGCTATCGCGCCAGTTTCGCATCGCCGAGATCGAGCATCTTACCGGCGACACCACGTCCATGATCCGCGTCGACATATGGGATCAACTCAAGAGCCATATCGAAACCGCCGAAAAGCAGTTCCAGAAACAGGTAGACGGCCTGCCGGGATTGCTGTCCGCTTTCGAAAAACCAGCCGAGAAAAAGTGATGAGCGGCGGCAAGAGACACGACGCTGGGCTGGCCGTGCTGGTCGCTCAACGATTGGCTCTGGTCGCCGAAGTCTCGGCGCTCACCGCCGAAGCGCAGCGGCTCAATCAAAAGCTCTCCGGCATCCAGATCGAGGTGCTGCGCCTGGAGCTCGAAATCGGGAAGCATGGCGGCGGCGCTGAACTGGTGCGGGATTTGCATGACGCTGAAGCGAGTGCCGAGGCCATGAGGCAGGCATGCATCGAAAGCGAGGAACGCATCTTGGCAATCGAAGGCAAGGTCGCGGATGTCGACCGCGCGCTTGCCGAAGCAACGAGCGCCATTAGGGGAGACAAGCCGTGAACCAGCAAACGACGCAGAACCTGGCGCTGTTCGACCTGCTGGCACGAAGCTGGCGGCGCCCGGCCGCGGTTGCCGATGTATGCTTCAGCGCCGATGGCTCCGCCATCGCATTCACATCCGTGGACGGATCCGTCGCAATCGGCAAGGTGGCGGATCAGGAACCGCCGGAGGCAAGGATCCGGGTCAGCGGCGATCTCGGACAGACGACGATCCGGCCCCGCGAGAAGCCGCCCGCACCTTTGATCGCCTCCGCATCGCTTGGGGACGGCGATGTCCCGATCGTCGCTTATCGCAGTTCTGGCTTCCTCGTCGGCACGAGTGCGGGTGAAGCCACGCATTTGGCATCCGACGGTGCGATTGCGCCAACGCCGATCAAGATCGACGGACCGATCCTCGCTATCGCCCATGGTGCCCCGAAAGCCATGACGGCCTTCAGCGATGGACATGATGTGTTCCTGGCGAGCGCCAACGATGAAGTGGTACGGCTGCGCCAGGCAGCGTCCTCATCGACGCACGCCATCGCGTTCTCGCCGGACGCGAAGTGGCTCGCGTTCGATTCCGGCAACGGGCTGTCGATCTGGGCGGTCGACGGCGGTCCCGAGCTCATCAACGAATTTTCCACTCCCTCACGCCCGGCTTCCATCCGCTGGAGCTACGACGGCTCATGGCTGGCCTGCGGACTTGAGACAGGAGGTTTTGGCCTTGTGCGCCTGGCAGATGGCCGATCGGGCGTAGTCGGCGGATTTCCTTCGCCGGTCCGGACCGTGTGCTGGAGCACGCAAGAGAACACGCTGTTTGCATCGGGCGCATTCCGTATTGCTGGCTGGTCAATGGCTGTCCCGCCATTTGAGCATGCGGCTTCCGGCGCGCTGGAAACGGGTCGTGCGGCACCTGTTCCAGTTGAAACAATGGCGGCGCATCCGGTGAGAAGCCTTATCGCCGCCGGCTACGCCAACGGCCGCATCACAGTCGCCCAGATCGGCTCGCGTGACGAGCTCGTCGTGAAATTTTCAGGCAGCGCGATCACAGCGCTGGCCTGGTCCGGCGATGGACAGCACTTGGCTGTGGGCATGGTGGATGGAACTGCTGCGATCGTCACCTTCCCGGCAATGCTTTTCAAATAGCCAGGGCGAAGCCCGACAACAGGAGGATGGAATGCAAACCGAGCTCACTGCAGAGGAAAAGAGCAAGGACGCCTTTTTCGAACGCCTTGCCAAATTGTCGGAAGAGATGGTTGCCAAGCACGGCAAGGATTTCAGCATGGGGGCGCTGGTGCTGGCCGCGCGGTGGATCGCCGAAAACCGGGCGGGTCCGCTGAAGACCAATTGAATTGCCGATGCGCTCTTGACCCGGCGCGCCCTCAAGAATGGCAGAGCTGTTCGCATGTTGCTGGGCCCGGACCCGCAGGGGCCAGCGTGCCACAGCTCGAATCGCCCGCGCTAACGATCAGCATCGACAGTTTGTGATCGGGAACTCAACGGGCAAGATAGCCACCGTCAACCGCCAGGACATGGCCGGTGACGATCTTGGCAGCCGGTGACGCCAGATACAGAACCGCCGCCGCCACATCAGCCGTGTCGGCGAAAGCGCGCATCGGCATCAGGTCCAGCAATGTCTTCGACATCTGCGGGTCGTCAAGCAAGGCCTTGGTGAACTCCGTCCGGACCCAGGTCGGAGCGATGGCATTCACACGGATACCGCGTGGCGCCCATTCGACCGCGAGGCCGCGGGTCAGGTTGATGAGCCCGCCCTTGCTGGCATGGTAGGAGGCGATCGGATAGATGCCCCCGCCGGAGGCGCCCATGATCGAAGCGATGTTGACGATGGCGCCGCCGCCGGCCTTGGTCATCTCCTCCGCAGCCCTGCAGGAGCAGTTGAAAGCGGCGTTGAGATTGACCTCCATGACCTCGCGCCAAACCTCCATGCTGGTTTCCAAGGCCGGCGTCCGGCGCACCAGGGCGGCATTGTTGACCAGGATATCCAACCGTCCGAAATGCGCCACGGCGGCGCCGAAGGCCTGCGAGACCTGATTCGGGCTTGAGATGTCCGCCACCAGCTCCAGCGCATTGCCTCCCTGCGCGGCGATCGCGGCAGTCGCGTCGGCCGAGGCTTCGCCGTCGCGATCGAGCACGGCTACGCCGGCGCCGGCGTTGGCAAGAAGCAGCCCCGTCTCCTTGCCGATGCCGCGTCCGCCGCCGGTGATCAGCGCTACCTTGCCTTCAAGCGAGAACAGTTGCTGGATCGTCATCATCCCTGGCCTCAATGGATCGCCGCATACATGATCTTTTCTTCCGTCGCCTCGGCCGAGGAGAATTCCTCGACGATGCGGCCCTGGCGGGCCACCAGGATGCGGTCGGAAAGGCTGAGTATTTCGGGCAGGTAGGAGGAGATGACCACCACCGCGATACCTTGTGCCGCCAGCGAGCGGATGAAGTCGTGGATCTCCTGGATTGCGCCGACGTCGACGCCGCGTGTCGGCTCGTCGAAGAACACGACCTTTGGGTTCTGCACCAGCGACTTCGCCACGACCACCTTCTGCTGGTTGCCGCCCGACAGTTCGATGATCTTGGCGCGGCTGTTGATGGCCCGGACCTTCATGCGCTGCACCCATTCGTTGCCGACGCGGGACTGCTCCTTGCGCGACAAAAATACGGTTCGGCCTTCCGGCGTGGAGATGCGCCCGAGATAGATGTTCTCATCGATGCGCATGGTCTCGAAGAAGCCGTTCAGCTTGCGGTCCTCGGTGATGTAGACGATGCCGTCGGCGACAGCCTGGCGCGGTATGCGATAGCGGATCGGCTTGCCGTTCAGGTAGATCATGCCGCCATAGATGAAATTGCGCTTCAGGACACCGCTGACGACCTTGGCGATCTCGGTGCGCCCCGAGCCGATCAAGCCGGAGATGCCGGTGATCTCGCCGGCATAGACCGAGAACGACATGTTGCGGACCATCTTGCCCATGATGACGTTCTGGACCGACAGCACCTTCTTCTTGCGGGTGCCATGCGCCCGCGGCTTGCGGGCATCGGCATAGTAGGTCTGCGACAGGTCTCGTCCGACCATGTGCTTGACCAGGATTTCGCGGCTGAGTTCGGTCGTCGGGCCGGAATGGACGCGCTCGCCGTCGCGCAGCACGGTGACCCGATCGGTCAGTTCCAGTGCCTCTTCCAGCGCGTGCGAGATGAAGATGATGGCAACCCCTTCCGCCTTGAGCCGGCGGATCAGATCGAAGAAATGCAGCTTCTCCTCGGGCGTCAGTGTCGCGGTCGGCTCGTCGAAGATGATCAGGCGCGCCCGGTGATGCACGGCACGCGCGATCTCGACCATCTGCTTCTGTGCCGCGCCCAGCGTGGACACCATGGCGGTCGGGTCGACATGGAAATTCATCGACTGAAGCAGTTGCTGAGCAGCGATGTACATGCCGCGCAGGCGGGTCATATATTTCTCCCGGCCGAGGATGATGTTTTGCGCCACCGTCATGGTCGGGATCAGGCTGGTCTCCTGGTAAACCATGACGATGCCGGCGCGCAGCGCGTCCGCCGGCGTGGCGAAGGATTGTTTCTGGCCGTCGAGCAGGATGTCGCCGGACGACAGCGAGATTGCTCCTGCCAGCGCCTTGCACAGCGTCGACTTGCCGGCGCCGTTCTCGCCGACAAGTCCATGGATCTCGCCCCGGCCTATATCGAAGTCGACGCCGCTGATGGCCCGCGCCCCGCCGTAAACCTTGGTTCCCTTGAGAACACGCAGCATCGGCTCTTCGCAGTTCTCCGTGGTCATTGCGTCAGCCTCGCGGTCACCTGCATGATCTTGCTATTGCCCTTGGACGCGACGAACACCTCGGGCCCGTTGGTCGCCACGCCGGTGATACCATGACACGTCCCGCCGACGCGGCTGTGCAGGCTGGATTCCGGCTCGAGCTCATCGTCGAGGAAGATGATCAATCCATAAGAGCGCGGCGGCGCCCACGCCTTAAGGCTGCCGTGTTTCTTCAGCCCACCGCCCTGGACCGGTTCCAGGTAGTGCCCCTCCGATCGCAACGCTGGCGCGATCCAGAATGCCGGCTCGATCCGCTCGATCATCTTGCGCCGGTAGGAATCCTCGGTCAGCACGAAATCGACCAATTGCGTGCGCAAGGCGAACATGGTGAGGCAGTAGCCGGTCCCATAAGGAACGATCCGGGCAGGATAGCCGGGCAGGTTCTGCTGCACCGCCACCGGACGATGCTTCGCGGCGGCTGGCCCCAGAGGCAGTCTGAGCAGGTCATGCGTCCAGGCTTCGGATACGATCAGCGAGGAGCCGTCGAGCGCCACGCATATCCCGTTCGGGTAGCCGAGCCCGGCGGCGATCACGTCGACCTGCCCGCCGCCGGCGCCGATCCGCAACACGCGGCCGGATCGACGCTTCTGCATGAGGTCATAGGCCCAGCGGTCAGGCGTGTTGTCGCGCGAACCGTCACAGACGTAGATGTCACCCTCGGGGCCAACGACAAGCGCCGTCGGGCACTTCAACCCCCCCTGGCCCTCGATGCCCAGCATGCGGCCTTCGTCCGGCCCACCGACCAGGGCAATGCCCCGCCCGGCCACGCATACCGCCACGCCGCCCGCCGGATGGGCGGCGACCCCGGTAGCCCGTCCGTCGAACTCGGCGACCACGGTCGGATCGGAGAAATCAGCATTGTTGAAGCGATAGACGCTGCGGCCCGCGGTCACATAAGCGCTGCCATCCGTCGCCACGGCGATGTCGTCGGGTTCGGTGATGGCGGTGCTGAGCACCGGGCATTCCTCCAGCGCCGAGTTCGGCCGCATCGGACCGTCCAGCACCGGGTTGGCGCGGCGGTCCCGGTTGCGGAACAGAAGCTCTTTCAGAATGTCAACGACCACGCTGCTCATCGGGGTTCTCCGTGTGCCTCGGTTGCGCTCATGGCCGCTTGCCCCAGTAGGAAGCCGGACCGTTCCAGCCCTCGTCGACCCCGCTCAGCCTGACGCGGCCGATACGGTCATTGGAAAGCCCGCCGATATAGAGGTAGCCGCGCTCCTCGCGCATCGAAGTGACCGACGGATGGGATTTGCCGCCGATGTCGCCCAGTGTTTCGAGGATGGTGCCGTGCTCGTCGAACTTCACCACGCAGCCATTGTTGATGTTGGGATAGAGCCATTCGTCGTTGGGAATGCGCTTGATCATGCGGGTCCGGAAACCCGGATCCTCCATGGCAAGGTCGTAGGCCGGCGTGCGCAGCCCAACGAGCGCCAGCCAGTAGCAGCCATCGGAGGCGCGGTTGATGTTGTCGGGCATGCCGGGCAGGTCGGCGATCAATGTCTCCAGTTTGCCGGCCTTGGGGCCGGCTATCCAGTAGCGCTCGATGCGGCATGCCCATGTCAGCGCGAAAAGCACCGACTGACCGTCATGGGCGACGCAGACGCCGTTCGGGAAAATCTGGTTTTGCAGCAGCGTCCTGGTTTTCCTGGTTGCGGGGTCGTAGACGATGATGCGGCCGTTGCCGCGTCCCTCCAGCGCGTCGGTGGCCCAGGTGTGGGCTGTGTAGCGCAGCGTCGCCTCGCTGAAATAGATCTTGCCGTCCGGCGCGATGTCGAGGTCGTCGGCCAGCACCAGGCGGGAGTCGTCGATTACCTTGCCGAAGGTACGCGTCGTCTCATCGGTCAGCTTGTAGACTGAACGGTCCGGACGCACGCCATAGACGCCCATGCCGGCCACGCAGATGATCAGGTTCCCGTCGCGGTCGAAGGCCATGCCGAGCGGTCGGCCGCCGGTGCGGGCGAAAACCTCCTGCGTCTGCAGGTCCTTGCCGCTGAACCGCCAGATGAACCCTTCTCGCGTGCCGCAGTAGAGCTTGCCCTCCCTGTCGAAGATCACGTCTTCCGGTCCGTCGAGCTTGCCCAGGCCGATCGCCTCGGCGTCGCGCAGCCGGTTGTTGAGCGCATAGGGCGAACTGCTCTCTGGCGCGATGTCATGGCGCTTGCCGAGCTTGAAATAGGTGGGCACGACATAGATCTTCTCGATCGCCTTGTTGCGGTTGCGCGCCCATTTGACGTCAATGCCGACGGCAAGCAGCATCATGAAGCCGAGGAAGGCGGAGGTGGCGCCGCCGACCAGGCCAAAGCGCACTAGGCCGTTGATCAGAACGAGGACGATCGTGGCGCCGATCAGCGACTGCCCGATCGACCCCTTGCCGCCTGAGAGATTGACACCGCCCAGCACCACCGCCGTCAGCGCCAGCACCTCCATGCCGACGCCGGTATCCGAACTCGGACTGTTGAGACGCGCCGCGTAGAAGACGCCGCCAAGGGCGGTCAGCACGCCGGAGATCACATAAGTCAGGAACAGATGCCGCTCCACCGGTATGCCGGCGTGCCGGGCTGCCTTGCGGTTGGCGCCGATGGCGGCGATGTACCAACCGGGCCGTCCACGGCTGAGGAAGATATGGCCAACGATGGCGACCAGCGCCAGGATCAGGATGTTGGCAGGAATGCCGAGCACGCTGCCGCCGCCCAGCCAGTCCCAGATGCGGCTGTCGCCCATCGAAATCGCCATCTCGACGGAATAGCGCAGGATCAGCAGGTTAAGGATGGCGCGGAAGATCAGCATGGTGACGAGCGTCGTCAGGAAGGCGCCGAGGCCTACATAGCCGATCAGGATACCGTTGACAGCGCCCATCAGCGCGCCGGCCATCAGCGTCATCAGGATGGAGACCGGCGCGGACACTTCGTACATGTTGAACAGCATCAGGGCGATGAAGTTGGCCATGGCGAAGATTGAGCCGACCGAAAGGTCGATGCCGCCGGAGACGATGACGACAGCGATCGCGATCGCGACGAAGCCGAATTCACCGAATTGGCGGCCGGTGGAAACGATGTTGCCCACCGTCAGATAGCCGGGGATGAGGAACGCGAACGCCAGCACCACGAGCACGGCGGCGGTGAAAGGCACCACCGGCTCCATCCAGCGCTTCTGCAACAGCTCGGCGATGAATTGCTGGAACGACCATTTGTAACGGAGACGGATCAACGTCTCCCTGAAGCTGGTGTCGGCCACCCGATCCCTCCTCCCTTGGATCCTTCGGGCGGCCCGTCGGGGCCGCCCGTGTCATTATCGCGAGCGGTCAGCTCTTCTTGGGAATATCGGTGCAACGCGCCTGGTCGACATTGTCCTTGGTCACCCAGAAATAGGACGAGAACGACGCGACGCTGTGCGAGCCCGGAGGTTCACCGGCCATCAACAGGTTCTTCGCCATGACCATGACCTCGCGGCCCTGGTTCCAGGCGTCCCAATCCATGTAGCGATCGATCAGTCCGGCGCGCACCGCGTCACAGCCTTCCTTGTAGCCGCCGCCGTTCGAGTAGACGATCACCTTGCCGCTGAGGCCGGCCTTCTTGACAGCCTGCGCGCCGCCGATCGTCATGACGTCGTAAGGACCGAAGATCGCGCATACGTCCGGGTGCTGCTGCAGCACCGCGGTGGTGATGTCATAGGCCTTGGTGGCGTCCCAGTTGGTCGCCTGGCTGGACACGACCTGGATCGCCGGATCCCTGCCGAATTCCTTCATCAGCGCATTGGTCATGTAGACGTTCTGCGCCGATGTCAGCTCGCCCTGCAGGATGACGACCTTGCCGGACTTGCCGCTGCCGGTGCCGCATTGCTTGACGATATCCTTGCCGGTCACCTCGGCCTGCTCGATCCAGTCGCCGCCGACATAGCCGTCGCTCAGCGTGTTCGACATCATCGAAAGCTGAATGACGTAGATGCCTGCTTCCTGCGCCTGCTTGATCTGCTTGACGAGGAGCTGGACATTCGGGTTCTGGACGATGATCACGTCCGGCTTGTCGGCGATTGCGCCCTCGAAAGCCTGGGCCAGCGCCGTGCTGTTCCACGCCGGATCCTTGACCGAGTACTTCATGTTGCTGCGCTCGGCCTCGGTGCGGATGACATATTCCCAGGTATCCATCAGCGGCGCGCCCAGGGTCATCGGCAGGAAAGCGATGGTCTTGCCTTCGATCGCCTTGGTGTATTGCTCCTTCAACTGGACGCCGCCGTCGGCGGCATTCGCCGGCACGGCAGCGATGCCGAGCATGGCGGTGAACATTAGCGCAATCGGCTTCGATAGCCGCCTGCATTTACTCATCAACGTCATCTTTTCCTCCCGGGATGATGCGCCTTGATTGTTGAATCGTGTCGAGGAAGGCGTCGCCTCTACAGATCTCCCTGCCTGGCCGTCTCCTCGTCGCGAGGATGCAGCTTGCGATCGAGTGTAATAGCGCCGAGAAGCACCACGCTCTTGACGATGTTCTGGACGTCGCCCTGGACGTCCAGCAGGATCATGGCATTCAGCAGCGTGCCGATGAGCGCCGTTCCGGCGAGAACGCTGGCAATGGAGCCGCGACCGCCGCTGAGGCTCACTCCGCCCAGCACGACGATCAGCAGCACGTCGAAGATCAGGCTGGAGCTGAACACGTTGGTGTTGATCGAGGCGACCGAACCCGCGGTGACTAGCCCGGCCAGAAACGCGACCGCGGCCGAAAAGGCATATTGGCCGATGGTCAGCACGCGCACCGAGACGCCGGTCAACCTTGCCGCTTCGGCGTTGTCGCCGAACGCATAGACGAAACGGCCGGCCGAGGTGCGCGACAGGATGAAATGTCCGATCAGCGCGACAACCGCGAAGATCGCCAGCGGCACCGGGATGCCCAGCACTTCCCCCTGTCCGAGCGCGAGCAGGAACGGCTGATTGTCGGGCGCGTAGGTGATGATGCCGTCGAGCATCAGCCATCGCCCGACGCCATAGACCAGGGTTCCCGACGCCAGCGTGGTGAACAAAGCTGGAATGCCGATGATGGAGATGGCGAACCCATTGAAGGCGCCGATCGCGACCGCCAGTCCCAGGCCCATGGTGATACCCGCGGCAAGCCCGTAGCCCAGTCCGATCAGCTTCAGCGACCAGGCGGCGCAGATTGCCAGCACCGCAACCTGCGACAGATCGAGGCCACGCCCGATCACGACCACCGTCATGCCGACGCCGAGGATGCCCAAAACCGAGACGCTGCGGGCCAGAGTGGAGATGTTCGGAAGGGTCGCGAAGCCATTGACGAAAAGCGCGCACGCCGCGAAGATCACGATCGTGGTGGCGAAGACCAGCGTTTCCTGGCTCAGATTGCTGAGGCTGGACTTGCCCTCGATCTTCTTCACAGCAGCGGCTCCCCTGTCCTTTATCGCAACTGCGTCTGCCATCGGCCCTGTCCCCGTCAAGCGTCCAATACCTGTCGATCCCTAAACCAGCATCGTCATCGGTTGCTCTATCAGCGCCTTGAACGCCGACAGCAACTCGGCGCCAGTCACGCCGTCGATCGCCCTGTGATCGACCGAGAGCGTGACCGTCATCAGGGTTCGCACCTCGGGCTTGCCGTTCCTTGCGACCACCCGCTCCTCACCCGCGCCTACCGCGAGGATCGATGCCTGCGGCGGATTGATGATGGCAGCGAAGTCACGCACGCCATACATCCCAAGATTGGAAACGCTGGCGGTGCCGCCCTGATATTCATCCGGCCGGAGCGAGCGCGTTCTGGCGCGCGCCGCGAGTTCCTTTATCTCATTCGATATAACCGCAAGCGTTTTTGTCTCGGCCTTGCGAACGATCGGCGTCATCAGTCCACCGGGAATGGCGACCGCGACGCCGATGTCGGCATGGCGGTGGCGCAGCAATGCGCCTTCCGTGAATGAGACGTTGGCGTCGGGCACCCGATGGAGGACCAGCGCCAGCGCCCTGATCACGAAGTCATTGACCGAAAGCTTGTAGCCACGCGCACCGTCCCGGTGCGTCGGCGCAGCGTCGTTGAACTGCTGGCGCAGGGCCATAAGGGCATCGATCTCGCAATCGGCCGTCAGGTAGAAATGCGGGACGGTGCGCTTGGCCTCCGACAGCCGGCGCGCGATGGTCAGCCGCATTGAATCGTGCGCGACTTCCTCGAAGCTGCCGGGGTCGAACAGGGTCTTTAACCGCGCATCTGCTTCGGCCGGCGCCTGGGCCGGGATTGCATCGGACGGCGCGGCTGGAATGTCGGCCACTGCCGGCTTTCCCGATGCCTCAGTCTTGGCGTTCGCCGCGCGGGCTTCGATTGCCTGCCTGGCGTCGCGCTCGACGATCCGTCCATGAGGGCCGGTGCCCGTGACGTCCGCGGCCTCGATACCTGCTTCGGCCATGAGTCTGCGAGCGATCGGCGAAGCAAAGACGCGGCCGTCGTCCTGGCCGTTGGGAGCGCTCGTAGCAGGAGGCGCTTCGGGCAGGACCGTCGGCAATGACGACTCGGCCGGAGCCGCCACAGCGGCCGCAGGTGCCGGCGCAGCGGTCTCGCCTTCGGCGGCGAGCGCGCCGATCGTCTGGTTGATCGGAACGTCGATCGACCCGGCTGGAACGGTGATGCTGATCAACACACCGTCGACCGCGGCCTCCACCTCCATGGTCGCCTTGTCGGTCTCGATCTCGACCAGGACGTCTCCGGCGCGCACTGGGTCGCCGACTGCCTTCAGCCATTGAACAAGGTTCCCCTTCTCCATGGTGGGCGAAAGCGCCGGCATAAGGATGTCTACGGGCATGGCTGTTCAGGGCCCCAGGTGCCGGTCCGGCTTCAGCGGTAGCAGACGCGGCGGACCGCGTCGGCGATGGCGTTCTGGTTAGGGATGACCGCCCGTTCCAGCTTGTCGTTGTAGGGCATCGGCACCTCCATCGAGCCGAGCCGCTCCACCGGAGCATCCAGCCAGTCGAAGGCTCGCTCGTTGATCTGCGCGGCGATCTCGCCACCCAGGCCGCCGGTACGCCAGGCCTCGTGCACGACAACGCACCGATGCGTCTTCTTCACGCTGCGGATGAAGCAGTCCATGTCCAGCGGCCTGAGCGTGCGCGGGTCGATGACCTCAACGGAGATGTTCTCGCGCGCCAGCATGTCAGCCGCCTGCAACGCACGCTCGACCATGACCTGCGTGGCGATGACGGTGACGTCGGTCCCCTCGCGCTTGATATCGGCCTTGCCGAGCGGAATCTCGTAGGGCGCTTCGGGCACGGGCGCCGTCTGGCCGAGATAGAGCATCTTGTGCTCCAAAAACATCACCGGGTTGTCGTCACGGATCGACGCGATCAACAGGCCCTTCGCGTCGTAGGGGGTCGAGGGCGCCACCACCACGAGGCCAGGCACATGCGCGAACCAGGCCTCCAGCGACTGCGAGTGTTGGGCGGCAAGGCGGATGCCGCCACCCTGCGGCCCGCGGAACACCACCGGCACGGTCGGGGAACCGCCAAGCATGTAGCGCAGCTTGGCCGCCTGGTTGACGATCATGTCCATCATGAATGTGACGAAGTCGAATATCTGGATCTCGGCAATCGGGCGGCGCCCGCAGACGGCCGATCCGACAGCGGCGCCGGCGATGCCCATCTCGGAGATCGGAGTGTTCATCAAGCGGTCCTTGCCGAAGCGCTGGAACAGGCCACGCGTCACGCCGAACGTGCCGCCGATCGGCCCCACATCCTCGCCGATGACGAAGACGCGCTCGTCGCGCTCCATCTCCTGCGCCATCGCCTCCTTGAGCGCCTCCAGATAGGTGAGTTCCCTCGTGCCGGGCGCGGGCTCGACCGCGCCCGCCGATTTGAAAGGAGCGGACACGGCCGGCCCCAGGCTTTCGACATCGGGCTCGGGCGAATTCTTGGCGAACTCGACGGCGCGCTCGATCTCCGCATCCGTCTCGGCGACAAGCGCCGCATATTCGGCATCGGTGAGCGCGCCGCGCTCCTTCATCATCGTAACACAGCGGTTGATGGGGTCCATGGCCTTCCAGCGCTCGACCTCTTCATCTTCGCGGTAGCCGGGCAGGTTGGCACGCATGGAGTGATCGCCGTGGCGATAGGTGATGGCCTCGATCAGGGTCGGCCCCTCGCCGGCGCGAGCTCGCGCGATGGCCTCGTCGACCGCAGCATAGACGGCGACGACATCGTTGCCGTCGATCGTTTCGCCGGGCACGCCGTAGCCGGCAGCGCGCGCCGAGATCGAACCACCGGCGGTCGATTCCAGGAAGGATGTCGACAGGCCGTACTGATTGTTCTCGCACAGGAAGACGATCGGCAGCTTCCAGATCGCCGCCATGTTCAGCGCCTCGTGGAAGATGCCTTCGTTGGCGCCGCCGTCACCGAAGATCGCGACACCGGCATCCGTCGACATGCGCTGCTTGGCAGCCAGCGCAGCGCCAATGCCGAGGCCCATCGAAGCACCGACAATGCCGTTCGCGCCGATGATGTTGAGGCCGATGTCGGCGACATGCATGGATCCGCCGAGACCGCCGCAAATGCCGTCCTTGCGGCCGAGCAGTTCGGCCATCATGCGCGAGACATCGGCGCCCTTGGCGATGCAGTGTCCGTGACCGCGATGATGGGTGGCGATGAAGTCGCTGCGCAGCAACGGGTAGCCCGCCCCCGCGGCGACTGCCTCCTGACCGACGGAGGAATGAGCAGTGCCCTTCACCAATCCACTCTGGAACAATTCGGTGGTGCGCGTCTCGAAGGCGCGGATCACCAGCATCGTCCTGAGCAGCTGCTTCAACTCCGCCGCGTCAAGCCTGGGCGCGTTGCGGGTCGCCAGCCGGTGAGAGGATCCGCCATTGGCAAGGATGGCGCCACCGATCGCGCCGCCGCTGATCTTTGCCGCGCCGCGCGTCGACCGGCCCGCTCGGGCCACACCGGAATTCTTCATCTTGTCCCATCCATTGCCAGCCCCTCCGTCGCGCTGGTCGGCGGCGGAAACATCAAGGTGCCGGCGTGCTGGCGTTCTTCCCTTTTGCATCTCTTTGCAGGATGCCTTGAGCGAAGACTTCCACGATCCCGATCTCAAAACAAACACAAAGTTCCTATGGAAGAAATGCATTTTGGTTATGGGTGGCGACATGGTCAAAAAGCGCGTGCGCTGCCCTGCGGACAGGGCGGCGCACGCGCAGATCGAGAGCCGGTCATACGGCCTATCTCGAGGCCGAATGACTGCTATCTGTCAGAGTGGAGAGAAGATTGCTGACCGACGCAAGCGACCGGACAAAAGCGTAGGCGACCCCCCGGTGAGCGTGGATATCCGACTGGCACCATATGCCGACCGCGGCTCGTGGGCCGAACCGCTTACACCCGTTCGATAAGCTCGACGGTTACCTTGTCGGGGGTCGTCAGGTACGACACGCGCACGCCGGCGTTGGGCCCGCCGCGCTTGTTGACATAAGGCCGCGAGATCGGCACCGCGCCGTAGGGCGCCAGATGGTCTATCACGCCGTCCAGGTCGGTAACGTCGAACGCGATGTGGGCGAAGCCGACGTCGCAGGGCCTCGCCTCGACAGTCCTGCGGTCCGCCGGACCGCTATATTCGATCAGTTCGACCGTATGATCCGGGCGGCACAGATAAGCTATCTCGACCTCGGCTCCGGGGACGCCGGTGATGGTCTGGATCGACGCGGGGTCGCGACCGGCGCGCGAGGTCAACTCGAAGCCCAGCCCATCGCGGAACAGCGCGATCGCCCGGTCAAGGCTTTCGACCGTAAAGCTGGTGTGGTTGGTCGCGCTTATCGCGTGCTGCATGCCCGTATCCCTCCCCCTGCTATTCCTTGCTTGCCCGGCTTAGTAGTCCGTGCGCCCGCCAGACATGTCGAAGATGGCGCCGGTGCTGAAGGAAGCCTCGGGAGAAGCGACATAGGCCACCATGGCCGCGAGTTCCTGTGGCAGGCCGAAACGGCCCATCGGTATCTTGGCGAGCAACGATGCGACATAGTCAGCGGGCCAGCGGTCGAATATCGCCGTCCTGATTGCCGCAGGCGTAATACAGTTGACGGTGACCCTAGTATTGGCCAGCTCACGGCCAAGTGTCTTGGTGAAGCCGATAACGCCGGCCTTGGACGTGGCGTAGGCGCTGATCAACGGACTGGCTTCCTTGCCGGCGACCGAGGCTATGTTGATAATGCGGCCATAGTTCGCCTCGATCATATGCGGAGCAACCGAGCGGCAGCACAGGAAAACGCCAGTCATGTTGACGTCGATGACCCGCTGCCACTCGTCGAGCGACAGGTCCCAGACATTTGCATGGGGTCCCGATATGCCGGCGTTGTTGACCAGGATGGAGATGCCGCCGAAACGCTCCAGCGTGGCGTCCCGCGCCCGGTCGACCAGGCTCTCGGAAACAACGTCGACCACAGCGGTATGGACACGATCGGCGGCCGCGAGCGTCTCGGCGGCGCGCGCTAAGGATTCCGGCTCTCGGTCCCACAGGCTTACATTGGCGCCATCGGCGAGAAGCCGGGTGGCAATGGCCAGCCCAAGCCCCTGCGACCCGCCCGTCACCACGGCGGTCTGCCCATTCAAACGCGCTGCCATGAATCCTCCCCAGGCACACCCCGCCGCTCGTTCGGAATAGTCGTATCCGTGTCGGCGTGCTTGAAAGCCAGTAGTAGCGCGTGCGAGATATCAACACTAAGACAAAAGCCAAATTGCAACCATTAGATTTGGTTATGGCTTGTTCTGCTCGATACGGCAGGGAGGAAACTGATGGACGTCAGGCAGCTCGAATATTTCATGCATGTTGCGAACACGTTGAACATCACACATGCGGCCATGCGGGCGCATGTGTCGCAACCGGCGCTGAGCCGTCAGATCCGGCTCCTGGAACAGGAGCTCGGCACCAAGCTGTTCAAGCGCAAGGCGCGCGGCGTGGTGCTGACCGAGACAGGACAGCGGCTGGTCGATCGGACACGAGTGCTGCTTTCCAACGTCGGCCGCATCAAAAGCGAAATCATGTCGTCCGCCGACGAGCCGGTGGGCACGGTGCGGCTCGCTGCGTCGAACTCCCTCAGCGGTTTGCTCACGTCCCGGGTCGTGGCCCGCTTTCGCCGAACCTATCCGCAGGTCTCGGTGCATGTGACCGAGAACACTTCCATGATCGTGCGCGAATCCATCGCCAATGACGGGGCCGACGTGGCGCTGTTGTCGGATCGCGAATCCTTCACCACGCTGACCAAGATGCCGCTGGTGACCGAGAGCCTGTTGCTGATCGCTCCGCTGGAGGTAGGGCTCGACCTGTCCCGCCCGGTTTCGGCCAAATCCCTGACGGGCCACAACCTCATCCTGACGCCGTTCCCCAACGGATTGCGGCGCGCCGTGGATGAGATCCTGGTCAGGGCCGGCCGCGTCGCCGAACCGAAGCTCGAAGTCGATACCAACTCGTTGATGACCAGCCTGACCAAATATGGAACCGGTTACTGCGTGCTTCCCTATAGCGGCGTCCATGAGCTGCTGGTGCGCAAGGAGGTATCGGCCGCGCCGATCCGCAATGTCCGGTGGGGTTGGGTAACCGCGGTGTCGCGAGAGCGCGCCATGTCGACGGCCACCAAGAAGCTGATAGAAATGATTGCCGAGGAGGCTCAGGTCCTGACGAGCAACGGAACTTGGAAAACCGCAACCCTGGACTTGGCTCAAAACACCGGGAAGCACATCGGACTGGATTGACCGCGCAAACGCAGGCGTCGCAATCGCAACCGGACTTCGATCAAGCCTTAATCACGTGCCGTGTCGTCGGTCACGGGTGGAATCTCGGTCACTGCACATTCAACTTGTCGCTGGGGCGAGAAACTCAATTGCTCGCTCAAGAATTCGTTTTTACGCCGGCCCACAACGAGCCCAAAACGTTTTTGGCCGAGGTCTTCCATCAATTGAATCAAAGATAATGGTAGGCCCGGAGGATGTGTCACGGGTATTGATTTTGCTGGCCTTTTCGTGGGCCAAAGGCATCAATGTTCCCGCATTGCCCGACGCCCGTTTCAGCCAGCAGCGATCCACGGCGGATCGCGGTAGTTGTCCCAGGTCGCGCCGATACCGGCGTCGACAGGGATCGCAGCCCCGGTGATGCCATTGGCGATCGGCGACGCGACAAAAGCGATCGCGGAGGCGATATCGCGCGGCGTCAGCACCCGGCCGAGCGGATGGCGCGCTGCATAGGAGGCAAGTATCTCGTCGCCGTTCGGCAGTGTTGCCAGGCGGCCCGCAAGCAGCGGCGTGTGCGTCACGCTCGGGCACACGCAATTTACTGTTACACCGTCGCGCGCCAGATCGAGCGCGGCGGCGCGGGCCAAATTGAGCAGCGCGCCCTTGGATGTGCAATACGAAAACATGCCGTGCTCTGCCTGCAGGCCGTCCAGGCTGGACAGCAGCACGATCGCGCCTCGCTTGCGCTGTCGCATGCCGCTTGCGGCCTCGCGCGTGACCAGAAACGAGCCACGCACATTGACGGCCATTACCTGCTCGAAATCCTCGACCGAGGTTTCGAACACCGGACCGCCGGCGCCCAGGATCCCGGCACAGGCAACCGCAACGTCGATCTCGCCGAGTTGTTGGCGCGTCGCCGCGAAGGCATCCACAACCGTTTTCTCGTCGCCTGTATCTCCATTGAAGGCAACGGCCTTGCGCCCAATCTTCCGCACAGCCTCGGCCGTGGCATCGGCCGCGCCGGCGGTCCAATCGAGGACCGCGACATCGGCGCCCAGATCGGCGAGCGTCAGCGCCGTCTCGCGGCCGATCCCGGAGCCGCCGCCGGTGACAAACGCAACCTTTCCCTTGTAGGAGAGGCCCGGAAAGGCTTCTCGCGCACTCATGCCTTGGCCTTCATCCCGATCGAGCCCTTGTAGGTCGGAGCGCCGCCGCCAGGAAATGTAAGCCGCCACAATCGCCCCGCATAATTGGGCTCTGCGCTGCTAGCCAGGACGCTGGCGTCCGTTACCCAAAGCGTTTCGCCATCGAAGGCAAGATTGGTCGGACAGCCGCCGGTGCGCACGAAGCCCTTCGGTGTGCCATCGCGCGCCAAAACGTGAAACCCTTCGCCAACGAGGTCGGTAACGAGCAGGGAGCCGTCCTTGGCGATCGCCATGCCGTCGAGAATGGGATTCTTGCCTGGCATCCTGCCGAGATCCTCGATCGTTCCGTCGGTTTTCAGCCGGCGAACATGGCCGGTGTAGGATTCATCCCACACGATCGAGCCGTCGGCCTCGACGACGACCCCGTTCGGAAACGTTGGCGCGGGAAACGCGACCTTCACGCTGGCCCTGCCGTCCTGCGACAGTGCATAGATGTAGCTCGGATCGGGATTGGCCGGATTATAGGTCCCCGGATCGGTCCAGACCAGCGTGCCATCCGGCCCGAAGACCAGATCGTTCGGCCCATTCATCTTGACGCCGTCGACTTCGCTCACCAGGATTTCCGGCTTGCCGCCTGGCCGCACCCGCTGGATCGACGGCAAGGTCATCTCCGCTGCGCGCCACGGGCCGACCGTGCCGCCGTTCTGGCAAACGTAGAGCGCGCCGTCGGAACCCAGCACGCATGAATTCGGCGCGCCGGTCACGTAGGCGAATTGCCTGGCCTTGCCGTCCTCGCCGACGAGGGTCAGCTGGCTGCGGTAGCTCTCAACGAAGACAACGCTGCCGTCCGGCATCACGGTCGGCCCCTCCGGCCAGCCGAGATCCGAAGTCACGAGTTCCGGCTTGAGATCGTAGTTCATTTGACAGCTCCGGCGGTTATTCCGCGCACAATGTAGCGCTGGACGAAGAGCGAGAAGATGAGGATCGGAATGACCGTGACGACACCCACCGTTGCGGCGATGTTCCAGTCGATCGGACGCTGTGCGCTGACCAGCGTCGCGGCGCCGAGCGAGATGGTCTGGAACGCGCGCGAATCAATGACATACAGCGCGACGAGGAACTCGTTCCAGATGAACAGCGCGCCGAACAGCGCCGCCGTGACGAGGCCGGGCCTGACGATCGGCAGCATGACGTACCAGAGCGCGCTGACGCGCGTGCAGCCGTCGATCAGGGCCGCCTCGTCGATCTCGCCTGGGATCTCGTCGAAGAAGCCGATCATGATCCAAACCACAAGCGGCAGCGAGAAGGCGACGTAGGGCAGGATCAGCCCGGGATAGCTGTCCTGTAGGCCCGCGGCCTTGACCATCAGGAAAAGTGGGATCGCAACCGCGATTGGCGGCATGAAACGCATAGATAGAATGGTGCTGGCAAGGCGCTCGCTGTTCTTGAAGCGCAGCCGCGAAAACGCGTAGGCAGCGGGCGTGCCGATGACAAGCGCGATCGCCGTGGCGATGCTGACCACGATCAGCGAGTTCAACGTAAAGCTCAGCATGCCCTGGCTGAACAGCACCTCGTTGTAGTTTTTGGCCGCCTGCACCCAGGTGAACGTCAGCTTCGGCGGCACCTGCGCCAGGATCTCGATGCGTTTCTTGGTCGACAGCACGACGAGATAAAGGAAGGGTGCTGCGCCGACGACCGCAAGCACGATCAGAAACAGATAGGCGATGATCCTGCCGGGCCGGAACTTCATCGTGAATTCCCTGGCCGCAGCTGAACGTATTGCAGCAGGACCGTAGTGCCGACGGCGAGGATGATCAGCATCATATAGGCGACCGCAGCCGCATAGCCGTAGTTCTGGAACTGGAACCCGTTCTGGAACGAAAAGAAACTCAGCGTCGTGGTGCTGCGCGCTGGACCGCCATAGCTCAGCCCGTAGATCAGATCGAAGGAGCGGAAGGCGTCCACCGCGCGGAAGACGGCGGCAAAGACGATCGCCGGCCTCAACATCGGCAAGGTGATGCGGCGGAAGGTAACGACCGGGCCAGCGCCATCGACCTGCGCCGCTTCGAACACCTCCTGCGGCAGGGCTTGCAGTCGGGCGAAGACGATCATGAACACGAACGGCGTCCATTGCCAGCAGTCGACCATGATGACGGTAACCATCGACATGCTGACCGTACCCAGCCAGTCGGGCGGCGTCAGTCCGACCGCTTTGATGGCCCAATCGACAAGTCCCCAGTCGGGATTGAGCAGTGCCCGCCACATGACGCCGACGACGATTGGCGTCATCAGCATCGGCAAGAGCAGGATGCCGCGCACAATCCACGACCCGCGCAGCTGGAGGTTGAAGAACATGGCGAGCGCAACGCCGAGAACCACCTGGATCGCCACCGACAAGGACACCATGACGGCGCTGTTCCAGGCCGCGTTCCAGAACTGCGGATCAACCAGCAATGCGCGATAATTGTCGAGACCGACGAAATTGCCGGTGCCTGTCGCCGCGGTGAGGTCGGTCAGCGACAGGCGCAGGCTGTGGAACAGCGGATAGATGCTGAAGATGACGAGATAGGCGATGCACGGACCGAGGAGCAGCCATACCGACCTCCCCGGCCTGTCGCGCGTGCCGAACACGAATTTCGCCGACGCCGGCGCAGCAATGCTCATCACTCACTTCCAAACCGACGATCGTGAGCCGATCAGGCGAGATGGCCGGCCTTGCGCAGCATGGCCTCCCACTGCGTCTGGACCTTTTCGCAGGCGGTCTTGGCATCCTGCGTGCCGATCAGCGCGGCGTTGAACTCGACATTCATGATGTCGTTCAACTGGAAGAATTCCGGGATCAGCGAGGTTGGAATGATCTCCGCCGTCGACGCCGCTTTCAGCGCGTCCGGCAGATAGGGTAGCTTGGCAACAAGGTCGGGATCGGTGAACGCCGAGGTGCGGCTGGCGTCGATCTGGTACTTCTCGACCTCGAACTTGTTGAACGCCTTGCTGGTCATCCAGGTCAACGCGAGCCAGGCAGCATCCTTCTTGGCCGGATCGATGTTCTTCGGAATGCCCATGCCCCAGCCGCCCTGAATTGCCCGCGCCGTCTCGCCCGGTTTGGCCGGCACTGGACCGGTGCCCGTCTTGTCCGACACCATCGAATTGTCGCCGTTGAGGATCGGACCGGCGATGGTCGACCAAAAGATCATCTGCGCGATCTTGCCGGTGGAAAAGCCGTCGACGTTCTCGGCAAAGCCGTATTTCGTCACGTTTTTCGGCGCGTAGGGCAGAAGATCGATCAGCATTTGCAGCGCGCCGATGCCTTCGGGCGAATTCACGTTCGGTTTGAAGTTCTTTTCCTTCGGGCTGCCGCTCATCAGCTTGCCGCCCGTGGTGATGAAGCGCGTGTACCAGTCGACGGCGGCGAGCGAGAAATCATTGGCGCCGATGAAGGAACAGCCGGCGACATCGTCCTTGTTGAGCTTTATCGCCGCGTCTTTGAACTCGTCCCAGTTCGTGGCCGGCTTCAGGCCCGCCGCCTCGAACAGATCCTTGCGGTAGAAGTAGATGACCGAGCCGGAATGCAGGCCCGGAATGCCATAGATGTCCTTGCCCTTGCCGACGGTCCCGGATGCCATGTCGAAAATACCGACATTGGACATGGCCGGCGGCAGGAAGTCGGCGACGTCCCAGTCCGGAGGGGTCTTCGACGGATCGTCGATGTAGGAATTGAGCTGCTCGTAATAGCCGGCGCCGACCTGCTGGGTGGTCAGGAAACCGAGATATTCGATGAGCTCGAACGAAGAATGGTCGGCCTTCAGGTTCTGCAGCGTCTTTTCGATCAGCGCGCCCAGCGCCGGAGACGTGATCTCCAGCTCCATGCCGGTGTCTTCCTTGAATTTGTCCAACATGTCGCCCAACGCCCGGTGGTCGTTCTCGTCGCCCGTCATCAGGATGCTGAGCTTGGTGCCGGCATGCTTTTTCCAGTCGAAATCGGCGGCGAGCGCCGGGAAGCCGAAATTGGCGAAGGCGCCGGCGATGCCGAGCATCGCGGCGCGCTGCATCAGATCCCGACGCGTGAGGCCGGCCGCGTCGGCATGGCCGGATTTGGCCTTGGCGAGATGCCTGTTATCCAGTTTTCCATCCATGATTCTCTCTCCCCGGTTTTCTCTTCACCGCCGGTTTCATTCATCCGGCTTGACGCAACAGTGCATCCGAACAACCCAACAGTCAATCGATTGCTCAAACATATTCGGCGTGATAATTGAGAGCTGTAGTGCAACCGAGCACGGTCCGGAACCATGCGCTTGACAGGCGTTGGGGGCAGCTTCTAGTTGTGTGTCCTGCACGACCCTTGAAGCGGACCAACAAACCCATGGCGCGTCGACAAGCCGAGCCGCCCGCCCGGATCCAATGGGAGGTCTCGATGAGTCTCGGAAGCGTTGTCGTAACGGGAGCCGGCGACGGCATCGGCCATGCCATAGCCGTTCGTCTGGCGGCCGATGGATGGAACGTCGTCGGCCTTGAAATCAACCCTGAAACGGCATCTGACCTGGGCAAGAAGCTGGGCAAGGGACATGGCTGCCTTTGCGGCGACGCCTCCGACCGTGCCGTGCTGAAGAAAGCGCGAGAGGCCGCCGAAAAGCTCGCGCCCCTGCGAGGCTGGGTCAACAATGTCGGTATCGCTCTGATGGGTAATCTGCATGAACCGAAAGACGCCGATGTCGAGCGAGTCTTTGCGGTCAATTTGATGTCGCATTTCTGGGGCTCTTCGGAAGCGATCCAGACATGGGTGAGAGACCGCGTCGCCGGGTCGATCGTCAACGTCTCGTCGGTGCATGGCCGCTCCGCCTTCAACATGTGGGCGGCTTATGACGTCGCCAAGGCCGGCATTGACGCGCTGACCCGCTACATCGCGGTCGAATACGGACCGGTGGGCATTCGAGCCAATGCAGTGGCGCCCGGCGCGGTGCGCACATCGCTCGTGCAGCGGGTTATCCGCGATAGCCCGGACAGCACGCGCGCCGAACGGGAAATGTCCATCCAGCATCCGCTGGAACGCATAGGCGAACCGGAGGAGATAGCGGCGGCGGTGTCATGGCTTATCTCGTCGGAAGCCTCCTTCGTCACCGGCCAGTCTCTCGCGGTCGATGGCGGCCTGACCTCCCGCTGCTATCGTTACGAGCCGGACGCAGCTCTGCTAGAGAGGTACGGGAAGGTCTCGTGAAAACATCGACACCAGCTGCGCCTCCGTCTGCACGTGCCACGCTGAAAGATATAGCGCGCGCAGTCGGCGTTGACGTTTCGACGGTGTCCAAAGTGCTGAACAATGGCGGCATCAGCGTGCGCGCGCAGACCCGTCAGGCTATCCTGGACGAGGCAGGGCGCGTCAACTACCGGCCGCATGCGCTGGCGCGCAATCTGCGCACCCAGCGCACGGGCGCTCTCGGCATACTGCTGCCCGACCTGACCAACCCGGTCTACGCAGAGACCGTGCGCGGTGCGATGCGGCAGGCTGAAAAAGCCGGCTATGTCATGCTGATCGCCGAGGTTGCGGACGAGCAGCGGTCGACGGCGGCCTATCTGAGACTGGTCAGCGAGCGGCGCATCGATGGCCTGATCATCGCGGTGACGGCCGAGAGCCGCGAAATGATCGAGGCGATCGCGAACAATCCGGTGCCGCACGTCTTCGTCAACCGGCGTTCCACGATCGGCAGAAGCGTCACCGTGGACGACCATGCCTCAGGCCGGCTGGCGGCGCGCACGCTCATAGAGGCTGGACACACGAGGCTCGGCTTCATCGGTTCGATGCCGGAACTCGATACCTCGCGACGCCGCCATATTGGCTTCGTCGAAACCTGCAAGGCTGCCGGCCTCGGGCCTGCGATCGTCGCCAATGCGCCGGTGTCGCGGCGCGGCGGCTACGACGCCTTGCACCACATCATGAGCGAGCCGGCGCCGCCGACCGGCATCTTCGCCTTCAACATGCTGGTCGGCATCGGCGCATTGGCAGCGGCGCGCGTACGCGGCATCCAGGTGCCGCGTGACCTTTCGGTTGTCTCTCTGGACGGCGAAGACGCCATCTTCACCGCGCCGCCGCTGACTGCCATCGTCACGCCGCTGAGCGAGATGGGCGCCCGCGCCGTGGTCGAACTTGACGCCATGATCCATGGCCGCGAGCCGCAGGACGTCGTGATCGACATTGCGCCGCAACTGGTGACGCGCGAATCCGTTGGACCGCCGCCAAAGATAAAGTCCTAAAGATAAAGTCCTAAAGGCGGCGCTCGGCTCCTGCGACGACGCCGCGGTCGTGCAGGCGGCCGATCTCGCCATCACTGATGCCCAGACCCGCCAGGATCTCGTCGGTATGTTCCCCGAGCAGCGGCGCACGCATGGCCGGCAGCCGATCCGCCACCGAAAAGTAGAGCGGCGACGCGGGCGTCAGCACCGTCCCGATGCCTGGCGTATCGACTGGTGAGAACAGCGGATTGGCCGGCGAGCAGCGTGGGTCTTCGGCGACGAGTTGCTGGAAACTCTGGTATGGCCCCCAGGAGACCCCCGCGGCTGACAGGTCCTTCGTCGCCTCGTCGAAACGACGCGCCGCGAACCACGGCGCTATCGCGTCCGCGATGGCATGGCGGGCAGCGTAGCGCCCTCCCTCGCTGTCAAGATCGGCGCCGGTCGCCGCGGCCAGCGCCTTGGCATCGATACCTGTGGCCTGGACCAGCGACTTCCACTGCCGTTCCGTCAACGCAACGACCATAACCCTCCGACCATCGTTTGTGGCAAAGTCGCGCCCGAACGCGCCAAACAGGAAATTGCCGTCCTTCGCCGCGCTGCCGCCGCGTTCGGCCTGCGCGATACGCCCCAGATGTCCGACGGTGGCAAAAGCGACGTCGGACAAAGCGAGCTTTACCAGCGAACCCTCGCCTGTGCGGCTGCGGTGTCTGTCGGCGGCAAGCAGACCAACGGCGGCGAGTTCGCCCATCGCGATATCCCAGGCCGGCAGCACGCTATTGGTGGGGCCGCAAGACCCAGGCAAACCTGTGATGCCGGGGAACCCCGTGGCGACATTGACGGTATAGTCCACCTCGCTCGACCCGTCGGCGTTGCCGCTCAAGGCGACCATGATGAGATCGGCCCGCCGTGCCTTCAATGCCTCGTAGGACAATGCTCCGCGCGCCGCGAAATTGGTAAGATAGAGGCCTTGATCAGTGCCGGGCCTGGTTATCAGCGCGGCGACGATCTCCTGCCCTTCCTCGGAACGCAGGTCGATCTGGATCGAGCGTTTGCCTTTGTTCATGCCGGCCCAGAACAGGCTTTGTCCGCTATCCGTTACCGGCCATCGGCGATAGTCCAGTCCGCCGCCGATTTGGTCATAGCGGATGACATCGGCGCCAAGCTGCGCCAGCGTCATTCCTCCAAGCGGCGCCGCGACGAAGGCCGAGCCTTCGACCACGGACATGCCGCTCAGGATGGCTCGCGTCATGCAAACAGCCCTACCAACCGCCAGTCGAGCACGTCCGACGTCTCACTGGCACCGTCGGTCGACCGGACCTTGCAGCGAAGATGCGCCAGCCCGCCGCCGCCAGGCAGCGGCTGGCAGCGTTCGACGATGACCTGCGAATGCAGCGTATCGCCCTCATGCACCGGGCCGAGATGGTCGCAGTCATGCCAGGCAAGGATGGTCACCAGGCCAGGGAAGACGCGCGTGATTTGTGCGGCGGCGATGCCGATCGTGTGGCCGCCATAGACCAGACGCTGTCCGCCTGCCGCGATACGGTCGTGATGGATGACCGCCAGATTCATGGTCAGCCTGGCCAGTTCCGGAGCGCTGCTGACGACGTCGCCTCCGGCAAGATCGTGCACGGAACCCGCTTCGAGGTCATCAAAATGCGGACCGTGTGTGGCATCGCGAAAAGCGTCAAGATTCCAGCCTGATACCGCTTCCAGCAGTTGCGTCTGGGTGAAATCGGATTTCGGCAGCTCCGTCTGGCCTTGCGCCGCCACAGCATCGGCCGAGCGCGCGGGCAGCATGGCGCAACGGCAGAAATCGAGGATCGGACGCTGCTCCTGATCGACCGTCGCGATGCGCATGGCAACAAGTCCGCGCGGGGGGCGGCCAGGTTTTGCGGATGCCGGACGCAAGCCGATGACGGTCGTGGACGTCGTCAGGCTGTCGCCGATCGCCGGTGCGCGGCGGAACACCAAACCACGATAGAACAGGTTCGCGACGGCGCGTTGGGTGACAAGCGTCGATTGCCCTATGGCGATATCCCACACGAAAGCCGGCGCGGCAAACGGCGATGCCTGCCCCGTCACGGCCTCGGACAGCCTGGCATCGAAGGCCAACCGCAGGCGTCCGCCGACGATTGCGTGGTGGACGGCGGCCAGACCTTCCGTCAGCCGCATCGTCGGCGCGCTGTCGAAGCGGTCGCCGATCGCCAGATCGTCGAAAACCGGGCCGTCGAAGCCTATGTCGGAACGCGTGCCCATTTTGCTCCGGCCTGCGCCGACAAAGGGCGCCAGCAGTCGATAAAATCGCCGCCGGATATCGTCTCCGGCGGCGTGCGGTCAGAAATTCCTTCCGACGCAGGCTGCTTTGCAGCGACCTGCGTCACCAAAACGGCCAGGTCAATTCGACCAAAACAGATGGCGCTGATCGCCGCCCGCGGAGTAGGCGCCGACATGCGCCATGATCTCGCCGAGTTCCGGCGCCGGCGAATCCAGCACCTCCGCCGTTGCCGTTTCGACAGCCTCGCGCACTTCGGTCTTGAGCGAATCGAGGCCGCCCGCCGCCAGCAGCGTCTCGGCGGTCAGGCGTTCGGCGAAGATGTCGATCGGATCGCGCTTCAGCCATGCGTCGAGTTCGCCGGCCGGCCGGTAGGTCGCCGGGTCCGAGCGGGAATGGCCGGAATAGCGGTATGTCTTCATCTCGACCAGCGAAGGTCCTTCCCCGCGGCGCGCCCGCGCAACTGCCGTCGCCATCGCTTCCGCTACCTTGTCGGCGTCCTGCCCGTCGACGATGACACCTGGCATGTTGTAGCTGGCGGCGCGTATCGCGATGTCCTCGACCGGCGTCGACAGCTGGATGCGCGTATATTCGCCGTACAGATTGTTCTCGCAGACGAAGACCACGGGCAGCTTCTGGATCGCGGCGAAATTCAGCGATTCATGGAAGGCCCCGATATTGGCCGAGCCGTCGCCGAAGATGGCGACCGCGACGCGGTCCGTGCCGCGCGCGCGCGCCGCCAGCGCGGCGCCGCAGGCGATCGGCAGGCCGGCGCCGATGATGGCCGCCGTGGGCAGCAGTCCGATCGCCGGCTCGACAAGGTGCATCGATCCGCCAACGCCGCCGGCACAGCCGATGACGCGGCCGCAGATCTCGCCGATGACGCCCGCCGGCGTTAGGCCCAATGCCAACGCATGGCCGTGGCCGCGATAAGTGCAGGTGACGATGTCGTCGGGGTCGATCGAGCGTGCGATGCCGACCGACACGCCTTCCTGGCCGCTCGCCAGATGCGTGCTGCCGCGCACGTGGCCTTCCGCGAACAGCTTCTGAATACGTTCCTCGACGAAGCGGATCTCGATCATCCGGCGAAGCTGCTCCAGCCTGTCGTCGAGGGCTTCCCGGCGCGCCAGCGGCGAGTTGGAATTGGAGAGCGTCATGCTGCGTTCCTCCACCAGGGCATTGGCGTTTTGTTGGTCGACACCAGGGCGGACACCTGCTCGGCGACGTAGGCCGCGCTGGGCAGAAAGCGCGCTTCCAGCTTGCCGCTGTAGGGCACCGGCGCATCGGGCAAGGTGATGCGGTGCGGCGGCGCCTTCAGCGAACCGAAGGCCTCGACAGCGACGGAAGACACCACTTCGGCGCCCCAGCCGTTGCCGGCGGTGGCCTCTTCGAGCGTCACCAGACGACCGGTTCTTGAAACCGATTCCATGATCGTATCGCGGTCCCACGGCCACAGCGTCAGCATATCGATCACCTCGATGTCGGCGCTGCTGTTTTCGGCGGCTTCCTTGGCCACCCGCACCATCGCCCCGCAGGCGAGCAGCGTCGCATCCTTGCCCGCCTTGACGATCTCGGCCCTGCCGAGCGGGATGCGGTAGCTGCTGTCGAATTCGTATTCCTCGCGTTCAGCGTAGAGAATGCGTGGTTCGAGCACGACCACCGGATCCGGATCCTCGATCGCCGAGCGCAGCAAGCCGTAGGTCGTGCGGGCGTTGCTGGTGACGCACACCTTGAGGCCCGGGGTACCGCGGAACCAGTGGTCGAGCATCTGCGAATGCTGGCAGCCAAAACCCTGCCCGGCGCCGGCCGAAGCGCGCACCACCAGCGGCGTCGTCAGTTTGCCGCGCGAAAGATAGCGCATCGTCGCCGCCTGCGTCGTCAATTGGTCGAGAGCCACGCCGATGAATTCGATGAACATCATCTCGACGATCGGCTTGAGCCCGCAGACAGCGGCACCGACGGCGGCGCCCATGAAGGCCATTTCCGAGATCGGCGTGTCGATGACACGCTGCGGACCGTGCACGGCGAGCAGACCCTCCGTCACCTTGAACGGGCCGCCCGCGGCCGCAATGTCTTCCCCCATCATGATGACGGTCGGATCTTCCGTCATCGCATCATCGAGGGCCCTGAGGACCGCTTGCCGAACCCATATCTTAGCCAAGGCGAAATTCTCCCAATACGCAGGTCGGATGGTTGGTGCAGGCTTGCGAAGCTAGCGCAGGCAACGAAATTTGGAAACGTTTTTATTTGATCGGGATCACTCCGGCTTGTAGCTCCCGAAGGCTTGCGCCGATTGGATCAGTTCGACGCGGAAACCGTCTGGATCGATGAGATAAACCGCCTTGCCGCCCTTGTTCGGACCGATCGTCGGCGTGACCGGGGCGGAGACCGATTTCACGCCTTTGGCCACCAGTTCCTCGTAAAGGCTCATCAGGTCGTCGACGTTGAACGCAATGTGGCCATTGCCGATGTTGCCGTTGCGCATGTCGACCCGGACCTGTTCGATATTGCGGTATTCGAGCAGCTCGAGGCATACATCCGTGCCCGGCAGCCGAAGAATGGCGCCGTGCAGATCCACGCTCGGATAGCCGACAAGCTCGCCGATGTATTCGGCCTGCGGGTTCCATTGGAAGGCCAGCTCGAAGCCCAGTATGTCGCGATAGAAGGCGATCGAGCGTTCGAGCGAGCGCACGGTGAATCCGGTATGATGGGCTTTGGTGATCCTTGCCAAGTCAGCCTCCGGCCAGTGGTCGGCCCATGCGTTCGGTGTTCATGCCGTTAGATATCCGTCGTCGCACATGACGATGTGTCCGGTGACGAGTTCGGACGCATCGCTCGCCAGAAACACGGCCGTTCCGATCAACTCGCGCGGCAGTCCGAGCCGGGGCCGCAGCATGCGCGCCTTGATGAAATCCGCCGTGATCGACGAGCGGGAAGCCGCGGCCTTGGTGAGCGGCGATTCCATCAGCGTCGGACCGATGCCGTTGACGCGCACGCCGCGGTCTCGCCACTCCAGCGCCAGTGCCTTGGTCATCTGCAGCACGCCGCCCTTGGAGGCCAGATAGGCGCTGGCCCAGGGATAAGCGTTGAACGAGCCGATCGAGGCGAGGTTGATGATGCTGCCCCT
Source organism: Mesorhizobium sp. B3-1-9 (assembly GCF_006439595.1). NCBI lineage: Bacteria > Pseudomonadati > Pseudomonadota > Alphaproteobacteria > Hyphomicrobiales > Phyllobacteriaceae > Mesorhizobium > Mesorhizobium sp. B3-1-9. The sequence continues at coordinate 197,180 of NZ_VFTJ01000008.1, forward strand.
GCCCTGCGCCAGCATCACATTGCCGAAAGCCTGGCAGCAGAAATAGGTTCCCTTGAGGTTGAGATCGAGGATGAAGTTGAACTTGTCCTCCGGAAACTCCTCGGCTGGACTGCGGAAGGCGGAGCCGGCGCTGTTCACCAGAATATCGACGCTGCCATGGTCCGCTTTGACTTTCCTGGCGAGGTCGAAGCAGCGATCCCGCTTGGTGACGTCGAGTTCGGCAGCGACGGCCTTGCCGCCCTGCTCGGTGATCGTCGCCAGCGTCGCCGCCATTCCCGCGGCGTTGATATCGGCGAGCACGACAGTGACGCCGAGTTGCGCATAACCGATCGCGATCGCCGCGCCCAGCCCGCTGCCGGCGCCGGTGACGACGGCGACGCGGCCGGAAATGTCGAAAAGACCTGCCGTATAGTTCGCGGGTACTGTGATCTCATCGTCCGCCATGACAGCTCTCGCCTGTACCGGTGCGTTCCTACTGCAGGATGTTGTCTGGATCCTGGTGCGGCTGGCTCAGGCACCACGCCTTGTCGATCATCTTGCCGAATCCCGGCCCCTGCGGCAGCGGCTTCATCAGTCCGCCTGCCATGATCTGCGGCTGCGCGAGGGCATCGTCATAAGGGTGCACCCCTGTCCACGGCACGCCCCATTCGATCGGCTTGTCGTCGAAGCCCCAGGCGCTGAACACCTGACTGTGGGTATGCGGGAACATGTGCGGGCCGAAATCGACGCCCGCCGCGAGGCACTCGTCGATGACGGCGCGGCCGCCGGTGATACCCCCCATGCAGGTCAGGTCGACGCGGACGCGATCGACGGACCCAGCCATGATCAGGGCTTCCGGGTAGTAGGAGCCACCCTGTTCATCGCCCTGCCAGATCGGCATGGGAACGCGCTTGCGGAGCGCCGCGAGCATGCCGGCATTGCCAGGCGGGAAAATGTCTTCGATGCAGCCCATGTCGATGTCGGCGATGCTGTCGGCGTAGGCGGCTGCCTCGTCGACGGTCTTGAACATCCAGACAAGATCGGTGCCGAGCCAGGCATCGGGTGCCGCGTTGCGCACCGCGCGCAGCCGCGCGGCCGACAGCTCCCAGGTAGCCGCCATCGGGGCTTTGAAGCGTCGCCATCCTTTGGCATAGAAATCAGCCGCCTGCGCGCCGGTCTTGTCCGGCGGCATGATCGCGGGCGGATAGCCGATGATGCAGGTTGCAGGCATCGGCTTCACCTTGCCGCCGAGGAACTCGGCGATCGACTTGTCGGCGATCTTCGCGGCCGCGTCCCAGGCGGCCAGGTCGACGATCGAAAGCGCCCGCAGGCCAACGCCGGCGCTATGCGAACCGTAGGTGCGTCCCTTCGCGGTCCGGAAGGTCGCTTCGCGGTCGGCGATGTCGGTGCCGGCATAGACCGGGGCGATGCTCTTGCGGATCTGCTCGGCGACGGCGCCGTCGCGCGTCAGCGTGAACGCCCACCCCTCGTGCCCCGACGACGTGCGTATTCGCACCGTGGCGAATTCGCGCATCTTCATGACCCAGTCGCCGAAAATCACCGGCGCCGGCAGCTGAGCCTGAATGGTGGCTACGCTGACGTCGACAACAGTAGAAGGACTAGGCATTCCATCCCCTCCCAAGGGCCCGGCCGAGCCGGGAATTTGCCGCCACCATAACGACGCATTTTTGCTCGGTCAACCGATTGATTGCCATTAGTCAAACGATTGACATGGTTTTCGCGATTGCCTAGTCTCGACTTCCGTTCACGGGTCCAAGGGTATTTTTCGGCCTTTGTTTCAGGTACCGGTTCGGCATCATCGGCGCGCGGTCCCAACCGGGATCGCGGCACCAATTTTGAGGCGACGAAGAGTTTCTGGATGGGGTCGATCGGTCTTCGCAAGGTTGGTAAGCTCTACGGTCCGGTGCAGGCCCTGAAGGATGTCAACCTGGAAATACGCGACGGCGAATTTGTTGTCTTCGTCGGACCTTCCGGCTGCGGAAAATCCACATTGCTGAGAATGATCGCCGGGCTTGAATCGGTCACGTCGGGAGAGATCAGCATCAATGGCAAGACCATGAACGACGTGTCGCCACGCGACCGCGACATCGCGATGGTTTTCCAGAACTATGCGCTTTACCCCCAGATGACCGTGCGCGAGAACATCGCTTTCGCGCTGGAACTGCGCAAGACGCCGAAGTCGGAGATCGACAAACGGGTTGCCGAAGCCGCCCGCATCCTCGACCTGTCGGAGTTGCTCGACCGCAAGCCGCGCGAGCTCTCAGGCGGTCAGCGTCAGCGCGTCGCCATGGGCCGCGCCATCGTCCGCAATCCGGAAGCGTTCCTGCTTGACGAGCCGCTCTCCAACCTCGACGCCAAGCTGCGCGTGCAATTGCGGGCCGAGTTGTCGCGTCTGCACACAAGGCTGGGCGTCACGACGATCCACGTTACCCACGACCAGGTCGAGGCGATGACGCTCGGCAGCCGCGTCGCCGTATTCTCGCGCGGAACGCTGCAACAATACGACACGCCGCACGCGCTGTACCACGCACCGGCCAACATATTCGTCGCCGGCTTCATCGGCAGCCCTGCCATGAACTTCCTCGAAGCAAAGGTCATCGAGACGCAAGCCGATGCTCTCGTTGTATCTATCGGCGATCGGCAGGTCAGCGTGCGACCAAAGGTGAAAGAACCTGGGCTCGCGGCCGGCGACACCGTCATACTTGGCATCAGGCCCGAGCATTTGTCCTGGCAGCCTGCCGGCAGCGGTGCCGGCATTCCGGCCAAGGTCGAGTTGGTCGAACAACTGGAGCCGGAATCGTTCATCGCGGTATCGCCCGCAAGCACCTCGGTCATCATCCGGACAGCCGACGACTACGCCCGCGGCGCGGTTGTCGATCCGGCGGAGTTGGTTCGTATCGACGCCCGGCTTCTCGTGCTGCGCGTCGGAGCCAGCCGCGTGCCGGCACGCGAAACCAGCCTCGAACTCGTCGTCGACGGCGAGCGGGTCCACCTTTTCGATAGCAGCACGGGCAAGGCGTTGTGATAGGGAGGAAAGCCATTCCGATTTTGCTGGGAATTACGGCCGGTGGTCGCGGTTTGCACGCCGTCTTCCGTCTCCGGGGCAAAGTTTCGATCGGCGAAAATCCTCCTTTTGGCAATGTTTTGATGGAGATCAGATAATGCGTTCCACGCTCAAGATGCCCAAAGTCGGCGACGCGGTCGACGAGGTGGTGATCAACGAGATCCAGGTCCAGGTCGGTGCCAAGGTCAACGAAGGCCAGACCCTGTTCGTAGTGGAGACCGACAAGACCCAGGTAGAAATCCCGTCCCCGTTCGCCGGGACCGTTGCGGAAATCCTGATCAAGGTCGGCGACGACGTCCGGACCGGCGCGCCGACTTTGGTGCTCGAGGGCTGAAATGGCGAAAATTCACTCCGCGCGCGACGAAAGGTTCGGTGGGTATCTCGACGACTACCGGACCGGCGATGTTTTCGAACATTGGCCGGGCAAGACCATCACGGAGGCGGACAACCATCTGTTCTGTCTTTTGACGATGGCCGCCAGCCCACTGCATATCGACCGGCGCTTCGCGGAGACGGAGATGGCCGAGGGCCGCAACATCGTTGTCGGCACCTACATCTATTCGCTGCTGCTGGGGATGAGCGTGCCCGACATTTCCGGCCGCGCCATCGCCAATCTCGGCGTCAGCGAACTTCGGCATCTCAAGCCGCTGTTCCATGGCGACACGCTCTACGGCCAGACCGAGATACTTGAGACGCGGCCATCCGCCTCCCGCCCCGGCGAAGGCATTCTCACCGTTCGCACCGATGGCTTCAACCAGGACCGGGCAAAGGTCTGCACATTCACCCGCGCCGTGCTTTTGCCGATGCGCGCCGGCCGGCCGGCTGGTCGCGCTCGGACGGCTTCGGCGGCGGCCGAAACCTGATGCGCAACGCATGGGTCAAAACGCATTTGCATGGAAGTGTCGGCGGCGGAGAGCGATCGCATGACGGACAAGGCTGATCCCGAACCGGCGCGCGAGACGCCCGGGCCTCTTGATGGCATACGCGTCGTGGAACTCGCCACCGTCGTCGCCGGACCGGGTGCCGGGCGATACCTGGCCGACTACGGCGCCGAAGTGATCAAGGTCGAAGGCCCCACCGGCGATCCGACCCGTCGCATGGGCTGGACCGGCCCGGACGAGACTGATTCGTATTTCTGGAAGCTGGTGAACCGCAACAAGCAGGTCGTCTCGCTCGATCTCAAAACCGAGAGCGGACAGCGCAATCTTTGGTCGCTGCTCGAAGGCGCCGACGTGCTGATAGAGAACATGCGCCCGGGCAAGCTCGAAGCGCTCGGTTTCGGCCCGGACGAATTGCAGCGGCGCAATCCGAAGATGGTGGTGCTGCGCGTGACCGGCTTCGGCCAGGACGGGCCTTATGCCTTGCACCCGGGCTTTGCCACGATCGCCGAGGCGATGAGCGGATTTTCCAATCTGCTGGGTGAGGCAGGCGGCCAGCCGCTGCTGCCGCCGGTGGCGCTGACCGACGAGGTGACGGCCCTGGTCGGCGCCTTCGCCACGCTGGCCGCGCTGCGCCACGCCGAGCGTACCGGTGAGGGACAAACGATCGACGTCAACCTTCTGACCTCGATGTTCCAGATCATGGGTCCGCTGCCCTCGGCTTATGCGCATATGGGCTATCTGCAGCCGCGGCTTGGCTCGGGTATTCCCTACACGGTGCCGCGCGGCACTTACCGATGCGCCGATGGCGTCTGGGTGGCGATTTCCAGTTCGGCGGATTCGATCGCCAAACGGGTGCTGGCGCTGGTTGGTCTGGGCAGCGACGACCGCTTCTCGACATTCCAGGGCCGCAGCCGCAATCGCGAAGCGCTCGAGGTCTACGTCGCCGACTGGGTGGCGTCGCGACACTCGCAAGAAGTGATCCGCGAGTTCCGCCGTGTCGACGCAGCCATCGCCAAGGTACTCGACATGAAGGATATTTTTGCCGACGAGCATTATCGCGCCCGCAACATGATCACGCAGGTTGACGGCGTCGCAATGCAAAACGTCGTCGCAGGATTTTCGAAGACGCCCGGCCGCGTGCGTCATGCAGGACGTCCATTCGACGCGGATACGAAGGCGGTGCTCGACCGCTTTGCAGCCACCAGCTCCAAAGCCGAAAGCTGATGTTTGGCTTATGCCAGGAAGATCAACCGCCAGCCACCACCAATGAAAGCTGGCGCCTCAAGAGCTTCCCATTGGCATTGCGAGGCAAGCTCGGGACGAAGAACACCTGCTTCGGCCGTTTATAGGCGGCAAGGCGCCGCTCGGCGATCGCCATGATGTCATCGGCTGTGGTTCTGCTGTCTCCGTCACGCACGACAAAGACGGCAATCACGGTAACGTCGCTCCGCACATGATGCTCAGCCGCCGCAATCTCGGCAACCCCCGCGCATCCGGTCAGCGCGGCCTCGACCTCCAGCGGCGACACGCGATAGCCCCCTGCATTCATGATGTCGTCGGCACGCCCGCGATGCCAGAGATAGCCGTCGCCATCGAACGCAGCGAGATCGCCGCCGACAAACCAATCACCGCGAAACACAGCCTGCTGCTCTTCGGGCCGCTGCCAATAGCCGAGCATCAGACCGGGATCGCTGCGGTGAATGGCAAGCAAACCTGTCTCGCCGGCAGCAACGGGCTCCACGCCGCCGTCCAGCGGCAACACCGCGATCGGCCGTCCGACTTGCGGCTTGCCGGGACTGCCCGGCCTGACAGGCATGCCCGGATGATTGGACACGAAGGTCGAGCATTCGCTCATCCCGAAAGCCTCATACAGTTGCTTGCCTGTGGCGGCGTGCCAGCCGTGGAGGATCGCCGGGCTCAGCGCTTCGCCGGCGGCAAGCGCGTGGCGAAGCATCGGCAGACATCCTGGCTGCAAGCTGCAATATTTCAGCATCTGGCGATACAGCGAAGGCACTGCCGCAAACAGCGTTGCACCCACGGCATCGATAAGCTTCGGCCAGACCGCGATGTCGTTTGGCCCGTTGTAGAGCACTGCCATGGCGCCGCATGCCCAAGGATCGAGGAGCCCGACACCGAGCGTATAGCTCCAGTTGAAGGCGCCGGCATGCAGCACGACATCGGATGCCGAAAGGCCTTGCCAGTCGATGTGCATTGATTTTCGCCCGAGAACCGTGCGGTGCGCGTGGACGACGCCTTTGGGCCGACTGGACGTTCCCGACGTATAGATCATGTACGCCGGTGCTTCGGCGTCGGTATCGGCAAAGCCAGCCGGCTCCGCTGTATTTTTCAGTCGTATCAAGGCCGCGTCATCCAGAACCTTGCATGCGGAAGGAGCGGTTGCGGAGGCCAGCGACGATGTCTCGACCATCGCCGCAGCGCCGGAATCTCCGACAAGGAACGCCGTTTCGCTGCCGGTGAGTTGCGCCGAGATGGGAACCGGCACCAGGCCGGCCGCCATCGCGCCAAGAAACAGCAGGGCATAGTCGCTCGTGTTCGGCAACCGCAGCACGATACGATCGCGGGGCGAAAGACCTTCCGCCAGAAGACCTGCCGCCACCCGGCGCACGGCAAGATCGAGCGCCGCATAGGTCCAACGCTCAGCATCCTGCGGCCTGTCGGCGTCGCTTACGACAAGAAGCGCGGTCTTGCCCGGACTCGTCGCAGCCGCGCGGCCGATGCAATATTCCGCAAGATTTAGCTTTGCCGGCATCATGAGGCTGGCGTTTGCAGCCAGGTCGGCGCCTCGGGAATACCTTGTACGATCCAGCCACCGTCAACCACGACCGTTTGGCCCGTCATGTAGGACGACTCGTCGCCGGCAAGAAACCGGACGGCCTCGGCGATCTCCTCGGTCCGCGCCAACCGCTTCATCGGTACACGGGCCACCATCCAGTCTTCCTGCAAAGAGCCATCCTTCAAACCTTGCTCTATGAACTTGGTGCGCGTGAAGCCGGGTGCCACCGCATTGACCCTTATGCCCGCGGTCGCGACTTCAAGCGACAGCGCGCGCGTCAGTCCGAGAATGCCTGCTTTGGCGGCGCAGTAAGGCCCCCGCCCCGGCAGGCCGACGAAAGCGGCGGTGGATGCGATGCTGACGATCGCCCCGCCGGCGCCGCGCTCGACCATGCGCGGTACGACTTCCGAGGCGCACAGGAAGAGGCCGTGCAAGTGGGTGGCGATCACCGAAGAGAAGTCGGCGAACGATATCTTGCCGACCAGGCCGACACGCTGGATGCCGGCGTTGCTGACGAGGATGTCGACTTGACCCGCTTTGTCGTCGACGGCCTTGAACGCAGCGCCCACACTGGCCGGATCGGTCACATCCGTCTCGATGTAAGTGACGCCCCTGCGCGGCTCGTCTGGAAGCATTTTGTCCAGCGCAAAGACTTTTGCGCCGTCGGCAATCAGTCGGCCCGCGATGGCATCGCCGATGCCGCGCCCCGCGCCCGTGACGACCGCGACTTTTCCCGAAAGCGATCCTGACACGGTTCATCCTCCTCTGATCTGGACCTGGCCTTCTTGCGGTCGCCGTCAGTACATCAGCCAGCCGCCGCTGACGTTGATGGTAGCGCCGGTAATGTAGCCGGCATGGTCTGAGGCCAGGAACAGCACCGTACCTGCCAGATCCGACGGCGCGGCCATGTAGCCAAGCGGTATCTGGGCGACTTGCGCGTCGAGCGCCGCCTGATCCATTCCGGAGCGCATCATGGCCGTGTCGGCCGCGCCCGGGGATACCGCATTTACGGTTATCTTGTCCTTGGCGAGCGACCGCGCCAGTCCGCGCGTCATCGACACGACGCCGCCTTTGGTGGCGGCATACGCCACGGAGCCGCCGAAACCGCCGCTCTGCCAGCCTTGCGAGGTGAAATTGATAATGCGGCCGCCCCTTCCCTGATCCTTCATGACCCGCGCCACCGCCTGATTCAGGAAGAAGGATGCTTTCAGGTTGACGTCATGCTGGAGGTCCCAGTCCGCCTCGCTCACGTCGAAAACGCTGGGCCGGCGGATCAGGACCGCAGCCGTGCAGACCAGGACGTCGATGCCGCCGAACACGGTCACGACCTTTTCTATCAGCGTCTTGTGATGTGCGATCGGCTTCAGGTCACATGCGATCGGAAGATGCGGACCGGCTTCCATTTCGGCAGCGACCGCATCGACCTTGCCCTGATCGAGATCGACGACCGCGACGCGTGATCCGGCGGCAGCGAAGGCCAGGCAGACCTCGCGGCCTATGCCGCCGCTGCCGCCGGTGACAACGACGCTTTTGCCTTCAAGCCCGGAACCGATGTTGAAAGCCATGGAGCCGTCCTTCAGCCAATTGCCGGTGGTTGCACCGCCGTCTGCTCGGTGACGAAACATGCCTGGATTTCGCGGGTGAATTTCTTCCGATCTTCGGCGAGGAGGCTCTTGAATGGTTCGGTGGCGAAGGCTTTCAGCGCGTCCTCGACGCTGTCGAACCAAATCTCGCCGACGCCGTCCCAGGCATCCTCCGCCGGCGTCCAGCTTTGCACGCGGCCGAAGCGAAGCCCGCGCAGGCCCGGCATCTGGCGCACGATATCGGCATGCGGCCCTGTCCAGTGAGCGAAGAAATCTTCCTGGCTCATGCCTTCCTTGCGGCGCAGGAAACTGATGCGCTTGATCATGCGGATCGATCCTTCCTCGGTGTCTGGAAAAGTTCCAGCGTAATGCCGTCGTGAATGCGCAGATAAGCCGCCTGAGCGCCGATGTTGGGGCCGCCGTCGATCGCCACTGGACCACCCGGCGAGACCGGCTTCGCGCCGCAATCGACAGCGCGCTGCCAGGTCGAACGCGCATCGGCGACTTTCAGGCAAAGATGCACGTTGCCGGGGTTGGCGGTCGCGTCCGCGTTCGCCGTCCGGCCGGCAACCTGATAATCGAGCAATTCGATCACACCACCGCCAGGCAGGTCGATGAACGCCGCGTTGATGGCGACGTTCGGATAACCGACGACGCGGCTGAGATAAGGCCTGTCGAGCACGGTGGTCCAGCGCGCGGGCTTGCCCAGAAATGCCTCCCAGAAGCGGAGCGCGGTTTCAAGGCTGGCCACCGTCATGCCGATGTGGTGCACCGCTTCTATTGTATGGGCGGTTTGGCTCATCGTGCCATCAAATCCTGAACAGCCGCTCTGCATTACCGGAAAACATCGCTGCTTGCTCGATTTTCGGAAAGCCGGAAATGATCTCGGCATAGGCGTTTATGACATCCGGATATGAGCTGAACATGCGGTCGACCGGCCAGTTCGTGCCAAAGACCACCCTGTCCGCGCCGAACGCCTCGATGCTGCCCAGCACGTAAGGGCGGATGGTTTCGACCGTCCACTGCGGATCGCCCATGCCCAGCCCTGAGATCTTCATGGTGACATTGGATGACTTCGCCATCACGTCCATTGCGCCGCGCCAACGCCGGAAGCTCGCCTGATCGCGGTCCATCGGAATCGCGCAATGGTCGATACAGATCTGCGTGTCCGGAAAGGCCCGGGCGAGGTCCAGAATGTCGTCGGCCAGTTCGACCCGCGTGTCGATGCAGGAAACCAGATTGCGGGAGCCGAGCTCGGCGAAGCCGCGCCGCCAGGCGGCATCGACAAGGTAGTGCCCGTCGCCAAAATTGCGAATGCCGCGCACATTCGGATACTTCAGATGCTGGTCGAGCACGCTCGCCGCGTCGGGTCGGGCGAGATGGCATTCCGCGATGATGCCGTGCGGATAGCCCGTCTGGTCGGCAAAAGCCTGCAGCCAGGCAGTTTCGACCACCGGATCGGGCGTATTGACCGCCGCTTGAACGTGCACCGCCTTGGGCACGTTGGAAAAGCGGATTTCGGCGATGTAGTCCTTGACGAGATAATGCTGCGATTTCAGTGGATCGGTGTCAGCCAGAAAGCCATGAACCGCGTCGGGTTCAAGCCAGCCATAGCGAAGCTGCCGGTGCTTCATGTCGTGCAGATGGAAATGCGTATCGACGAAGGGCAGTTCAGCCATGGCGACGCGTCTCCGCGGGGTGGGCTGAAACGGCATCGGCTATGGCCTGGCCCAGCGCGCTGGTCGAGGCCGTGCCACCCATGTCGCGCGTCAGGTTCTCGCCTGACAGAAGCACCCGCTCGATCGCCGAGACGATGGCAGCAGCGGCCTCGGTCGCCCCTAGGTGGTCCAGCATCATCGCGCCCGACCAGATCTGGCCAATCGGATTGGCGATGTTCCTGCCGGCGATGTCAGGCGCTGAGCCGTGCACGGGCTCGAACATGGATGGAAACCTGCGCTCCGGATTGAGGTTGCCGGAAGGTGCAATGCCGATCGTTCCGGTAACCGCCGGGCCGAGATCCGACAGGATATCGCCGAACAGATTGCTTGCCACCACCACGTCGAAGCGCGATGGACGCCCGACGAAATGCGCGGCCAGAATGTCGATGTGAAATTGCTCGGTCGCGACCGCGGGGTAATCCTTGGCGACGGCACGGAATCTCTCGTCCCAAAATGGCATTGTGTGAATGATGCCGTTGGATTTGGTTGCGGAGGTCAGCCTGCGTTTGCGCTTCATGGCGAGGTCGAAGGCAAAGCGCATCACGCGATCGCAGCCGAAGCGGGTCAGCACCGTGTTTTGGATGACCATCTCCTGATCCATGCCGGGAAACATCCGGCCGCCGATCTCAGAGTATTCGCCCTCATTGTTTTCCCGCACGATGTAGAAGTCGATCACGCCGGGCTGTGCCAGCGGCGACGGCACGCCGCCGAACAGCCGCACGGGCCGCAGATTGACATACTGCTGGAAGTTGCGTCGGATCGGCATCAGCAACGTCCACAGCGATTCCACGTCGGACACGGTTGGCCAACCGATGGCGCCGAGGAAGATCGCATCATGCCCGGCGATCTTGTCGAGGCCGGCTTCCGGCATCATCCGCCCGAAGCGGGCGTGATGGTCGCAACCCCAGTCGAACGCCTCGAAACGCAAATCCAGCCCGAAAACATGCGCCGCTGCTTCAAGGACCTTACGTCCCTCGGGTACGACTTCCTTGCCGATGCCGTCTCCTTCGATAACCGCGATTCTGGCCGATGACATGATCCTCATTTCTCCACGGCGATCGGGCCTCTTTGGGAAAATATCGTTTCAATTCATAGTCACCACTTAGCCTCTTTGCAAGCGTCCCCTGCAGCACGATTTGGAAGAAAAGGGGGCGCGCCGCTCTCGACCGGCATGCGCGTCAAAGTCTCAGAATATTGGCCAAGCCGCGACTGAATACTGCATTTTGCGGCTATTTTCGTCGGCTCAAGGCGAAATCGCCGAAAGGGATATGCTCAAGCGAACGTGATCCGTCGAGCCCGCGTTTGAGAGCCGGACAGAAATTGCTTGCATGTCTTGATAACGTTTCAATATAGTTCGAGGGATATCGCACGGCACCTTCTTCCTGACGTGGTTTGAAGCTGCCGCGGGTTGGCCGCTGGGAGGTAGGACGTCTGAATGGGTTCGCCAGCGCGAAATCGTCGCGGCGTCGTGACCGGAGCCGGCAGCGGCATCGGCAAGGCTGCCGCATTGCGGCTTATGCGACAAGGCATTGACGTCATTGCTGTCGATATCGACGAAGAAAAGCTCGCCGATGTCAAATCCGCCGGATGCAAAACATTGACGATCGACCTGTCTGATGCCGATGCCCGCGCCCGTCTTGCCGAGGCTGCCGATGGTTTCGACTACATGGTGAACTCGCACGGCATTATTTTGATCAAGTCGATCTTCGACGTTAGCCTTGAAGACTGGCGGCGGATTCAGACCGTCAACGCCGAGTCGATTTTTTTCCTCTGCCAGCAGATCGGCCCGCGCCTGAAACCGGGCGGCGCGATCGTCAACCTGTCTTCGAGTTCCGCGAAACTGGCTGCGACCGTCGAGGTCGCCGCCTATGCGGCTTCCAAGACGACTATTACCTCCATTACCCGCTCCTTTGCCTATGCGCTGGCATCGCGACCTGTAAGGGTCAATGCGATCTGCCCGGGCATTGTCGACACGCCGATGCAAGATCACGTGCTGGCAGGCGTGTCGAAGCTGCGCCAAGCCGAGATCGCGGAACTGGAGAGCGCTCGCACCCGCGCCGTGCCGCTGGGCCGCGCGGCGACGGCTGACGAGTGCGCAGGCCTCATTTGGTTCCTGTTGTCGGATGCGGCGTCATACATGACCGGCCAGGCGGTGAATTTCACCGGCGGAATGGTCACCTGGTGAAGGGAGGAGAATCGTGAAGAAACCGCAGGTCATCCGGGCCAAGGGGCTCGGGCATCCCGAAGGTCCCTACGAACTTGACGACGGGCGCGTCATCTACGCCAACACCTACGCCAGCGAGATCGGAGTCTGGGACCCGAAGACCGGCAAGCAAGGGCAATATGCCTTTGTCGGCGGCGGCCCGAACGCCTGCATGCTGGGCAGCGACGGCGCAGTCTATTCGACGCAGACCCCGAATGTCGGTTCGTGGGTCGCGCCGGTGCACAGACCGCCGTCCATCCAGAAGACCTTGCCCAACGGGAAAGTCGAAATTCTCGTGACGGAAGCCGACGGCAAGAAGTTCGACGGCCCGAACGACCTGAGCTTCGGTCCGGACGGCAGGCTTTACTTCACCGATTCAGGCGATTGGAACCAGGCCGACAAGCCGCATCCGGGCCGGATCGTGGTCATCGAAAAGAACGGCGTCGCCAGGATCCTCGAGGAGCTCGATCACGTCTATCCGAACGGCATCGTTGTCGAGAAGGACGGTTCGATCGTCTGGGTCGAATCTTACACGTTGAACGTCATTCGCCGCAAACCCGACGGCAGCAAGTCGCTGTTGTGCAAAATGCCGGAGGGACACATTCCTGACGGGTTGAAGATCGATGAGAAAGGCGATTTCTGGATCACCGCCGTCGCGGCCGGTGGCGTCGACCATTTCTCCAGGGACGGCAGGCACGTCGAGTTCCTGGAAACCGGCGGTACCATCCTCAATTGTTGCTTTGGCAAGGGCGGCAAGCTGTTCTGCTGCGACATGGGGCCGTTCGATACGAGCGGCGCCGCGATGACCGGAAACCTCATAGAAGTAAGCCTCGGCGTCGAAGGCATGCCGCTGTTCCGCGGCGCGATCGGATAAGGACCGGCCCACCATGAAGATCGCCAGGATCGAAGCCATTCCGGTCAGCTACCCGGAACCCAACGACTTCAACGCGCTGCGGCATTTGTGCCTCGCCAAGATTACCGCCGATGACGGTCAGGTCGGCTGGGGTGAATCGATTACCCAATTCCCCGAAGCGAATTTTGCCGCCAAGGCGATCATCGAAGGCATGGCGCCCAACCTGATCGGCAAGGATCCGGTGCAGACCGAGGCGCTGTGGCGGCAGAACAAGCAGCAGGCCTGGTGGTACGGCTATCATGGCGGCATCGCCTCCTACGCCACGGCCGCGATCGACATCGCATTGTGGGATCTGAAGGGCAAGGCGCTGGGCCGCAGCGTGCTCGACCTGCTGGGGGGCTGCGTCCACGAGCGGCTGCCGGCGATCGCCTCTTGCCATGCGCATTACGAATCCATCGAAGAGATGGCCGAAGAGACGGCCGAATGGGTATCGACGGGACTGCAGGGGCTGAAGACGGGCTTCGGCAAGCGCGGCAACGCCAACCTCGGCTATGATCACAAGCGCGACGTGGCATACGTCAAGGCGATGCGCGAGGTGCTCGGCGACAAGATGCTGATGATCGACAACGGCATCAACATCAAATGGGATGTCACCGATGCGGTGCGCCGCGCCAAGGCGATGGAGGAATACAATCTCGCCTGGATCGAGGAACCGCTCGGCGCCTGGGATCCCGAGGGCTATGCCAACCTTCGCTCCAAGACGACAACCCGTATCGCTTATGGCGAACGCGAATGGACGCTGGAGCAGTTCGAGCGGGTCATCGCGACCGGAACGGTGGATGTGATCGGCGTCGATCCCGGCCGGGCCGAAGGCATCACCGGCTTCAAGAAGGTGACCGAGCGCTGCGAGTTCTACCGCCGCCAGGCCAATGCCCATGCCTGGTCATCGGCCATCGTGACGGCGGCCAGCCTCGCCATTTCGTTCAACTCGCCATCGTGCAAGCTGTTCGAGTTCAAACCGCTGCGCAATCCGATGCAGCACGATCTCGTCACCAAACCCTTTGAACACGTCGATGGCTGGGTCTATCCGCCGACGGGTCCCGGGCTCGGCATCGAAGTCATTGAAAACGTTGTGGAGGGCTACCGCAGCGAGAAGGTCTTGGGGTTGGTATAGCGACGCGAAAGCAGCCTCGTCGCCAAGAGATCAAGAACAGGGAGGAAGAAGTGGGTATTTCATATCGTCATATGTTGCTTGCAGCGGCAAGCTGCGCGACTCTGGCAGTCGCAGCGACCGCGTTCGCACAGAACGCCAGCGAAAGCCAGATCCCGTCAACAGGCGAAAAGGTCGACGGAGCCCCGTTCGAAGTGAAGCGGGATTGGGGCACTTTCAAGCTCGCCGACCGCATCGCCGAGAAGATCAAGAAAGGCGAGTCGATCAATTACGTCTTCTCCTACCAGGCCTCGGGCATTCCGTTGTTCTCGCCGCAGTACAAAGCGGGCTTCGACATGGGCTGCAAGATGGGCAAGGACATCTATCCGATGGAGTGTTCGGCGATCGCGCCGGTGCAGAATGACCCGAACCAGCAGGTCAGCCAGATCGAGGCCAAGCTTGCAACTGGCGAGATCGACTGCATCGGCATCGAGCCCGTCAGTTCGGACGCGATGACGGCCATCACCAACAAGCTGATGGATCAAGGCATTCCGGTCTTTACAGCCGGCGTTACGTCGCGCGGGCATGAGTTCACCAACTTCACCCAGATTCCGGACAAGGAAGGCCATACCGCAGCCGAAACCGTGCTGAAGTGGATCAAGGACAACAACAAGTCCGACATCAAGGTCTTCGCGGTTTCCGGCGGCGACCCGACGCAATTCTGGGCGCAGGGCCGCATGAAAGGTTTTGAGGACGGCATCAAAGCCGCGATCCCCGACGCCAAATTCGTGACGTCGGCATCCAATGGTCTCAACACCAGCTATGAGCCGGGCAAGACATTCGATGTCTTCCGCTCGTTTCTGACAGCCAATCCGGACGTTCAGTTCATTGAGAACGTCGACATCGGCGCCGAACATGCCGACCGTGCGATCGAGAGCCTTGGCCTGACAGGAAAGGTCTTCACGATTGGCTGGAATTCGTCCAAAGGGCAGCTCGACGCGATCGAGAAAGGCATCCAGGTCGCCCAACTCGACCAGCGCTGGCCCGATCAGGCCGCTTTCGGTGCGCCGGCCTGCGCGCAATTCCTGAAGAATGGCGTCATCCTGCCCAACACGCAGACGCTCAAGGCGGTGATGAAGGACGGCGTGGAGCAGGCGCGCAAGGAACTCGACACCACGATGTCGCAAAAATAGCGACCGCACCGACAGGACGGGCCCGCGTCTTGCGGTCCGTCCGATTCTGGCTCACGGTCATATCGCAGCCGCTGCGGCAACAAAATCTTTGAGGTACGGATGCATTCAGGCGAAACCACGCAGCCAGCCGAGCGGCGCCAAGGATTTTCCGCTGCGGGAAAGGCGACCATCGATGCGGCGTTGCGTATTGGCGGCCTGTTTGCCGCCGTTATCGTGGTCGCGCTCGTCTTCGTCTTTATCAATCCGAACTTCGCCAATCCCAATCTCGCCGTCTCGGTGCTGAGAGCCATGAGTTCCGTCGCCATCATGGCGATGGGACTGACCCTGGTCATCGTCGTCGGCGAAATCGACCTGTCGTTCGGCGCGATGTATGGGCTGGCGGCAAACACGCTGGCGGTCGTGTGGATCCTGTGGGGTGTTTCGGTCTACCTGGCAATCCCGATCGCAATCGGCGTCGGCATCCTGGTCGGACTGTTCAACGGGTTCATGGTGACGGGTTTGAAAATCCCGTCCTTCATCGTCACATTGGGCAGTTACAATCTGCTCTACGGGCTGTCGCTCTGGATCAGCAACACCGGCACGTTCAACCCGAATTATCCGCCGCCGGGAGGCAATGTCGACCAGGGCGAACTGAACTTCTTCATCGGGCTCACCCAAAACGTCGGCAAATACAGCCTGTCGGTGGAGATCTTCTGGATGCTCGGCATCGCAATTGTCGTTGGCTTCCTTTTGCACCGCTCGCTGTTCGGCTTCCGGCTGATGGCGATCGGCGGCAATCCCGAGGCGGGTAAACTCGCCCGCCTGCCGGTCAGGCGCTACAAGATCCTTGCCTTCATTCTGTGCTCGATCCTTGCGGCTATCGCGGGCGTCCTCGACTTCTCCTTCATCCAGACCAGCCAGCCCGATATCGGCCTGTCGCAGACATTTCCGGTTTTCGCGGCCGTCATCATCGGCGGGGCGAGCCTCAGCGGCGGCAAGGGCACGATCATCGGCACCCTGGGCGGCGCGTTGTTGCTGGCAGAGCTTCAGATCGGGCTCGCCCTGCTCTCTCCCGGTCCGCATGTGCAACAGATATTCCTCGGCGCGGTGACGATTGGCGCGGTCGCGCTCGACCTTTTCCTGACCAAGTTGCGCAAGAGCCGCGCAGCATGAACGCAGAAGGCATCAGCATCCGCGGGATTACCAAGCGCTACGGCAGCACGATCGCGCTCGACGGCATCGATCTCGATATCTTGCCCGGCGAGGTGCTTGGCATCGCCGGGCCGAACGGCGCGGGAAAGAGCACGCTGGTGCGCATCATCGCCGGCGAGGAGAAGCCTGATGCAGGCAAGCTGACCTTCGATGGCCGGCCATGGTCCCCTTCGGTTGACTGGCATGCCGTCGCCGTCGTGCACCAGGAACCGCAGCTCTTTCCCAACCTGACCGTGGCGGAGAACGTCATGGTTGGCCGCGAGGGCACCAATTCCGCGCGTCCGCGCCTCGGTTCGGCCGACGCCAAGGTGATGGATGCGCTCGGCATCGGTCGGCTGAAGGACCGACAACTGGCCGATTGTTCCCTGGCCACCCAGCAACGCACCGAGATCGCCCGCGCGGTAGCGCGCGATTCACGTGTTTTCCTTTTCGACGAGCCGAATTCCGCCTTGACGGCAGACGAGTCGGACCAGCTTTTCGGAGAGATGCGCGCGCTAGCCGGCACTGGAAGGATCGTGCTTCTCGTCACGCACCGTCTGGGCGATCTCGTCGAGCATTGCACCCGGGTGGCGATCGTGCGCGACGGCAAGGTTAGGGCGATACTTTCTGGCGACGCGCTTACGGAAGACGCGATCGCGCGGCAGTTGGTGACAGACGCAGCCATTGTCGACGCTGTTGCCGCCCGCCGCCCGAGCGGCTCCCCGACGGTCGAAACGCTTTTTTCGGTCCGCGACTGGACCCATCCCAAGGCATTCCGAGCCATATCGATGCAAGGCAGGGCCGGCGAGATCATCGCGCTGATGGGCGTCGAAGGATCCGGCTCGCGCGAACTGATCCGCTCGTTTGCAGGGCTGGAGCGATGCACGGGGACGATGCAGATCGAGGGCGAGGCATCAGCCTCGGCCTTGCGGCATCGCACCGCCTATGTGCCGGCGACGCGCCAGCTTAGCCTGTACAGCAATTTTTCCGTCGGCGAGAACTTGCTCGTGCGGCTGGGCTATCCGGAAATCGCCGGGTTCGGCCTCACGCTGAAGAAGCGCAAGATGCGCGACATGGCGAGGGACGCAGTGCGTCGTTTCCTGGTCAAGACCCGCACGACGACGCAAGGCATCCGTTCCCTGTCCGGCGGCAACCAGCAGAAAGTCGCGATCGCCCAGGCGCTGCACTGTGCCCCGAAACTGTTGCTTCTGGAAGAGCCGACCCGCGGCGTCGATATTCACAGCAAGGCCGAGATCTACAGGCTGCTGCGCGACTATGCCGATGCAGGCAATACGGTCATCATCTTCTGCACGGAAGTATTGGAAGTCTATGAAGCAGCCGACCTTGTCTATGTCGTCGCCGCGGGCATGCTGACAGAGCCGCTGAGGGTGGGCAACTATGAGCACGTCGAGACGCTCGCCACCGACATCACGCAGCTTGAACAGAAGCGGCGCAAGGAAAAAGCAGCGGCCTGACGGCTGTCACGTACGGTCGAATGCTATGGCCTTGAGTTACCAGCAAGATCGGTGACGTCGACTGCATTTCAGTCATCGACAGGAGCTGAACGGGCTCAGAGTCTATATTTGCCGATCGTCTTCTGGTCGAGGACAAGCCCGAAACCGGCGCCCTGCGGCACTTTGTAGACGCCGTTGTCGAATTTCGACCGGTTCGCCACAAGTGCATAGAACATTGGATCGCGATCCGGATGAAACGTTTCCAAATACGTCCCGTTGGATATGGAGGCCAGAAGGTGCGCGGAAATCTGCGGCTCCTCGTGATGCCCCATCTCCACCGCGAAGCATGACGCCAAGGCCGCGACCCGGCGCCATTCGGTCGGCCCGCCACCCCAGCTCGCATCGAAATTGCAGACGTCGATCGCGCCGGCCATCATCAGGTCTCGGCAACCGGCGCGGCTGATCTCGCTTTGCCCGGCCGCAATCGCAATACCGGTCTGGCTACGCGCCGCAGCGAGGTCGAGCCGGTCGTTGTACCAGCGGACCGGTTCCTCGAACCAGCGGATGTTGAGGTCGGACACGTAACGCGAAAACGCAACCGCGTCGCGCAGGCTCCAACCTTGGTTTGCGTCCACAAGAAGCGCGAAATCGTCGCCCGCGGCTTGGCGCGCCGTGCGCACGCGCTCGGCGTCTTCCTTCGGCGTCCGTCCGCCCACCTTGAACTTGCAGCCGCCGTATCCGTCGGCGCGTATCTGCTCCATCTCGCGGCCGAAATCCGCCAAAGTCTTGTTTTCCTCATAGTATCCGGCGATGCAAATGACCGGCAACGCATCGCGATAGCCGCCCCACAGCTTGTAGAGAGGGGTGTCGAGCGCCTTGCCGACAGCGTCCCACAACGCACTGTCGACGCAGGCCTGCGCGCACATGGCGAGTTTGCGGTCGCGCAGGATATTGTAGCTCGGCTTGCGCATCGCTTCCCAGCATCCTTCGATATTGAAGGCATCCTTGCCGACCAACAGCGGCTGGATCTCATCCAGGATGATCTTGACAACTTCCGCCTGGGTTTCGAACTCATCGCCGTTGTAGACCTCGCCGATGATTCCCTCGGAGGTGAAGACGCGCGTGATGATTGTGCAGCGGTGTGTCATGAAATAGTTGCTGCCCCTGAAGGTACGTGGCAGCGGCATGCAGAGCGGAATGCATTCTATGCGTTCTATTTTGAGGGAGCTTGACATTGAAACGCTCGTTTTTCGAAACGTTTCCAAAAATAAGGGCTTGGCTTTCGGAGGTCAAGCGCAAAGCACGAGCTTCCCGCTTGTCGTCAAAGTCGCCGTCGCGCTACTATGCAGTTCTATAACAAGACTGGGCAGTTAAATGGTTGTCTGGTTCGACCGGTATTGACGGGGGCTCGGTGAGAAAAGGGATCGACAAGCCGGCGACAATTCGGGACGTGGCGCGTGTCTCCGGCGTTTCTGTCGGAACCGTTTCACGCAGCCTGAATGCTCCTGATACCGTGCGGCCGGGAACCCTCGGCAAGGTACGCGCCGCGATCCATTCCCTTGGTTTCCAACCGGATTCACGCGCGCAGAACATGCGCCGCCGCAACACGATGACGGTGGGCTTCGTCATCGATGATATCGCCAATCCGTGGCATGCGAGCTGTTTCAAGGCGGTCGACTCGCAGATGCGCGAGCGCGGCTTCTCCCTCTACCTCATGAGCACCAACGGACGGGCATCGGACGAAGCCGCGGCCATCGACATGCTCCAGCACGGCCGCGCGGACGGCATGATACTGACGATCAACAACGAACAGGATCCGCGCACCATCAAGCGGCTCAAGGAATTGCGCGTGCCTTCCGTGCTTCTCGACCGCGACATACCGCTGGAGATCGACGCGGTGCTGACCGAGCACGCGACGGGCTTGAGACAGGCGACCGGCTATTTGATCGAGCTCGGTCATCGCCGCATCGCCATCATCACGGCGGGCAAGGACATAAGGCCAGGACGCGAGCGCGTCCGCGGATTCGTCGAGGCGTTCCAGAAAAGCGGGCTGGCCGTGCCTGAGCATCTGATCCGTTCGCAAAGCCTGTCGGCTGATTTCGGTTTCCGCGAAGCCACTGCCCTGCTCCAGATGCGCGAACGCCCGACAGCCATCATAGCGGCAGGCAATCGTATCCTGGTCGGCGTGTTGCGTGCCCTCCAGCAGCAAGGCGTTTCGGTGCCGAACGATATTTCCCTTATCGGATGCGACCGCTCCGATGTGGCCATGCTTTATCCCGGCCCTATCACGCTTATCGACCGCCCGGTCGAGGAGATAGGACGTACGGCAGCACTGCTTCTTCTTGAACGGCTGGGCGGCCAGGCCGATCGGCCAGCGCAACGGATTTCTTTTCCGACGCACCTCATTCTCGGCGGCTCTTGCCGGCCGGTCAGCGATTAATTCGTTCATGGGGCACTCAGCCAAGGAACTGCCCGAGCGACGCCAGCCTCGAAACGCCAATTGAAAATCGCGTGTGCCCGGGCACCCTCAACCGTGCAAGGATTCTCGCCGCAGCTCCGCACGTCGCGTTCGATGATATTTGATCAATCGGTCGAGTGAGACGGCAAGCACGGTCACCGCTCCGGTAACGAAGGTGCTCCACGTCGCATCGATGCCAAAGAAGATCAACCCGCTCGAGATGACCTGGATGATCATCATGCCGATCACCGCGCCGATGATCGTGCCGTGCCCGCCAGACAGCGGCGTGCCGCCGATGATGACGGCGGCAATGACAACCAGGACGAAGTCGCTGCCTTCATTCGGATCGATGGCGCCGCGAAAGCCGAGATACATTGTGCCCGATAGCCCGCATATCGCGCCCATCAGCACCAAGGTCTGAAGGCGCACCCGGGCAGTCGGTATGCCGGCATGCGTGGCGGCTTCCGGATTGCTGCCGACCGCTTGCACACGGTAGCCGAAACGCGTGCGGTGAAGCACAACGTGCATTGCAATCGCCAGCAGCACGAACACCAGCGCCGCCACAGGCAGAACTCCGAACAATTTATAGGAAATCACCCAGAAGAAGCTGCTGCTCTGGTCGGACGGTACGATCGCCCTGCCGTGGTTGACCACCAGCGACAGCCCCTGGAACATCGAATAGGTGCCAAGCGTCACGATGATCGACGGCAGACGCAGCGTAACTGCAATCAGACCGTTGACGAGCCCGAGACAGGCCCCGAACACGATGCCGGCCAGCGCCGCAAGCCACGGGTCGAACCCCGCGACCATCAGAAGCGCTGCAATCACCGCCGAGAAATTGAACATCCAGCCGACCGAAAGGTCGATCTCCCGGATCGCCAGCAGAAACACCATGCCGATCGCCAGCATGCCAAGAAACGTCGTGTTGCCGAGCAGCGAAAACAGGTTGATCGGATTGAGGAAACGCGGCCGGGCAACGCCGATCACCGCCATCATGACGGCAAGCGCGACGATCACGCCGATCTCCTCCGGCATACGAAAGCGCCACTTCGGAAAGTCCTGGGGCCGTGGAGCGATTGTTTCCGTGCGGTCGGCTTCGGTCATGCCCTGTTCGTTTCTTGCTGCGGATTTCGAATCCTCCCCGGCATCTCGCCCGTGTTGACAAGATGGAGGATGGAACGGCTGTCCATGTCGCCCGAGGAAACAATGGCTGCCAACCGCCCCTGATAGACAACCACGATGCGGTCGCAGAGACCGATGAGTTCAGGCAATTCGGTCGAGCTGAACAGCACGATGCCGCCATCGGCGGACATCTGACGGATGAGGCCGTATATTTCTCGCTTGGCGCCGACATCGACGCCGCGCGTCGGATCGTCCAGCAGAAAGACTTGCGGACCTATCTCCAGCCACTTCCCGATCACGACCTTCTGCTGGTTGCCGCCCGACAGCGAATTCGTCAGTGCGTGCGGTCGGCCTTTGATGCGCAAAGCCTCGATCTGGCGGCCAGCGCGGCCCAGGGCGACTTTTGGCGAGAACCACGACGGGCCGTCGTCTCGCGCGCCCACCACGATGTTGGAAATGTTGAACAGGATCGACTTGTCGAGCATCAGACCGTTGCGGCGGCGGTCTGCCGGCACCAGGCAGACATTGCGGCGGGCCGCATCCGTCGGATTTTTTGGAAGTCCACGGCCGTCGGGAAAGCGGACCTCCCCCCTGCGCGCCCTGCGCAGTCCAAACAGGATATCGAACAGGTCTGAAATGCCGGATCCCTCGAGCCCGGCAAAACCCACGACCTCGCCCGACCGAGCCGTGAAATCGATCTGACGCAGCCTGCCGCCGCCGAGCCCGCTGACGGCGATCTCTTTCGCAGTTCCGGCTCTGGCAGGCAGAGCAGGCGGAAACAGCGCCTCGCGTTGGCGTCCGATCATGCCTTCGATGACTTCTGGAATGGTAAGCGCTGAACGATCCCCGGTCAGCACATCGCGACCGTTGCGGGTTATGGTGATGCGGTCGCAGATTGAAAAAACCTCTTCCAGCCGGTGCGAAACGTAAATCATGGTGATGCCGCGCTCGCGGATGCGTTTCAGCACCGCAAACAGCTTCTCGGTCTCGCGCTGGTTCAAAGCCGAATTCGGTTCGTCCAGGATGAGCAGGCGGGGATTTTCAAGGAGCACCCGGCACAGTTCGACAAGCTGCCGTTCACCTATGCTCAGACGGTTGACCGGTGCCCTCACGTCGACATGAAGCCCCAATTCGTCAAGAAGCGGCCGGCATCGTTCCTCCATAACCGTGTTGGAGATGAGGCCGCGGCGCACCGGCTCGCGGTTGACGAACAAATTGGCCAGAACCGAGCGCTCCGGAAAGAGGCTGAGCTCCTGGTACACCATGCCAATGCCGTGCTGGCGTGCGGCGTTCGGTCCGTCGATGGCGACAGTGGTGCCGTCAAGTTCTATGGTTCCGCTGTCCGGTCTGACGACACCGGCCAGCACCTTCATGAGGGTCGACTTGCCGGCGCCGTTCTCACCGACCACGGCGTGGATGGTGCCGCGTTCAACCGCCAGGCTCATATCGTCGAGCGCAATGACGCCGCCATAATGCTTGGCGAGGTTGTGCACGGATATGATGGGCCGGTCGGACATCTGTGCTTTGCAAGGGACCCAGACAGAATCGGGGGCGGCTTCCGCCACCCCGCTTTCATTCAAATGGTGCGGTGCTTATTCGGATTCCGCGGAAATCGGCTTCGGCGTCGCCGACAGCATGTCGGCCGTGAGCGTCTGCGTCCAGGCCTTGTAATAGGCCGCGGTCGCTTTCGGATCGGCCGCCAGCTTCTGTGCCTCATCGAAAGAGATCGGCGTCAGGCCGTTGCCCATGTCGACCTTGTCGGCGGTCACGATCTGCGAACCGGCATTGTAGAAGCCTGGATCCAGTTTCTTGCCGCCCTTGATCGCATTGACCAGCAGCGCGACCGGCAGATAGCCCTGCACGAAGGCGCTTTGGCCGATGGTCACGTAAGCGTGGCCTTCCTTGACGGCCTTGAGGTTCAGTTCCGTCAGATCGTAGCCGCCGGCCACGAACTTGTCGCCATTGGCGGCGTTGAGCTTGCCGAGGCTGGTCACGTCCGGCGCGCAAAGGCCGATCAAGGCCACAGCGTCAGGATTTGCGCTATAGAGCTGTTCCCAATGATTGTAGTTGTCGACCGCCGAAACTTTGACATCGAAAGGTCCCAGCACCTTGATGCCGGAGGCTTTGGCGAGCGATTCCTCGACACCCTTGGCGCGATTTTCCAGAACCGGGAAACCGGGGAAGCAGTTGCCGATGATGACCGTTCCCTTGGCGCTTTCGCCGCCGATCTTGTCCAGCACCATGCGACCGAGAACGCGGCCGCTCTCGACCGATTTTTCACCGACATAGGGTGCGTTCACCGCCTTCGACAGCAGGTTGAACTGCACGATCGGCACGCCGCTCGAGATGGTGTCGTTAAGACCCTTGGCCATGGATTCGCCAGGCACCGACGTCGCTATCCCCTGGGCGCCTGAATTGGCGAAATTCTGCACCAGCTTCAGCTGCCCTTCCGGTGCGCCGCCGGCCTGTTGCGCTGTCACCAGCTTGACGCCGAGATCGTTGGCGGCGGCCTGCGCGCCATCCTGGATTTGCTGCACGAACGGGTCGCCCTGCGCATGAGCGACGAAGCCGATGGTGATGTCTTCAGCGAATGCGCCTGACACGCTGAGCGCCAGCGCCAGCGCGCCGAGCGGCAAAGTCGTCTTGAACCTTGTGATTGCCATGTGAATTGCTCCTCCCTTTTGATCGTTATCGGTCTGCACGTCTTCTTTTGATGGAGCCGGGTCAGATGGCGGTCAGGCCGCCATCGACGAACATGAAGGACCCGGTCATATAGGACGCGTCGTCGGAAGCCAGGAACGCCACAGCGCCTGCGATCTCTTCGGGCTCGGCGCCACGCTTCAATGGGATGTTCTGTATCTGCCATTCATAGACTTTAGGGTCGGCAACAAGTTCCCGTACGATCGGGGTCAACGTGAAACCGGGAACAACCACATTCACCCGGATGCCTTCCGGCGCATGATCGACAGCCATGACGCGCGACAGGCCATGCACTCCTCCCTTGCTGGAGCCGTAGGCGACATTGGCCGGCGTGCAGCCCGACATGCCGGTAGGCGATCCGGTCAGCACCACCGCACCCTTTCCGGCCGTCGCCTTGATCGCGGCGACGCCGTGTTTGCAGCTGAGATACATGCCAGTAAGGTTGACTCCAACGATCTCGTCCCACACCGCTTTGGAAAGCCCGTCGACTTTGCCGTCGCGTTCGCCGGAGAATATCCCGGCATTGGAAACCAGAATGTCGAGGCGGCCAAACCTGGCGACGATCGCCTTGAAAGCGGCCTCGACCTGAGATTCGTTGCTCACGTCGGCTTTCAGCGGCAGCGCTTCGCCGCCCGCCTGCGCGATCTGCTGCGCGGTTGCCCTTGCGCTCTCCTCGTTCCAGTCGAGTATGGCAACCTTGCACCCCTCTTCCGCAAGACGCTTGGCCGCCGCCTGCCCTATGCCGGAACCTGCGCCCGTCACTGCGGCAATCTTGCCGTTGAGGCCCCTCATCAGTGCTCCTCCGCCGGCCGATCACGGCAAAAATGCGCCGTTGGTCGCGCCGATGCATCAAAACAATATCGTTTCCACGACACCTGTCAAGGACGATGACACCGTTGATATTGCATACAAGGATTTGCTCGTAACACTCACAACATAAAGCAGTTTGTGGTATGGAAATAGGAATTGTCGAGCTTATATCGTTTCCAATTGGTGGGTCGATTCAAACGTCATATTGGACTTCTTGGCTTGCCGTTTTTTCGACGGCTAAGCCTGCCTGCCCAAAATCCCACGTTCATATCGAGGGCCGCATCGAGGACGGAACCCGACATCGGCTCGTTCAAGGGCATCAAACCGAGTGTCAGCACGGGTCATCGGCCACAACACCATCTCCGTCGACGACCGTGACCCCTCGGCTCGCGGATTTCAGATCCAATGAATGTAGAAGCCGGCGCAGGCACCAAGAATTGCGACTTCCAAGTTCCTGCGACCAAAGCGCCTGCTGTTGTCCGCTTCGGGTCGGATAACGTGGACGACGCGGACAAAACAGGGAAGCACGTCAGGGGTAGGGATTGGGATGGCTAGGAAAAAACCTGGCAAACTT
Source organism: Mesorhizobium sp. B3-1-9 (assembly GCF_006439595.1). Lineage (NCBI taxonomy): Bacteria > Pseudomonadati > Pseudomonadota > Alphaproteobacteria > Hyphomicrobiales > Phyllobacteriaceae > Mesorhizobium > Mesorhizobium sp. B3-1-9. The sequence goes on from NZ_VFTJ01000008.1 coordinate 222,907, forward strand.
CAAATTGGCGAAAGTCAAAAGGTTCATCAAGGCGCCAGTTGGTTCGTTTCGAACTTCGGCAAAGGAAGAACCGTTAATTGCCTGAGCAGGCGAGTGCTCGGACTATTTTTCTTGCCGTACCAAGCGATCGCTGTTCGTGTCCTTGGTATGACCCCCATGCCGCATCATGCGTCGAAAGCTCATTGAGATATGCGCACGCCTGATGTGTCCGATCGACTCCCAGTCGCCGATCTCCGCCGCGGCCAGGACCTCCTCCATTTCGCGCCGGAAGGCCGTGAACTCCTCCACCAAACCTAGTTGTGGCATCATCTTCAGGACGACACGCGCCACCTGGAAATACAGTCTCTCGCTGATCTCGCGCAGGGGCTGGTTCCCTGTCATGGCGGTCAGTTCGGAGAAGAAATCCATGTTCAGTTGCAGGAAAGCCCGCTGATCCGGATTGAGCATATCGGAATCACAGCGTGCAATCAGTGCCCGGATCCGGTCCAGGTCGGCGGCCGTCCGCGGGATCGGCGAAAGCTTGCCGACCAAAAGCGCCAGTTCCAGACGCAGGTGATAGACCTGCTGCAATTCCTCGATATCGACATCGGTGACTATGGTGCCGACGCCGTGGACGGATTGAACCAGACCCTCGGATTCGAGGCGCGCCAGCACGCGGCGGACCGGCGTGCGGCTGATCTCGAATTCCTGCGCGAGTTCTTCCTCGGAGAGCCGGCTTCCCGGCGGGTAGTCGAGCAGGCAGATGCGATCACGCAGGATCCGGTAGATACGCTCGAACCGTTCTCGCGCCGAAAGCGGTCGTGGCGCGTCCACGATCGCGGTGGTGGCCGAGGCATCCGTCTCCAGCGTCATCCAGCCTCCAGGACAGCGTGCAGGAACTGCCGCGTCCGCTCGTTCTTAGGGGCACCGAACAACTCGCCTGGCGGTCCCTGCTCGCATATCTTGCCCTGGTAGAAGAAGCAGACGCGATCGGAAAATTCCTTGGCGAAGCCCATCTGGTGCGTGACCATAAGCATCGTCAAATCATGCTCGCGGCCGATTTGCCTTATCACTTGCAGCACTTCGCCGACAAGTTCCGGGTCGAGCGCGGAGGTCACCTCATCGAACAGCATGATCTTGGGCCGCATCGCCAACGCCCTGGCGATGGCGACACGCTGTTGCTGGCCGCCGGAGAGCTGGGAAGGATAGTGGTCCTTCTTCTGTGACAACCCGACCATGTCGAGAAGCTCGGCCGCCCTCGCCTCGGCATCGGCCCGCTTCATGCCAAGCACGGTTATCGGCGCCTCGATGCAGTTGGCCATCGCCGTCATGTGCGGAAACAGATTGAAGGACTGGAAGACCATGCCGATCTTCGCCCGGATGCGGCGGATGTGAGCAAGGTTGGCAGGCACCAGCTTTCCATTCTGCTGCATATGGGTCAGCGGCTCGCCCTCGACCCAGATGACGCCGTCATTGATGGTCTCCAGCGTCATCAGCATGCGCAGCACGGTGGTCTTGCCGGAACCGGACGGACCGATGACGGAAACCTTCTCGCCGCGCGCGATTTCGAGGTTCAGGCCGTCGAGAACAGTCAACGCGCCGTAGCGTTTGGAAACATTGTCGAAGCGGACCATCGGTTGTTCCGTCATCGCGCGTTCCTCCGGTTGAGCAGGCGTTCAAGGGCACGAATAAGCGCGGCCGAAACCAGGCTCATCGCGAGGAAGAACAGGCCGACCAGTGTGATAGGTTCGGTGTAGCGGAATGTCTCGGAGCCGATGATCTTGGCTGTCTGCATGAGTTCCAGCACGGCGATGGCCGAAAGCAGCGGCGTCTCCTTGAACAGCGCGACGAGATAGTTGCCGAGTGCCGGCACGATCGGCGGGATGGCCTGCGGAATGATGATGTCGCGAAAGGTCGTCCAGGACGAGAGATTGAGCGCGATCGAGGCTTCCCATTGGCCTCGATGGATATTGTCGAAGCCCGCTCGATAGACCTCCGAGCAGTAGGCGGCATAGTGGATGCCAATCGCCAGAACACCGGCCGTGAACGCGTCGAGCACAAGGCCGAATTTCGGAAAGACGAAATAAACAAAGAAGATCTGGATGAGCAGTGGCGTCGAGCGGATCAGTTCGACCAGCACCGAGATCGTCCAGCCTGTCCACGGCACGGCGATGCGGATCACCGCCAGGATCAGGCCGAGCGAGGCCGCGATGGCGAAACCAAGCAGCGTCGCCTCTATGGAGATGACGGCGGCGCGGGCCAGCACCGGCAGGATCTCGAGGGCAAAACTCCAATCCCAGATCATGCTGCCTTTCCTCGTGCCAGGCCGAGCGAGGCTCGCCTTTCGAGAAGCCGCATGCCGATGGAAACGGTGAGCGACATGGCGAGATACATCAGCAGCACCAGCGTGAAGATCGGAATGGTCTTGAACGTGTTCTGGTTCATCTGCTGCGCCTTGAAGGCGAGGTCGGACAGTGTGATCAGCGACACCAGCGCGGTCGACTTCAGCAGCTCGATGAACAAATTGCCCCAGGGTGGGATCATGGCGATGAAGGCTTGCGGCAGGATGATCCGGCGCAGCATCTGCGCACGGCTCATGTTGAGCGCCGTTCCCGCTTCCCACTGGCCGCGCGCGACCGACTGGATGGCGCCGCGCACGCACTCGGATCCGTAGGCTCCGACATTCAGGCCAAGCGCGAGCACGGCAACGGGAAATGCGTCGAGCGTGACGCCGAATTGCGGCAGCACGAAAAACAGCCAGAACAATTGCACCAGCGCCGAGGTGCCACGAAAGATCTCGACATAGACCGTCGCCAGCCATCTGAGCGGCGCCGGACCATACATGCGTGCCAACGCGGCGAGCACGCCCATGACGACCGCCAGTAGGCTGCCTAGGACTGCGATCTCGATCGTCAGGGCGGCGCCCTGCAGCAGTCCCGGCAGGAACAGGCTGTATGTTGCCTGCGTGGCCAGCACAGCGATCAGGGCCAGCGAGACGATCAGCATGCCAACGAGCGTGCGGATACCCATCTGCTTCTCCGAGGAAAAAAGGGGGCGGCGCTCTCACACCGCCCAGCAGTTGGGAACTTATTCGCCCTTGCAGAGCTGCGCGGTTGTCTTGTTGGGCAGATAGTCCTTGCCGAAGCCGAGCGGTTCGACCAGCGCAATGTGTTCCGGCGAACCGATGAATTTCTTCAGTTCGGCATCGAACGCTTCCTGCAGATCGGTGTCTTCCTTGCGGAAGCCGAAGCCGCCATGCCCCTTCACCGACTTGCCGGCAACCTCGCCGAAGGGCTTGGTCGATTCGACGCCATCGGCCTTCTTGGCCATATCGGCGATCGACAATGCGGTAAGCGCGGCGGCGTCGGCGCGCCCTGCCTGGACGGCGGCGACGAGACTGGACTGGTCGGGCAAGGCGACGATCTGCCCCGCCGCGACACCTGCATCCTTGGCGTATCCGCCCTCGACCGCGCCCGCCATCACGGCGAGCTTGAGGTCCGGATTATCCTTGATGCTCGAATAATCCTTTATGCCCTTCGGATTGCCCTTGGTCACCAACATGGCCTGGCCGATACCGTAGGACGGTTCGGAGAAATTGATCTCGGCACACCGCTTCGGATTGATGAACATGCCGGCGGCGATGATGTCGAAGCGCCCGGCCTTCAGGCCTGGGATGAGCGAGCCGAATTCGGTCAGCACGCCGTCGACCTGCGCAATACCCATCTTGGCAAGCACCGCCTTGGCAACCTCAGGCGCTTCACCGGTCAATTTGCCGTCGGGCGTCGCAAAACCAAACGGCGCCTCGTTGGCGAAGCCGACACGGATGTAGCCGTCCTTCTTGGCCCGCTCGAGGGTCGTCTCCGCATGGGCCGGCAACGCCGTGAATGCGGTCGCGGCGAGCGCAAAGCCGGCGGCCACCTTCACAACCGTGCGGCGAGATATCTGTGACATGAGCATGCATTCCCCTTTTCTTTTTGACGATTGCCTTGGCTCGGACGACGTTTCTCCTCCGTCGCAGCGAGCATGTAAGACGTATACAACTGATCTAGACATATCGCAAGACACGCTGTACGAATCCTGAAAAATCCGCGCATTTGGATCGAGTGTACGGTCGAATAGCCGATAGTTGTGCACAATTATGCTATTTTTCTCGAATTGACGCGGCGGTCAGGGGAAACGGGTTTGAGCGGCTCAGCCAGCTTCACAAAGGCAGAATATGCACGGCGCCTGACAGGCGTGAAGCGGCGCATGGAAAAGGCTGGCTTCGATCTCATCATCTGTCAGGACCCGGCAAATATGTGCTGGCTGACCGGCTATGATGGGTGGTCCTTCTACGTGCCGCAGTGCGTGCTCGTCCATCTGGAGGAAGATCGGCCGATCTGGTTCGGCAGGGCGCAGGATGCCAGGAGCGCCTGCATGACCACCGGCCTGCCCGAAGAAAACATCGTTTCGTTCTCGGAGCGTCTGGTGCAGCAGCCCGTCGAGCATCCCTATGACGAGCTCGCCGGTCTGATCCGGACACGCGGTTGGGGACGGGCGCGGATCGGCGTGGAAATGGATGCGCACTATTACACGGCGCGCTGCCATGCCCATCTCGTCGGCGGCCTGCCCGAAGCGAACCTCGCCAACAACCACGACCTGGTCAACTGGGCCCGGCTGGTGAAATCGGACACCGAACTGGCGTTGATCCGCCAGGCCGGCGCGATCTGCAGCAATGCCATGAACCGCGCCATCGAAAAGATGCGCCCGGGCGTACCGCAGAACCACGTGATTGCCGAAATCTATCATGCGCAGATCATGGGCGTGCCGGGCGCCGGCGGCGACTACGCCGCGATCTGTCCGCTGATGCCGGTCGGCGAAGGCACGAGCACACCGCACCTGACCTGGTCGGACGCGCCGCTCCCCGACAGCGGGCTGGCCATCGTCGAGATCGCCGGCGTGCGACGGCGCTACCACGCGGCGCTGACCCGGACCGTGCATTTCGGCAAGCCGCCGGCCGCCCTCTCCGACATGGCCAAGGTGATCGTCGAAGGCGTCGATGCCGGCCTCGATCTGGCTCGGCCCGGCAACACCTGTGAACAGGTCGAAGCCGCCTGGCAGGGGGTGCTGCGCAGAAACGGACTGAAGAAGGAAAGCCGCGTCGGCTATCCCGTCGGCCTCGCCTATCCGCCGGATTGGGGCGAACGCACCGCAAGCCTCAGGCCTGGCGACAAGACCGAGCTGCAGCCTGGCATGTGCTTCCACTTCATGGCCGGCGTCTGGCTCGACGATTTCGGCGTCGCCATTTCCGAATCCTTCGTCGTTACCGAAAGCGGCGGCGAGCGGCTTTGCGACGTGGCCCGCGACCTCATCATCATCGACTGACCACCAGCCCGGGAACCGACAAGTTCAAGGATACCCAATGGACCGCAATCCCTTTTCCGAAGCAGAAATCGCCGGCCGCCTGTCGAAGGTCTGCACAGCGCTGGCAGAGCGCGGACTTGATGCAGCTATCTTCTCTGCGCCGGAAAACATCTTCTACCTCACGGGCCTCGACCATTGGGGCTACTTCGCGCCACACTTCCTGATCATCCCGCTCGGCGGTCGACCGGTTCTAGTCACCCGGTCGATGGAAAAGGTGACGATCGAGAACCAGGTGAAGGCGGCGGATTTCCGCGGCCATTCCGACAGCGAGACGGCCGCCGACCTTGCCGCGCGTGTCCTTGCCGAACTCGGACTGACAGGTAGGCGCATCGGTCTCGAGCACTGGACGTCGGGCCTCAGCCACGGCCTCGCCCTGAAGCTCGAGGCGCAGGCCAACGCCAAATGGAGCGATGTCTCCGGGCTGGTCGACAGGATGCGGCTGGTGAAGAGCGCCGAGGAGCAGGCGCTGATGCGCCGCGCTGCAAAGGTCACGGATGCCGCTGCCGGTGCAGCGATCGCGGCGATTTCCGAAGGGGCTGCCGAGCAGGAGGTCGCTGCCCAATGCGTGGCGGCGATGATCCGCGCCGGCGGCCACGCGCCCGGCTTCGGGCCGTTCATCCGTCCCGCCGCCAGGCTTGGCGAAGAGCATACGACCTGGGGCGACGGCATCTACCGCGCCGGCGAGCCGGTCTTCGTCGAACTGTCCGGCTGCATCTCGCGCTATCACGCGCCGCTCGGCCGGCTGATCCGCATCGGCAGCATCAAGGATGAAGACGCGGCGATGGCCGAGGTCACAGCCAAAGCCTTCGATGCCGTCCTCAAGGCGCTGAAGCCCGGCGTCAAGGCGCGCGACGTCTATGGTGCCTGGCAGGGCGCCGCAGACGAAGCAGGTCTCTCGCATTATCGCCGCCACCATTGCGGCTACCTGGTCGGCATCGGCCAGCCGCCATCCTGGACCGGCGGCAACTCGGTAACCGGCCTGAGGCACGATTCCGATCTCGAGATCGAGACGGGGATGAGCTTCCATATCCTTTCCTGGCTGATGGGCACCGGCCGCGGCGACCATTTCATCTCAAACACCGTGCTGCTGACCGACGCGGGCGCTGAAGTGCTGACCCGCACTACGGCCGGCTCGATCGTCCGCTAGACCATGAACACGTCGCGCTATTCGGCGTTCTCGATTTTCCGTAACGGCCTGTCCGGCCAGAAGAACTGGCAGCGCGCGTGGCGCGCGGCAGAGCCGAAGCCGGCTTACGATGTGATCATCGTGGGCGGTGGCGGACATGGGCTGGCCACCGCCTTCTATCTCGCCGAGAACCACGGCATCCGCAATGTCGCCGTGCTGGAGAAGGGCTATATCGGCGGCGGCAATGTCGGCCGCAACACCACGGTGATCCGTTCCAATTATCTGCTCGACGGCAACACCCAATTCTACGAATTCTCGGTCAAGCTATGGGAAGGCCTGTCGCAGGCGCTGAATTTCAACGTCATGTTTTCGCAGCGCGGCCAGATCGTCACCGCCCATTCGGCGGATCAGCTCGACACGTTCAGCCATCGCGCCAACATCATGCGGCTGAACGGCATCGATGCCGACATTCTCGACCGCGAGGAGGTGCGGCGGCTCGTGCCCTATCTCGATTTCTCCGACACAGCGCGGTTTCCAATCCACGGCGCGATCCTGCAGGGCCGCGCCGGCACCGCCCGCCACGATGCCGTCGCCTGGGGTTATGCGCGCGCCGCCGACGGCCATGGCGTCGACATCATCCAGAACTGCGAGGTGACCGGCTTCGTCCGCGATGGCGACAGGATCGTCGGCGTGGAGACGAGCAAGGGCCGCATCGGCGCCGGCAAGGTCGGGTTGGCAGTCGCCGGCCACACCTCAGTGCTCGGACAGAAGGCCGGCCTGGAACTGCCGATCGAAAGCCACGTGCTCCAGGCTTTCGTCACCGAACCGCTGAAGCCGCTGGTCGACCATGTCGTCGCCTACGGCGCCGATCATTTCTATGTCAGCCAGTCCGACAAGGGTGGGCTTGTCTTCGGCGGCAATCTCGACGGCTACAATTCCTACGCCCAGCGCGGCAATCTCGGCGTCGTGCGCGAGGTGGCCGAGGCCGCGATCGCGCTAATGCCCTGCATCTCGCGCGTCAGGCTGCTGCGCCATTGGGGCGGTGTAATGGACATGACGCCCGACGCCAGCCCGATCATCTGCCCGACGCCGATCGATGGGCTCTATCTCAACGGTGGGTGGTGCTATGGCGGCTTCAAGGCGACACCGGCTTCTGGCTGGTGTTTTGCGCACACGCTGGCGACCGGCAAGCCGCATCCATTGATCGCCGCCTATGGGCTCGACCGTTTCCGTACCGGCCACACGCTCGACGAGGCTGGAGCCGGCCCCGCGGCCTGGCTGCAATAGGAGCAAGACGAATGCTTCGCATCGAATGTCCGTGCTGCGGCCCGCGCGATCATGACGAGTTCCGCTATGGCGGCGACGCTTCGGTTATGCGTCCGCGTCATGACGATCCGGACCCGGAGGCCTGGTACCGTTATGTTTATGTACGCAAAAACCCGCCCGGGCCACATAGCGAGTTCTGGCAACATGTGACCGGCTGCCGGCAATGGCTGGTCGTCGAACGCGACACCCGCAACCATTCCATCCTCTCCGTCGGCTTCGCCAGGAAATAGAAGCATGAACTCGAGCGACAGACGTTTGCCGGCCGGTGGCCGTATCGATCGTGCGCAACCGATCGACTTCAGCTTCGATGGCCGCAAGCTATATGGCTATCAAGGCGACACGCTGGCTTCGGCCCTGCTGGCCAACGGCGTCACACTCACCGGACGCAGTTTCAAGTATCACCGGCCGCGCGGCATCTTTTCGGCCGGACCCGAAGAACCGAACGCGCTGGTCACGCTCGGGGCTGGTGGACGACGCGAACCCAACATGCCGGCAACTACGCTCGAACTGGCGCAAGCCATGATCGCCGAAAGCCAGAACCGCTGGCCCTCGCTCGGCTTTGACCTGCAGAGCATCAACGGGCTGTTTGCACCGTTCCTTTCCGCCGGCTTCTACTACAAGACCTTCATGGGGCCGTCGCGGCGCGCTTGGATGTTCTATGAGCATTTCATCCGCCGGGCGGCAGGCCTGGGCCGAGCCGGCGCCGAGCCCGATCCTGGCCGTTACGAGATGCGCCACGCATTTGCCGACGTGGCGATCGTCGGCGGAGGTCCCGCTGGCCTGTCGGCGGCGCGCGCCGCAGCCATCGCTGGGGCAAGCGTCACGCTGATCGAGCAGGATTTCCTGCTTGGCGGTCAGCTGCTGTCGGAGCGTCCCGATGGCGAGGCGGCAGCCTGGCTGAAGGCGACCGAGGCCGAACTCATGGGCCTGCCCAACGTCGCTATGCTGCGCAAGACGATGGCATTCGGCACCTATGACGGCAACACGCTAGGTCTGATCGAACGAAACGACGATCCGGCCGAGGAAGGTGCTGCGCGGCAGGTCTTCACCATGCTTCGCGCCCGCTCCATCGTCCTTGCGGCGGGTGCCATCGAGCGACCGCTGGTGTTCTCCAACAATGACCGGCCTGGTGTCATGCTGGCATCGGCCGCCCGGGCCTACCTCAACCGCTTCGCCGTTCTGTCCGGCCGACGGATCCTGGTTGCCACCACCAATGACGGCGCCTATCGGACCGCCTTCGATCTTGCTGCCGCCGGTGCGGAAGTGACGGTCGCGGATCAGCGCGGCGACCCGACCGCCGCTCTGGCCGCGGAAGCCAGGCGCCTGAACATAACGATCCGATCCGGAGCCCAAGTTACCCATCTGCGTGGCGGCCATGCAGTCAAAGCCGTAAAGCTCGCCGGGCCGGGTGGCAATTCAGAGATCGCTTGCGACCTCCTCTGCGTGTCCGGCGGCTGGTCACCGACGGTGCATCTCACCGCGCATCTCGGCGTCAAACCCGTCTATCGCGACGACGTGGACGGCTTCATTCCCGGCGGCTTTCCGGCAGGGCATTTTGGCGCCGGCGCAATGATGGGCCGCTTCTCGACCGCCGACGCCATCGACGGCGGACACCATGCCGGTATCGAAGCCGCAGCTTTCTGCGGACAATCGGCAGCCGCACCGGCTCCCGCGAGGCTCGATCTCGGCGAAGCCGCAGCCAACGCGTTCCGCGCAATCCCCTTTGTCGGCCACGGAAAGGCTTTTGTCGATTTCCAGATGGATGTGACCACCAAAGACATCGAATTGGCGCATCGCGAGGGCTATGAATCGGTCGAGCACCTGAAGCGCTACACCACGCTCGGCATGGGCACCGATCAAGGCAAAACCAGCAATTTTGCAGCACTTTCGGCCATGGCGGCGCTGCGCCACGAGACGATCCCGCAAACCGGGACCACGACCTTTCGACCACCCTACGCGCCCGTCGCCATCGGCGCGCTCGCCGGCCGCGCCGTCGGCCACCATCTCAAGCCGTTTCGCCTTACGCCGATGCATGACTGGCATGTGGCGAATGGCGCCGACATGCTCGAGGTTGGGCTGTGGATGCGTCCGTATTTCTACCGCGCCGCCGGCCGCGACGTGAACGAAGCCTATGTCGCCGAGATCCGCATGGTGCGCGGGGCCGCGGGGCTGATGGACATTTCAACCCTCGGCAAGATCGACGTGCAAGGACCGGACGCGGCCATTTTCCTCGACCGTGTCTATGCCAACGGCTTTGCCAAGCTGCCGGTCGGCCGCGCCCGCTACGGAGTCATGTTGCGCGATGATGGCATCGTCTTCGATGATGGCACTACCACACGGCTGTCGGAAAGCCGGTTCTTCATGACCACCTCGACCGCCAAGGCGGCGGATGTCCTGTCGCGGCTGGAATTCCTGCTCGACACCGCCTGGCCGGATCTGCGCGTCGCCGTCACCTCGGTCAGCGACGAATGGGCGGCGATGTCGGTCGCCGGACCGAGGAGCCGCGATATCCTTGCCGCCGCCTTTCCGCAACTCGACGTCTCAAACGATGCACTGCCGCATATGGGCCTTGCCGAAGGCGAGTTCGGCGGCCGGGCGTTGCGGATCATGCGCCTCAGCTATTCGGGTGAACGCGCCTACGAGATCTATGTCGGCGCAACTGCCGGCGACACGGTCTGGCGCCATTTGCTTGAGGCGGGCGCGCCCTTCGACCTGAGACCCTACGGTGTCGAGGCGCTGGGCGCGCTGCGGGTCGAAAAGGGCCATGTCGCCGGACCCGAAATCGATGGCCGCACCACACTCGACGGTCTCGGTCTTGGCCGTATGGTCGGAAAACGCGCAGGTTTTGTCGGTGATGTCTTGCGACGGCGTCCGGCATTTCAAGCTCCCGACCGTCAGCGCCTGGTTGGCTTGGAATGCACCGAAGAGGGCAAGCGCCTTCGTGGCGGCGCGATATTGTTCATGCCCGGCGATACCGTCGCCGGGCATGGACGCGGCCGTATAACGTCGGTGACGTTCAGCCCGGAGCTCGACCGCTATGTCGGCCTCGCCCTGCTGGCAGGCGATGTCGCGGTGGAGGGAAGCGAAGTCCTCGCCACCTATCCGATGAAGGCTGAAACCGTTCGCGCCCGCATCGTCTCGCCCGTCTTCCTGGATCCGAAAGGAGAGCGGCTGCATGGCTGAGGCTCTGGTATCGAAAGATTTCACCCTGTCGAGGTCCGACTGCCCGATCGTTCAGGTCGAGGGCTGGGACGGGATGCTGGCCCGGTTTGAGCTGAACGTTTCCCAAATGCTGGGCACTGCCCTGCCGGTCTCGGTCGGCGAGACGGTCCGCCATGCCGACACGCTCATCGTTCGGGTCTCCCCCCGCCGTCTCTGGCTGATGATGGAGACGGATGCAAAACCGCCGCAGCCCGCGATCGATCCCGAACTGGGCTGTTCGGTTCCCCTCGGCGAGGGACGCGTGCGCTTCAGCTTGAGCGGCGCGCGCATCCTGGAAATCCTCTCCGGCTGCATCGCAGTCGACTGGCGCGCGCCAAGCGCAGCGCCGGGCCGCGCAATTCAAACGGCCTTGCATCACGTACCGGTGCTTGTCCTGCGCACGAGCGAGACCAGCTGCGTCATGATCGTGCCGCGAAGCTTTGCGCGCAGCCTTGCGGACTGGATCGCCGACGGCGCCAGCAAGCGTTCTTCGCATGGAATTAAAGCGCGCAATTAACTGCCCGCTGGCCGACAAGATGGAACCGTTTCTCAACCCGTCCACTCAAGCAGCACGAGGCCCGGGTGTCGGCGCCCGCCGGCGGTTGGTGGCCGATGACGAATAGCTGGTGGCGGAAAGAGATGCCGCCGCACCGGTCGCCGATGCTTTGGAGCACCAAGCCATCTCATTCATCTTCGTAAGCGCGTATTCGGCCGACGATTGCCGTTGGCGATGCCTTGTCCCGACAGCTCCAGACACCCTTGGCACTTGCTGCCTTACGCTCCGCTTTGACAAGCAAGCCCCGGCTGAAGCACAACGCGTCGATGCCTGCACCGGTTCATTCCGGTCGTTGCGAAACCGGCCGACTACCCGGCAAACCGCGAACAGGCTTTGATCTAGCGCAAACGCATGGCCCAATCACGCCGCACCCGTAAGTTCACACCAAGCAATTAGGCTGCTTTCTGGTTCCGGCGGGTCGATCTGGACGCGCGCGACCTACGTCTGCGGCTGGATAGGCGCGATGCGCGGGGGTCGACTTCCCGATGCGGAACGCCGCGAAAAGCGGATCCGCAGGTGAATTGGTGGAACGTTATCGTTGAACAGTTCGTTCCGTCGTCACAGCGATCCGGCGGGGGTCTTTTGCAAACCGATAGGAGATTGCCATGAAAGTCGGCGACTGCATGACGAGGGACGTCAAAATCGCAAATCCTGAACACTCGATTCGAGATGTAGCCCAGATGATGGGCAGCCTCGATACCGGGGTGATGCCCGTCGGCGACAACGATCGGCTGGTTGGCATGATCACCGACCGTGATATCGTGGTCCGCGGCGTAGCGTTGGGCAATGGGCCGGATGCCAAGGTGCGCGACGTCATGAGCGTTGGGGACATCAAATACTGCTTCGATGACGAGGATATCGAGCATGTCCTTGCGAACATGGGCGACTTGCAGGTGCGCCGGCTTCCCGTTCTCAACCGCGACAAACGGCTTGTCGGCATCATCTCCCTTGGCGACCTCGCGAAGAATGGAGAAGCGGCGGAGGCTGGGGAGGCTTTGGGTGGCATATCAATGCCAGGCGGAGAACATTCACAAACCGCCCATTAGAGTTCGCGGAGTGTGGGCCGGCGTTGCTGCAATCCTGTCACGCCGCCTACGCCCCGATGCTTTCGGGCCACAACGCCTTGACATCCTTGGGCAGGCCATCGCGCACTTTCGCCGACTGGCCTAGATCGATGTGATGGGCAAGTGCCTTGAATACTGTTCTGGCCGCGTCGCCGGCGTTTACCGGTCGTCCGGACTTCAGGCCTTCGTTTATGGTGTCGAAGAACTCTTCGACAGAGCGATGTCGGTTCGGCACATTGGACGGCTGGTATTGGTCGTAATATGCACCACGGATCATAAGCGGCAGCTCCGCACCAAGCTTGGCACCCAGTTCCGCGGGCAGCCTGTCGCGTAAGGCGCGCAGAACCACACCAAGCGCATGCCATGCGAGTTGTCGATCCGGGCCGAGATCGTCCATGATCTCGTTCAACCAGATATTGGTGATCTGAACGGTTTTGTCGAAAACGTCGAGGCCATTTGCGCTCATCGTAATCTCCCGGATAAAAGCGCGCCCCGCGCACCCTGCTTCAGTTGGAACGTCCGACTGAAACTATTGTTTCGTTCTCCGGGCCGGGTGTGCGAGCGCGGTTGCCCGTAGCGCGATCGGGGTGGCCCCAAGTGGCGAAGGACCAAACGCTGCCGCAGGCGCCGTCGGAACTTTTGGATCAAGATCATTGGATCAAGGATCAATTGCGTCTCTGACGCGTTCCCGCCTTTTGGGGCGCGGATCAGTTGGGTCCCCTATCCGAGAAGGGAGAAAGCGATGCCCGACAAGAAAACCATCGAAAAGGCGCGACGGGATAAGCGCCAAGGCAAGTCGCCGAGCACGCAAGCGGGCGAGTTCGTGCGTGAGGAGATTGATGAGATTCGCAGTGGCAAGCACGGCGCGCGTTCCACAAAACAAGCGATCGCCATCGGCCTTTCCGAAGCGCGCCGCGCCGGGGTCGACCTACCTCCGCCAAAGAAGGGTAAGGTCAAGGAGAGCACGCGAAAAAGCGCTGAATATGCCCACGAAGTCGGCCAAGGTGAACGCAAACCCAAGCCCCGGCCGAAGGTTTCTAAGGCCGTGTCTGAGGTCCTCCAGCACGAACCGAAAAGCAGTGCGTCTCGCAAGGCGCTGTCGCGACAAACCAGGGAAGCGGCTTCGCAACGGACCGCTGAAGAGCGATCGGCCTCTGCCAAGAAAGCGGCCGCGACGAAAGGCGCAGCCGGGCGCTCGGCGGCCGCGCGGAAAGCTGTGGAGACCAAAGGCGCTCAAGGCAGGAAGCAAGCGGCGAAGAAGGCAGCCAGAACGCGTGCCACCCGCAGTTAGCCACAGATTGCCTTGACGGACGCCTGCTGGACGAAGAACCTTTGCAAGAACCGTTGACGGGTATGGCCATCGCACAAACTTCGTCATCAAACACTCGACCGCGGTCGGGGTGCGTCACCGTGTTCGGAGGATCCGGCTTTCTTGGGCGAAGGATCGTCAGGCATCTCTTGGATCACGGGCTTATCGTTCGTTCAGCCTCCCGCCATCCCGCGCATGCACGACCGGGGTGGGCTAATGGCAAGTCCTTTAGCGCAGTCAAAGCCGATATCCTCGATCGAAGCCAAGTTGCAGCGGCCGTTTCGGATGCAGCAACGGTAGTCAACGCAGTCAGCCTCTATTCCGAACATGGAGACGTTACTTTCGAACGCATCCACGTCGAGGCCGCTTCCCAATTAGCGGACGCAGCGCGGGAAGGTGGCGCCGAACGATACATACAGATATCCGGCATCGGCTCCGACTCACGTTCGCAGTCCAGTTACATCAGGGCGCGAGGGCAAGGTGAGGAGGCCGTCAACGTCGGATTTCCGGGCGCGACTATCGTCCGCCCTGCGGTGATGACCGCAACAGACGACAGGTTTTTGACAACGATCACGAGATTGTTGCCCATCCTTCCCGCATATCCGCTGTTCGGCGATGGCGATACCCGCCTCCAGCCAGCATCCGTTGAAGACGTTGCCGAAGCCATCGCGCGGATCGCCTCCGGAGGCGCCGACGCCCGTCTGTTCGAGTTCGGTGGACCGCGTGTCTACACTTATCGAACCCTGGTGCTGGAAGTCGCTCAATTGCTTGGCATCAAGACACGATTGGTGCCGGTTCCATTTGTCCTATGGCGCATTCTTGCCACTTTCGGCGAGTTCATCCCCGGCGCACCGCTGACACGCAATCAGGTCGACCTCATGCAGATCGACACCGTTGCGGACACCCAGCTGCCGGGATTTCGCGACCTCGGAATAGAACCTCATGACATCGACCAGGTGCTGCGATCTGCAATCGTGCCGGCAGGCAGAACGCGCGCCAGCCGCCGCTAGCCCCGCTCGCTACCAATTGTCCCTGGATATTCCCTGCCAAAGGCAAGCAGGAACCTGCTCCAGCGCTCCCGGGTCGGAAAATGACCGACACCCGGCAAGAGTTCACGTTCACAACTGGCCGCAAAATGACGCGGTCGTCATCGCCGTGCAACGTCGGCGTCGGCACCGAGATGACCTCCGCCTCAACCTGCTTGCGCGCTAGCTCGAAGGACTTCGCTACCCGTTCGAACAGCGCATCGTCGAACCATGGAAGCCTACTCAGGGGCAACACATTAGGGAAGGGACACCACACTGCAGCGGCCGCCCAACCCTGCGCAATCGGGTTTGTTCCTTTTGGCCATGAGCCGCCTCGATCCGGCGAGGGAACCAACCGCAGCCTTGCTGGTTCGGAAGCCAACAGCGGAGCCTCGCCATGCCCAATGCAGCGGAAATTCTCGTCGACACCTTGATTGCCTGGAACGTCGAAGTCGTGTTCGGGCTCCCCGGCGACGGCATCAACGGCGTCATGGAGGCGCTGCGCAAAAGCCAGGACAGGATATCCTTCGTCCAGGTGCGACACGAGGAATCGGCCGCGTTCATGGCTTGCGCCTACGCCAAATGGACAGGCAGGCTCGGCGTGTGCCTGGCAACATCCGGACCCGGCGGCACCCATCTTCTCACCGGCCTCTACGACGCCAAGCTCGACCAGGCGCCGGTGCTGGCAATCACCGGCATGCAGTTCCATGACCTGATCGAGACTTTCACGCAGCAGGATGTCGATCTTACTCGGGTTTTCAACGACGTCAGCGTCTACAACGTCCGGGTCTCGGACGCCGCGCATATGGAGAACGTAGCAAGCCTCGCCTGCCGCACAGCGCTTGCCCGCAAGGGCGTCGCCCATCTTTCGATCGCCAGCGATATCCAGGAACAGCCCGCCGACGCGGCCAAGCGATCCAAGCGCAACCGCCCGGCGCACACGCCGCAGGACATGTTCGCACCTCACTGTCTCGCGCAAGATGCGGAGTTGGACAAAGCCGCGGCCGTCCTCAATGATGCAGGGCGCGTGGCGATCCTAGCGGGGCGCGGAGCCATCGGCGCGGCGGTGGAGCTCGAGGAAACGGCGCGGCTGCTGCAGGCGCCGATCGTCAAGGCGCTGCTCGGCAAGGCGGTGCTGCCGGACGACCATCCCTACACCACCGGCGGCATCGGCATTCTGGGCACCTTGCCATCACAGGAGGCGATGGAGACGTGCGACGCCATCCTCATCGTCGGCTCGACATTCCCTTACATCGAATATTATCCGCAGCCGGGCACAGCGCGTGGCGTCCAGATCGATTGCGACGCGCAGCGTATCGGCCTGCGCTTTCCGGTCGAGGCCGGCCTGGTCGGCGATGCGGCCGAGACATTGCGCGCCCTCAACAAGCGGCTGAAGCAGAGGGCGAGTAAGGAATTCCTGGCGACGGCGCAAAGCTCGATGCAAAGATGGCGCGAGATGATGCGTCAATCCGAAGATGGCTCGGCGCATCCGCTCAAGCCTCAGCACGTCGCACGGGCATTCGGCGAACGCCTCGCCGAGAATACGGTACTGGCGACTGATTCCGGCCAGAACACCGAGCTTGCCGCCCGCCATGTCGATCTCCGCGCTGGGCAGGCCTTCGGCGTCTCGGGCGCCCTCGCCTCCATGTCCTGCGGTCTCAGCTATGCGATCGCCGCCGGCATCGCCTTTCCCGGCCGGCCGATCGCGGCGATCGTCGGCGACGGCGGGCTTGCCATGCAGCTCGGCGAGTTTTCCACGGCGGTGCGCTACGGCATCCCGCTGAAAATCCTGGTCATCAAGAACAACATGCTGAACCAGATCGCCTGGGAGCAAATGATGTTTCTCGGCAACCCGCAATTCGGCTGCGAATTGCAGCCGATCGATTTCGCCAAGGCCGCCGAGGCGATGGGCGGAAAAGGTTTCAGCATCGAGCGGGCGGAGGAGATCGAGCGCGTGCTGGACCAGGCTTTCGCCACCAGCGGCCCAGTGATCATCGAGGCGCTGGTCGACGCCTATGAGCCGATGATGCCGCCGAAAATGCCACCCGACTACGCCAAGAACTTCCGCAAGGCGCTGCCTCGGACTCCGGGTCGCGGTGAGATCGAGGAAAACGTCGCCCGGGAGCCAGCCAAGACGATGATGGAGGCAGGACAATAGGAGGGAATTCCGATGCTCGATCTTTCCCGCGAGCGCCGTCGGATGGTCGATGTTCATCTCGGCCGCCGCGGCATCCATGATCGGGAAATCCTGGCGGCGATGCGCGAGGTCCCCCGCGAAGTCTTCGTGGATCCCGGCTACGAGGAATTCGCCTATGAGGATGGACCGCTGCCGATCGCGGAAGGCCAGACGATATCGCAGCCTTACATCGTTGCCTTCATGCTGGAGATGGCGGAAATCGGCCCGGGCGACCAGGTGCTCGAGGTGGGCACAGGATCGGGCTACGCAGCCGCCGTCATGAGCCGGATCGTCGACCATGTCTACACGATCGAACGCCACACAGCGCTGGCCGAAACCGCACGGCACCGCTTTCAAAGACTAGGCTACGGCAACATCGAAGTTCGGACCGGCGACGGCACCAGAGGCTGGCCGGAAGCGGCGCCCTTCGATGCCATCGTGGTCGCGGCGAGCGGGCCGGGCGCGCCGCTGGCCTTGCAGCAACAGCTCGACGTCGGCGGCAGGCTGGTCATCCCGGTGGGCGACGATCCCGACGAGCAGCGCCTGCTAAAGGTAACCCGCACGGGCGCCTCGACCTACAGCGAGGAGGATTTCGGCGGGGTGCGGTTCGTCCCGCTCATCGGCGAACAGGGCTGGCGGGAGGAAAGCCGCGCGACGACTGTCCGCGCGATTCCACTGGCGCGCCAGCGCAGCCTCCCGGAAATGATCGCCGCGGCCGCCGAGCCGCTGCCCGACTTCAACGATCCCGGCTTTGCCGAACCGTTCGACCGCTTCGCTGACCGGCGGATCGTCTTGCTCGGCGAAGCCAGCCACGGCACATCCGAATTCTACCGGGCGCGCGCGGCAATCACCAAAAGGCTGATCGAGAGACACGGCTTCACCATCGTGGCGGTGGAGGCCGATTGGCCCGATGCGGTTGCGATCGACCGCTATGTTCGCGGTAAGAGCACTTCCGCTGGCGCCGAGCGACCCTTCCTGCGCTTTCCGACCTGGATGTGGCGCAACACCGACGTCGCGGCATTCGTGGAGTGGTTGCGCGAGCACAATGACATGGTCAAGGCACTCCAGCCGCAAGCAGGCTTCTATGGCCTCGACATCTACAACATGCGCGGCTCGATCGCCGCCGTCCTGGAGTATCTCGACCGCGTAGACCCGGAAGCGGCAAAGGTTGCGCGCGAGCGCTATGGCTGCCTGACGCCTTGGCAGACCGAGCCGTCGACCTATGGCCGCGCCGCGCTGACCAGGGGTTATCGCGAATGCGAGGAAGCGGTTCTCGAACAATGCCGCGAGATGCTGGCGAGGCAGCTTGACGATACCGGACAAGACGGCGACGACCTCTTCGACGCCGCGCAGAATGCCCGTCTCGTCGCCTCCGCCGAGCATTATTACCGCACCATGTATTATGGCGGCCCGCAATCCTGGAATTTGCGCGATACCCATATGTTCGAAACGCTGGAGCATATCCTCGATGCGCGGGCTCCCAACGCGAAGGCTGTCGTTTGGGCGCACAATTCGCATATCGGCGACGCGCGCTACACCGAAATGGGCATCTCGCGCGACGAAGTGAATATCGGCCAGCTCTGCCGGCAGAAGTTTGGCGATGCCGTGGCACTCATCGGCCTAGGCACGCATGCAGGCACCGTCGCGGCAGCGACCGACTGGGACGGAGACATGGAAATCAAGTCGGTGCGGCCCTCTCGCGAAGACAGCTACGAGCGGCTCTGCCACGACGCCGGCATTCACCGGTTCCTGCTTGACCTCGGGCACGACCCGGACCTGCGCGACCGCCTGACCGAGCGCCGGCTGGAACGATTCATCGGGGTGATCTACCGGCCGGAAACCGAACTGCACAGCCACTATGCCGACGCCTCGCTGGCGCGGCAGTTCGATGCCTTTGTGTGGTTCGATGAAACCAACGCGGTCACGCCGCTCGGACCCGAGCACGCTGCCGAAGGCGTGCCGGAAACCTATCCATTCGGCGTCTGACGCCGGAACATTCGGCATCCCTTCCAGTTTGGGAGGCCATAGCAATTCCAGGAAAAGCGTGAGCGGTTTTCCGTCCGGAATTGCGTAAATCAAAGAGGTAGTGCGTTTCACCGTTTCCGTGAAACGGTGAAACGCACTAATCGAGGAACGGCCATGAGCGGAAACCAGCACCCGAAATCGAAAAGACCGAGCGACGCCGATATGGAGAACGATCCCGGCATTGGAACCTCCAAGGGCACCATCAAGGAAGGTGACGAGTTGGAGCATGGCGAGAACACGGTCGAGGGAGATGTCGAGAACGACACCACCTCAACGGGCGGAATCAACCCGCGTCAGAAAATTCGCACGAACAAGTAGACTGTTTTCGCCCTCGCACCCGACCGTGCCAGCGGCCATCGGCATGGGCGGGATTCCAAAGGCGACGTTCCCCGACGCTTTGCAAACGCACTTAATCCATTCGAATCCAATGGAACAAACCTCTCAGCGCTCGATTGGGGCAGACAAGCGCCAACGTCAGGCGCGACAGGAGGAAAGCATGGACCGGGAAGAACGCATCAGGCAACGCGCCCACGAGATCTGGGAACGCGAAGGCCGCCCCGATGGGCGTGAGCAGGAGCACTGGGATCAGGCCGTCCAGGAGATCGAATCGGAAGGCTCGGAAGCCGAGCGCGGCCCGGTGACACCGGATCCCGCGGTTGGCGTCGGCTCGGATCCGGCCACCAACAAGCCCGGCGGCTGAAGGCACGGCGACCAGCAATGCGTCGTATCGGTACACTTGTCGCGGCTCTGCTGATCGTGCTGATCGCCCTTTGGCTTTGGGCTGACCAGAACAGCGGACGCCCCAGCGGCGGCGCCCAGCAGCCGTCGCCGCACGCTATCGACCAAGATGGCTGAGGTACGGCCAGCCTCACCGGCCGCCGTGTCGCGTTTCAGTTTTGCAGCCTCGCGATCGAGCATGTCCGGATCGTTGCCGTATTTCCGGATCGGCGCCACCCCGCTTGGAATAGCGCGCTCGCGCGGAGCCTGCACTGATCTCAGCCGTGTCGTCCGGCGACCCCGTGCTCGCCGGACGACACGGCTTTTCAATGCACCAAACGGCTCCTGAGCCAGGCGAGAACCCGATTGCCTTTACGATCCTGCGAACTCGCGCGGCGGCCCAACTCGCCTGCATCGTGGCGCCGGCATGACAGCTGCAGACGACATCATGCAGTTGCCAATCGGACAATTCAAAGAAGCGCCTCGTCCGGAGCGATCAGATATTCATCTTGGATGATCAGTGCCAAGGGTGTCCGCATCTCGGCCTCCGTTAGCCTACCGTGCCCTCCTTGGCTCGGGCTCGCGATTGTTCTCAGCGTGCCCGCCAGGAAAGCGCGGGATGTGTTGCTGCGCCGCGGTTGCGGCACTGCCGATGGGATTTGGACCAGCCTGCTCCTTGCCGAGACGGAGTTCTATCACGTCAGGGCTCGACAAGGCGGCGCGCGCCTCGAAGAGACGAAGAAACTCCGGTCTGAGCCCATCGCCCCGTGAATTTGCAAGCCTATGCAGTGACATGAAGGGATGCATCATCATACCTTTCACAGACGCCGCCTTCCCTCACATCGCGGTGGTTGCCCTTTCCTGCCTTGCTTTTTCGAAATCGACGGACAAGAGGACATCACCGCCGTCGCCACAAACCCGAACCGCCCAGCCGTCCTGACGCGGTTCAGCCGCATCGTCGAGCAGATCGATCGCCGAGCGCACCGCTTCATGGCGAGCAGCTTCGAGGTCGGGCAATTCAACGCCTTCGACCCGCCTCACACTGCCGCCGTCGCGATATTCGAATGTGTACGGACCTTGGCCCATATCGCTTTGCCGCTCGACGCCAGGCCGGCCTGCGTCAACCTTGCCGTCCGGTTCGTCTCGTTCTGCCGGGTAGCTGAATGCCGCGCACTGAAGCATCATCTCTCTGGCGCGATCGATAAGCGCGGCGTCGCCAAGCAACGGGTCGGACACAATCATGGTGACAGCGATCGTTTCCCCGCCCTCGCCAAGAAACTCGACTGTCGCGCCTTTGGGATCGGCATGTATCGCTGTGTCGAGAACTTGCATTCCGGCCTCGTTGTCCTGCTATCGAGGATACAAGGCTCCCTTGACCCGAAAGTTCCGTCCGAGTTCAAGAACCGATCTCGGCAACCGTGCGCCTGACGTCGCGCAGGCAATGAAGTCGAAGGCGCTTGCTTGATCCCCCCTCCTGCCTTGACGCCCGGTTGGAACAGCGGGGCCGGAAGCAGGTTTGGGAACAACGGAGGCGCAAAATGTCACCCAACCAACGTACATCCGCCGAAGCACGCGGCGAAATCCAGGCCGGCAGGACCCAGGACAAGACGCCCGGATTCGACCCGGCGGCGGCGCCGCAGGAGACAGATGCCGAGGCCGGCGATGTCGCGACTTCCGCTCAGCCGGCCGAGGCGCGCAAATCGAACTTCACCAACCAGGCGAGTTTTGCCAACGCGATGCGACAGCCGGAGAACGCGCCCGACCTGCAGCCGCGCAGAAGCGGCCCGGTTCTGGTCGTAGTGGCGCTGGTTGTCGTGGCCGCCGTCGCATTTCTCGTCGCCGCGGTCTTCCGCTAGCCGCGAAAGGAACATCGCTCCCGGTTCCAGGTTGATAGTGCAGGAGGCTGTTGCGATGCCAAGCTTGAGGATTTTGTTTCGCCATCTGTGGCGCTGGAAAGCCCAACCCGCAACCGACCCGTCCCCCGTGGATGCCATTGTCCGCCTGCTGCGGGACGCAAACAAGCAGAGCGGCGCGGGTGGCACCAGGTATCAGGATTGAGGCTGACATTGCGGGCGGCCTGACTTGAGCGGACCGGCAACAAAGCCGGCGGCGTGGCTCGTCTTCGAACCGAAGACCTTGGACTGGCACGGTATCGCCACCCTTGCGACTTGGGCAATGACCCTATTGATACAGCGCGCCGAGCACCGCGACACGCAGGCTCTTCAAGCCAAACTGGGACGAGTTGATCACATCAAGTCGAACGGCGAGCGAGGCTGTCGCGGGTATCGACGAAAAAGGAACCGGAAGAGATCGAAAAGGTGCGGGACAACCGCAGGAACATATCGGAGCACACGCGGTTGGACACTTGATGACCCGACCGACCTTCCCTCCTACGAAAGCGCCACCATCCAAGGCTCGGATCGTCAGGGCGAGACGGTCGCCCGAAGCCGGCAGGAGGATATGATGTCGCTCACAGCGTTCGCGCTCAATTGCACGCTTAAAATGCCGACGGACGGGGAAGAATCCTCCACCGACAGAATGCTGGCGGAGTTGGCGAAGGCGCTGGCCGCGCATGACATCGCATGCGAAACCGCCCGCGCTCTTGCCCACAACATCAAGCCCGGCGTGCTTTCCGATATGGGCGAAGGCGACGACTGGCCGAAGCTGCGGGAAAAGATCCTGGCCGCCGACATCTTCATCCTTGGGTTGCCGATCTGGATGGGGCAGCCGTCGAGCGTGGCCAAGCGCGTGATGGAGCGGATGGACGCTTTCCTGTCCGAGACCGACGACAGCGGACGCATGCCGGCTGCCGGAAAGGTGGCGCTGGTGGCGATCGTCGGCAATGAGGATGGCGCGCATCACTGCCATGCTGAGTGCTATCAGGCGCTCAACGACGTCGGTTTCACCGTTCCCGCCAATGGCGGCGTGTACTGGGTTGGAGAAGCGATGGGTGACGTCAACTTCGTCGATCTTCCCGGCGCGCCTGAAAAAGTCGTCGGCATGATCAAGATGGCGGCATCCAATGCCGCTCATCTGGCCGGGCTCTTCAAGACGAAAAACTATGTCGGCGTGCCAGAGGGCGATTGATATCGCTCTCTTATCGTCCGATCAGCGTCAGCCCGAAGAGGATGACGAGCCAAAGCCCGGCGGCCGCAACGGCGAGCCGCGGCAACATGCCTGTCAAATGCATGAACAACATGGCGATCAGGACCGCCTTCGCGGCGGCGATCGCCAGGTTGAGGGCGACATTGAAACCGCCAAGGTCGAAAAGGGACGAGCCGACCGTCAGTGCCAGCAGCGCGAGCAGCCCTAGATAGCCGAAGGTGAGTTTGCGCAGTTCGCTCATCGGTTGATCAGGTAAAGAACGGGGAACATGAACACCCAGATGATGTCGACGAAGTGCCAGTAGAGGCCGACGGCCACGACCCGGCGCAGCCGGTTGGCAGGGCTGGCGGTCCGCCAGAGCGCGACCATGCCGGCGATGACGACGGTGCCGCCGATCAGGTGCAGCGCGTGCAGCGAGGTCATCGCGAAATAGAGGCCGAAGAAGAATTCGGCGTGGGTCGGATCCGGCCCGGCATAGCGAAACGGCAGGCCAAGGAGCGGCGCCAGGCCTTCCCCGATTTCCTTGCCATATTCGATGCCTTTCACGGCCAGGAAGCAAATACCCAGCGCAGATGTCGCGGCCAGCGCCCAAACCGTAGCGCGCCAGCGTCTGTGAAGCGCAAGCATGTGGGCCAGCGCCATGGTGAAGCTGCTGGTGATCAGCACGGCGGTGTTGAGGGTGCCGAGCGGCAGCGAAAGGTGTTTCGACGCCGCGGCGAAAGCCGGACCGAAATCGATATGCGCGACAAGAAACACCAGGAAGATGGCGCCGAACAGCATCGCCTCGGAGCCGATGAACACCCACATGGCAAAATTGTCGGCGCGCCGTTCGCGCTGGGGGGTGTCGAAGGCGACGCTCTCGGTCCCGCTCATCCGCCTGCCTCCAGATGCGGACTGAAGCGTTCGTGCTCAAGCCCCTTCATGTCGTAGGCATAGGCCGGTCGGGTCACAACCGGCATCGTCTCGAAATTATGCGGCGGCGGCGGCGAGCCTGTCTGCCATTCGAGCCCGGTGGCGTTCCACGGATTGTCGGTCGCGCGAGCGCCGCGAAACAGCGACCAGCCGAGATAGAACAACGGCATCAAATAGCCGATCGCCAGCACCACCGCGCCAGCCGAGGACAGCACGTTCCAGAACTGGAACTCCGGCGGATAGGTATGATAGCGCCGGGGCATGCCGTCGAAGCCCAGCACATATTGCGGGAAGAAGGTCAGGTTGAAGCCGACGAAGGTGACGGTCGCCGCGATCCGCCCCGCCGTTTCCGAATACATCCGGCCGGTCAACTTCGGCCACCAGAAATGCAGGCCGGCCATATAGGCGGTCACCATTCCGCCGACCATGATGTAGTGGAAATGCGCGATGACGAAGTAGGTGTCGTGGACATGCACGTCGACCGCGAGCGACGCTAGGAATAGCCCCGCCAGCCCGCCGAAGGTGAACAGCGCAAGGAAGAACAGCGCGTAAAGCATCGGCGTCTCGAAGCTGATCTCGCCCTTGCGCAGCGTCAGGCTCCAGTTGAAGACCTTGATCGCCGACGGGATCGCGACGCAGAAGGACAGGAACGAGAATACCACGCCGGCATAGGAAGATTGCCCGCTGACGAACATGTGGTGGCCCCAGACCAGGAAGCCGAAGACGGCGATCGCCATCGACGACATCGCCACGGCCTTGTAACCGAATAGCGGCCGGCGGCTGAAACAGGGCAGCACCTCCGACACCACGCCCATGCCTGGCAGGATCATGATGTAGACCGCCGGGTGTGAGTAGAACCAGAAGAGATGCTGGAAGAGCAGCGGATCGCCGCCGAGATCGGGATTGAAGATGCCGATGCCGAACACGCGCTCCAGCACGATCAGGATCAGCGAGGCGGCGAGCACCGGGGTCGCCAGCACCATCACCAGGCTGGTGGCGTAAAGCGTCCAGACGAAGATCGGCAGGCGAAACCAGGTGAGCCCCGGCGCGCGCAGCGTGTGCACGCTGACGATGAAGTTGATGCCGGTCATGATCGTCGAGAAGCCGACGATGAAGACGCCGAAGGCCGCGGTCGAGACCCAGCCATTGGCATAGAGCGTCGACAGCGGCGTGTAGAACGTCCAGCCGGTGTCGACGCCGCCGGCCACCACCGCAAACAGCGCGAACAAGCTGCCGAAGATGAAGACATACCAGCTGGCGAGGTTCAGCCGCGGGAACGCGAGGTCGCGCGCGCCGATCATCAGCGGCAAAAGGAAATTGCCCAATGTCGCCGGGATCGACGGCACCAGGAAGAACCAGACCATGATGATGCCATGCAGCGAGAACAGCCGGTTGTAAACATCGTCGGAGACGAGGTCGCCGGCCGGTGTCGCAAGCTCGATGCGCATCAGCACCGCCATGGCGCCGCCGAGGAAGAAGAAGGCAGTCAGCGAGATCAGGTAGAGCCATGCAACGCGCTTGTGGTCGGTGGTCAGCAGCCAAGCGCGAGGCCCGCTCCCCTCCCCCAAATACGTGCCCTGCATCGCCACGTTGGTCATGGCTTGGCTCCAGCCGTTGGTTGCGGCGAAAGCGACTTCAGATAAGCGAGCAGCATCTGCAGTTCGCCTTCGTCGATCAGGCCGTCGAAGCTCGGCATGACCGGTTCATAGCCCGCCGCGATTTCCTTCTTCGGATTGAGGATGGAGTCGCGCAGATAACGCTCGTCGGCGATCACCGTCTGCTGGTTGTCGAGCGCCACCGGCCGGCCGAAGATGCCGTCAAGCGACGGCGCCCGCACCTTGCTGCTCGCGCCATGGCAGCCCGAGCAGCCCAGCGCGCGAAACAGTTTCTCGCCGCTCGCGGCAAGCGTCTCGCCTTCGCCCTGGCTGTTCAGCCACGCGGCATATTGCTCGGGCGCCATCACGGTCACCCAGCCGCCCATTTCGGAATGCTGCGTGCCGCAATATTGGGCGCAGAACAGGTGGTAGCGGCCTGGCTCGGTGGCGATGAACCAGATATGCGTCGTGCGGCCCGGCACCGCATCCTGCTTGATACGGAACGCCGGCACGTAGAAGGAGTGGATGACGTCCTGTGAGGCGAGCGACACCACGACAGGTTTGTCGACGGGAACATGCAATTCGTTGATCTCGCGCTGGCCGCCTGGCTGCCTGAACTCCCACATCCATTGCTTGCCGAGTCCGGTGATCTCGAGCGCGTCCGCCGGCGGATGGTCGCGGCGAACGAATAACGTCGCGCCCCAGCCGAAGAAGATGAAAGCGACGATCAGGCTGGCGATCGTCCAGCTCATTTCCAGCGGCAGGCTGCGGGAACGCTTGCCTGTTCGATCCGCCTTTGAGCCGACGCGGTATTTCACCGCGTAGCCGACGACCAGTCCGGTCAGCGCCAGTCCGAGAACGACGGAAAAAGCAAGCAAAGTGTAAAACAGCACATCGACCTGGCCTGCTTCCGAGGAAGCCTCCTGGGGGAAGAAGGGAATGCCGAAGCTCACCTGGTCCTCCCCCAGCTCTGCCAGAGCACGGTTGCGCCGAGGCCAAGCAGCGTTGCCAGGCTGGCCACTTTCAGCGCCGCCCAGATCGCCGGCGTGTACTGGCCTTTCGAACTGTCGAAGCCGGCGCAGAGCAGGAAGACGTGATCGGCGATCGATCCGAGCCTGTTCTCCGACGCTTCGACCAGCGCGAGCTTGAGATCGCGCGGCGTGAAGGTCAGCGCCGGCAGCACCTGTGAAATCCGGCCAGACGGCGTAAGTGCTATAACCGCGATCGGATGGACGAACTGATCGATGCCTTTGCGCCGGTCGAAGGTGATGCCTGCCTCGCTGGCAAGCGCTGCGCCTGCGCCATCGCTGCTGGTCAGGAAACGCCAGGCGGGCAGGCCTGCCGGACCGGCGGCGGAAGCGATGTCATCTTGCGCCGTGGCCGCGTCGGCCGGGGTCTCCTCGGGATCGATCGAGATGAACAGCGCGCGGTAGTCTGCTGGCCGAAGCGATGTCTTGTTCAGGTCGGAGGCAACGGCCTGCTGGGTGACGCCGCACAGGTTCGGGCATCTGTCGTAGCCGAAGATGACAAGCGCCGGATGGCCGCCCAGAGTTTCGCCCAGCGTCAGCTTCCGGCCGCTGGCGTCGATCAGTTCGCGGTCCAGCGTCAACTGTGCGCCGAGCTTTGGATCGAATGTCGGTCGCTCGGCGGCAGGGGCCGCGCCGGCAACGAACAGACAAAGGGCGGCTAACAAGCTTCTCATCGCCCTGCCCCGCTTTGCTGTCGGCAATTCTGGGCCTGCGGAGCGCGGGGAACGGCCGCCGTGACCAGGGCGCAGTCATCGGCTCCAGTGGTCGCGGATCGTTGCTGCGACCAATCCGGCAAACCGTTGCTGACAATTGCCCACATGGCGTCGTCGATCGGAATACGGGCGATGCCGGCATTGCGGTCGACCCAGCCAAGCATTTTGAGCTGGCGATCCTCCTCGGCGCGAAGACTTGCCATGTCCTGCCTTGGCGCGGTCTGCAGATCGGGGCTTTCCGGACTGGTTTCCGTCGGAACCGGCAGCCATGTCGGCGTGGTGTTGAAGGCGAGCTTCATGCCGATCGCGGCCAAAGCGATGAACAGCAGCAGCCCGCCACCGAAAGCGAGCAGTACCCGCGGCTGGACATCGCGCGTCTCGGGATGGCGGTGCGCCTTAGCCATGGGCGACCTCCGGCCTCCACCAGACGATCCTGTCTGGCCGGCGGAGCAGGCAGAGGAACAGCGCAAGCCACAGCCCACCCAGTCCCATCCAGGCGACCGCATCATGCCAGAGCGCTAGCAGACCGCCGGAAAAGAGCGGTGGCCTTATACGCCAGAACACATCGGCGAAATGGCCTGCAAGCGCTGCCCCCGCCAGCCAGACCAGGCCGTCATGGCTGCGCTTGAGCCGTCGGCTGAGCGAGCCTGTGAACGCAGCCGCCTGCAAGGCAATCAGCAGCCACAGCAGATACCGCCAGCCCCCCGTCGCGCGAATGATGTACCACCCGATCTCGTCGGGCAGGTCGCCGCCCCAGACGACAACCCACTGCATGAAGACGAGGTAGATCCAGGTCAGCAGGAAGCCCAGCTGCATGTTGGCAAGGTCCTCGCTGAGCGCGACATCTTCCTCGCCACCGGGTATGACCTCCACTGCCCGTCTTGCGGCCAGCACAAGGATCGCCAGGGCGAAAGCTCCGACGACTTCGGCGGAGGCCTCACAAAGCGCGTAGATGGTCGAGGTGAATTCCGGCTCGATCGAAAGCATCCAGTCGATGGCAAAGACGCTGACGGCAAGCGCGTGGAGGATCAGGCCAAGAGCATATTTCCTCCCATTGCCAGCTTTCTCGGAATCCTCTGAAGTCGAGCCGAGCACCACCCATGTGAGAACGAGCCAGATCGCCGCGCAGACAGCGAAGCGCAGCAGGAAGAACGGCACGTTGAGATAAGTGAGCTTCTCTCGAACCTTCTCAGAAAGCGTCGCGGAATCCGCGCCGGCCCATGGGAAGATAAGGTCGAGTCTCATCAGCACCGGCAGGAGCAAGATGAGCGCAAATGGCAGCATCGCGATCATGACCCGCAAAGGCTGGCGGACCGCCTCGCCCCAGCGTCCGCCGGTCAGCCCGTGCACCATCAATATGGTCAGCGCGCCGAGCGGCAGGCTGATCGCGAAGATAGCTGCCGCGACCCAGGCGCCCAGCATCGCTTTGGCATCAAGCGATGCGCCAAGAACGCACAGGACCAGTCCCGCGATGCCGACCGCCACAAAACCCTGCTCGAGGCGGCTCATGGCGATGCCTCCGCTTCAAGCCGCGCGCGCAGGCTTTGCGGAAGTTCGGCGACTGGAGCGGCGCGCGAATATTGCAGCGCGCGGATATAGGCGACGATCGCCCAGCGGTCCTGCGGCGGCACGCGCGCCACATAAGAGTACATCGCGCCGTAGCCGTTGGTGATGACGTCGTAGAAGTGGCGGTCCGAGGCCTTGCGCAGCGCATCCTGATGGTAGCTTGGCGGCGCCGGAAAGCCGCGCTGGACGATCATGCCGTGGCCGTCGCCGGTGCGGCCGTGGCAGGGCGAACAGAATATGTCGAAACGCTGCTGGCCGCGCTGTAGCAGCTCGGTCGTGATCGGATAGGGGATTTTGTCCGGGACAGGCGAAAGATCGGCGTCGCGTGTGACAGTGCCCGTGACCGGCGTGCGTGCCGACATGCCGTCGGCGAATTGGTTGCTCGCCTCCAGCGGATCGTAGCGCGGCTGGTCCTCCATGTCCTGCCGGCAGCCGGCGACCGCCAGCGCACCGAGCAGAAGCGTTAGGCCGAGACGGCTCACGCTTCGACCTCCTCGACCGTCTCGGCACCGAGCCGCGTCAGCTGGCCCCGGGTCACGCCCTTGCGGTATTTCGGGTCGGCCGCTTCGATCAGCAGATAGAACTTGCCGCCGCGGGCATAGCTGAAGCTCTCGGCGTTGAAGACCGGATGATGGTAGCGGGGCAGGCCGTTGGCCGCGAGCACACCCAGAAAGCCTGCGAAGGCTGCGCCGAGAATGCCGGCCTCGAAGGCGATGACGACGAAAGGCGGCCAGGAATGCAGCGGCCGGCCGCCGACATTGATGGGATAGTCGATCTCGACGGAGTACCAGATCAGCGCATAGACAAGAGCGGCACCGGCAATGCCGCCGGCGAGCACGGCCCAAGGCAGGCGCGTGGCGCGAATTTCCAGTATCTCATCCAATTCCTTCAGCGGAAACGGCGAGAACGCATCCATGCGCCGGTAGCCGCGCTCGCGCATGCCGCGGGCTGCCTCGACAAGCGCTTCGGGTGCGGCAAACGCAGCCACGAGACCGTAGAGGCTCATCTGAGCTTGCCCTCCTCCTCAGCCAGTTCCTCGACCTCGAAGATGGTGATCGCCGGCAGGATGCGGATGAACAGGAAGACCAGCGCGAAAAAGGTGCCGATCGAGCCGAAGAGGATGCCGAAGTCGAGCCAGGTCAGCGACTGCTCGCCCCAGGCAGACGGCAGGTAGTCGCGGCTCGGCCCCGTCACGACGATGATGTAGCGTTCGATCCACATGCCGATGTTGATGGCAATGGCGATCGCGAACAGCAGCGGCATGTTGCGGCGGATGCGTCTGAACCACAGCAACTGCAGCACGCCACAGTTCAGGCCGAGCATCGTCCAGAACAGCGGCGCATAGGGACCTAGCGCGCGCTGCGCCATCATGGCGCGTTCGTAGGGCTCGCCCGAATACCAGGCGAAGAATGCTTCGGAGACATAGCCATAGGCGACGACCATGCCGGCGGCGATCATCAGCTTGGCGGCATTGTCCATATGCCTGACCGTGATCAGGTCCTCGACCGAAAAAGCCCAACGCAGCGGAATGGCAATGGTGAGCACCATGGCGAAGCCTGAGAGCAGCGCGCCGGCGACGAAATAGGGCGGGAAGATCGTCGAGTGGTAGCCGGGCGTGATGGCGAAGGTGAAGTCGAGCGAGACGATCGAGTGGACCGAAACGACCAGCGGCGTGGCCAGGGCGGCTAGCAGGAAATAGACGACCTGATAGCGCGACCAATGATAGGCCGAGCCGCGCCAGCCAAGCGCCAATATGCCGTAGAAGAGCTGCGCCGGCCTTGCTCTCGCGCGGTCGCGCAGCACCGCCAGATCCGGCAGCAGACCCATATACCAGAAGAGCAGCGAGACGGTCGCATAGGTCGCGATCGCCGCGAAATCCCAGACGAGCGGGCTGCGCCATTGCGGCCAGTGCATATGCACATTGGGCAGCGGCAGCAGCCAGTAGAAGAACCACGGCCGGCCGAGATGCAGGATCGGGAACAAGCCGGCCATGGCGACGGCAAACAGCGTCATGGCTTCGGCGAAGCGGTTGATCGAGGCGCGCCATGGTTGGCGCAGCAGCAGGAGCACCGCCGAGATCAGCGTGCCGGCATGGCCGATGCCGATCCACCAGACGAAGTTGGAGATCATCGTGCCCCAGGCCACCGGAATGTCGATACCATAGGCGCCGACACCGACGGCGATCAGGTAAGTGATCGAATAGAGCAGCAGCAGGACGAGCAGGAAGCAAAGGAAGAACGCCGTCCAGAAATGACGCGGCAGGCGGCCGTTGAGCACGATCGAGCCGATGCGCCCACTGATCTCGGGAAAGTCGTGACGGCCGCGCAGGACAGCCGAGCTGTTCGCGCCGGCTTCAGCCATCGGTCGCCTCGCTTGGTCTGGCAAGCCTGCCGTTCGGATTGGAGATTTTGCCGAGATAGGAGGTGCGCGGCCGTGTGTTCAGCTCCTCCAGCAGCGCGTAGTTCTGCGGCGCGCTTTTCTCCCGAACGACCTTTGCGTCTTTCCTGTTGCGATCACCGAAGGTGATGGCCTGGGTTGGGCAGGCCTGTTGGCAGGCGGTGACCACTTCGCCATCGGCGATGTCGCGATTTTCGATCTGCGCCTGGATGCGCTTGGCGCTGATGCGCTGGATGCAGTAGGTGCATTTCTCCATCACGCCGCGCGAGCGCACGCTGACGTTCGGATTGTGCACGCCCTGCTCCGGCCCAGCTTCGTCCTTGTCGAACGACTGGTGGTCGAGGAAGTTGAAGCGCC
This sequence comes from Mesorhizobium sp. B3-1-9, assembly GCF_006439595.1. NCBI lineage: Bacteria > Pseudomonadati > Pseudomonadota > Alphaproteobacteria > Hyphomicrobiales > Phyllobacteriaceae > Mesorhizobium > Mesorhizobium sp. B3-1-9. The sequence goes on from NZ_VFTJ01000008.1 coordinate 254,487, forward strand.
GCACCTTGTAGGGGCAGTTCTGCGAGCAATAGCGCGTGCCGATGCAGCGGTTGTAGACCTGCGCATTCAGCCCATCATGCGTATGCACGGTGGCGTTGACCGGGCACACCACTTCGCAGGGCGCCTTTTCGCAATGCATGCACGGCACCGGCTGGAAAAAGGTCTCGGGCGCGTCGAGCGGACCGGCATAGTAGCGATCGACTCGCAGCCAGTGCATCTCGTGGCCGCGCTCGCATTCCTCCGGCCCGACCGGCGCGATGTTGTTCTCTGCCTGGCAGGCCGAGACGCAGGCCATGCACCCGATGCAGGCCGAAAGATCGATCGCCATCGCCCAGGCTTCCTGGTCGTAACGCCAATCGGGATAGAGCGATTCCGTCGGCGCCGGCGGCACATCCTTGCGGACGAAATCCGGGTTCTGCCGGAATGCGTCGAGCGAGGCGTGGCGCACGATGGCGCGACCTTCCATCGCCTGGTGTTGCTGCGTGGTGATGACGCGCATGCTGTTCTTGCGGGGTGCGATCGCCGCGCCGGTCGCGAACCATTCCGAACCACGGCGCAAATGGAAGGCGTCGTAGCCTTCCGACAGCGCGGCAACGGAACCGACCTTTCGCCCGAAGCCAAAGGAAAGCGTTATCGTTTCGTCCGGATGGCCGGGCGCGATCCAGGCCGGTCCATCGACGTCCGCGCCATTTGAGGCGACATTGATGACATCGCCGTTTTCGATTTTCAGTCGCTCGGCAGTGGCGGGCGATATGAGCGCAGCATTGCCCCACACGATCTTGGTCAGCGGTCGCGGCAGCTCCTGCAGCCACGACGCATTGGCAAAGCGGCCGTCACGCAGCCACGGATCAGCGACGAAGCGGACCTCGATGCCATTGCCCGCGTTTGCCGCCGTCTTCAGTCCCGCCAGATCCGGCGGCACTGTAACGGATGCCGGCCTGGCGGCACTGTTCGCTATAACACCGTCGCGCAGAGCCTTTCTCCACGTGTCATCATCGAGCTCTGCCCAATGCTGCCGGACAAGCGACAGCGGATCAGTCTGGAATTGGCCGCCAAGCACGGCGAGCAGCTCATGCCCGGTCTTGCCATCGTAAAGCGGCCTGATCAGCGGCTGCACCAGCGAGGCCGTGCCGTCATAGGCTCGGATGTCGCTCCAGCTCTCGAGTTCATGCGCCGCAGGCACATGCCAATGCGCCAGGAATGCCGTCTCGTCGCGATAGAGCCCCTGATGGACAAGCAGCTTCAGGCCGGAAAAGGCTTTGCGCACATCGAGGCCTGCCGGCGCGGTGTGCAGCGGATTTGCGACGAGCACGATGACCGCGTCGATCGCCCCGTGGCCAATCGCTTCGCACATCGCCTCCAGATCGCCATCGACCTGCAGCGCATCCGGCGCCGCGATAAACTCCATCGTATTGCCGAGCGCGCCAAGCCTCGCATTGGCGGCAAACGCGGCAGTGTGAACGAACACGCTCTGATGCGCACCCGGCACGACCAGTGCGTTGCGGCCGGCTGCCTTCAGATCATCGACCAGCGCATTCATCCATGGCGCGTCGATCGGAGTCTGGTCGATTGGCGCTACGGGCGCCCCGGCTTGGCCTTCCAGCGTGGCATGAAGCCCGGCAGCCACGGCTTCGACCTCACTCGGCCGTATCGCTATCTTATGATCGGCCGCCGCGCCGGTGATCGTCGGCGTCGATTCCACCGCATAAAGCCGGCTCATCCCGTCGTTCGGGCTGCGCACGCGTCGCCGCGCGGCGAAGTCGCGCGCATAGGCGAGCCGCCCCGGCCCCTCGCCCAGGAAATCGGCGTCGAGACTGACGATCGTTTCGGCACGATCGAAGCGGTAGACCGGCGTCAGCGCCGATCCGAACAGTGCATGTGACGCCTCCGCCGCCGCAGATATCGCCAACGGGTCGTGACGATGGATTTTCAGTTTCGGATAGCGTGCCCGCAGCGCATCCAACTGCGCCGCAAGAGTCGGCGAGGTAGTCGCTTCAACCAGCAGGGCTCCGCCCTGTCCTTGTGAGGCCGTCCAGCGCGAGACGAGTGCCGCCATGTCCTTGAGGAAATCGCCATAGGATGCCGGCTGTCCATCCTTGAGCGGGGTGCGCGAGCGATCAGGGTCGAACAGCGTCAGCACCGCCGCTTGCATCACCGCGTCGGTTGCGCCGCGCGACGCCGGATGATCCGGATTGCCCTCCACCTTGGTCGGCCGCCCTTCATGGCTCTCGACGATGGCGCCGATGCCGAAGCCGTCGCTCGACAATGTTGTCGCGTAATAGGCCGGCTTGCCGGGGATCAGCATTTCCGGCTGGCGCACATAAGGCACGATGCCTTCCGCCCTGCTGCAGGCGGCCAGCCCGGCAAGCGACAGCGAAGCGCCCATCAGCTTCAGCAGCGTGCGCCGGTTCGGCCTGGCCGGCAGGCGCTCCGCGATTGCCGGAAATTCGGCTTCGACGAAGCGCCGGAATTCCACGGTGCCGGCAATCTCGTCGAGGCTGCGCCACATGTCGCGGCCGCTCGTCAGCCGTCGGCGCAACGCTGCGATGTCGATAGCGGGCTGCGCCTTTCCTTCAGCGATGGCAGACATAGCAATCCGTCATCGTCTCGGGATGGATGTCGAGCATGCCGATAAGCTGTCGCCTGATCTCGGCGATGTCCTCAGGTGGCTGCCAGTGCATCAGGAACACGTCCCGTGGCGGACGCAGATTGGGTCCGGGATTGCGATGACAGCCGAGGCACCATTCCATGCTCAGCGTATGCGCTCGCCTGGTCAGCGGCATCTGGTCGACCTCGCCATGGCAGGTCTCGCAGGCGACGCCCTTGTTGACGTGTATGGCGTGATTGAAGAACACAAAGTCGGGTACGCTGTTGACGCGCTGCCATTCGATCGGCTTGCCGCTGGCCAGGCTTGCGCGCACGGGCGCCAACATCTCGGCGTTGGTGAAAAGCTGCGAATGACAGGTCATGCAGACTTCGGTCGCCGGCAGACCCGCCGAAGACGAGGTCTCGACACCGTTGTGGCAATAGCGGCAGTCGATGCCGAGCTGGCCGACATGGTGCTTGTGACTGAACGGCACCGGCTGCGCCAATGGCTCACCTACTCCCGTTACCAGGTCCGAACGGGGAAGGATTGTCCCGATCGCTGCGGCGATCAGCAGAACTGCACAACTTCCCCAGATGACAAAGCGCGCAACGCCATTGGCGTTTTTCGAGAAGATCTGCGGCATCCCCTCGCCGATTCTGCTGAAGGCAAACTCAGAGTTGACGACACCTAACGGTGCTTTCGCCACGAAGGTTCCGAAGCCGCAAAAGGATCACAGAATGGTGACCGGCAGCGACGGCGGATCCCGAATTTAATCCGCAACCACAGCCGGCTGCATGCGTTCGCCAGATATCACGATCTGTTTCACGCTGGAAAATGCCATGACCGACGCCGCTGCAAACAACCCCCATCGTCCTCTGCGCCATCGCGGTGTCGCCTACTGGTGGAGAGGGCTGGTCGGCATCCTATTGGTCGTTCTCGGCCTGCTGATCGGCTGCGGTGGCGCCTGGCTCGTCGCGCTCGGCGGCTCCTGGTATTATCTGCCCGCCGGCATCGCATTGCTGCTCGCGGGCATTCTGCTGCTCGCAGGAAATATGGCCGGTGTCTGGCTTTACGTCCTGACATGGCTCGCAACGCTTGCCTGGGCCTATTGGGAGGTCGGTCTCGACGGCTGGGCGCTGATGCCGCGCGTCTTGGCTCCCACGATCATCCTCATCTTCGTCCTGCTTGCCGTTCCAGCCTTCCGCGACATCGGCAGCCGAGGCAGCAGGAACGCCGCCTATGTGACAAGCCTGCTGCTGCCGGTCATTGCGCTGGGCGCGTTCACCTTCCTGCACATCGATGCCTTGGCGCAGTCACCGGCGCAACCGCCGGCGCCTGCCGCGCAGCCCGCGCCGAACGGAACGCCGGCCTCGCAGGACACCGCGACCCATCAGGCCGGCAATGACTGGCCGGTCTATGGCGGATCGGAACTGGGGACGCGCTATTCGCCGCTGAACCAGATCACCGCGGCCAATGTTTCCAAGCTCACCCGCGCCTGGTCCTTCCACACCGGCGACATGCCGAACGAAGCGACCAAGGACCTCTACTCGCCCGAAAACACGCCGCTCGAGATCGGCGGCCATCTCTATGCCTGCTCGGCCAAGGACATCATCATTTCCGCCGATGCCCGCAGCGGCAAGGAAGAATGGCGTTACGACCCGAAGGTCCCCGACGACGCCATACCCTATGGCGCGAGCTGTCGCGGTGTTGCCTATTTCGCCGTGCCGGGCGCCAAGGCGGATCAAGCCTGCGCGACAAGGATTCTCGTCGGAACACTGGACGCGCGCCTGATCGCCATCGATGCCAAGACCGGCAAACCCTGCACGGACTTCGGCCAGCAGGGCGTCGTCGACCTCACGCAAGGCATCGGCGAGACGGTACCCGGTTGGTATTCTGTTACCGCGCCGCCAACCATCGTGCGCGGCATCGCGGTCGTCGGTGCGCAGGTCAAGGATGGCCAGGCCGAGAACGCGCCTTCGGGCGTCGTCCGCGGCTATGACGCCACCACCGGCAAGCTCGCCTGGGCATGGGACATGGGCCATCCCGATCGGACGGGCGCGCCGCCTGCCGGCGACACCTACACGCGTGGCACCCCGAACATGTGGACCGTCGCGGCCGCCGATCCGCAACTCGGCTATGTCTATCTGCCGCTCGGCAATGCCGCCGTCGACTACTATGGTGTCGATCGCAAGGATTTCGAGAACCAGTTCAACTCATCGATCGTCGCCGTCGATGTCACCACGGGCAAGCCGGCCTGGCATTTCCAGACGGTGCACCACGATCTTTGGGACTACGACCTCGGCTCACAGCCGACGCTCGTCGATTTCCCGACCGTGACCGGCAAGATCGCCGCCATCATCGTGCCCAGCAAGCAGGGCCAGATCTACGTGCTCGACCGCAAGACCGGCAAGCCGCTCTTCCCGGTCGAGGAGCGTAATGTGCCCTCGGGCGGCGTCGAACCGGACAAGCTCTCCAAGACGCAGCCCTATTCAGGCTACGCGCATCTCGACCAACCGGCGCTGACCGAAAAGGACATGTGGGGCATGAGCCCGCTGGACCAGCTCTACTGCCGCATCCAGTTCCATCGCGCCTCCTATCAGGGCGAGTACACGCCGCCGACGGTCGACCGGCCCTTCATCGAATATCCCGGCTACAATGGCGGCTCGGACTGGGGCAGCATCGCCGTCGACACCGACAGCGGGGTGCTGATCGCCAATTACAACGACATGCCGAACTACAATCAGTTGATCCCGCGCGAAAAGGCCGACCAGATGGGCTTCAAGCCGATAGACAAGGGCGGCAGCCCGAAAAAGGTGAAGGACATCGGCGATCCGCAGGCCGGATCGCCATACGCCATTGCCGTCAATGCCGGCTGGCGCTTGCCAACGGGCCTGCTGTGCTCGAAGCCGCCCTATGGTCATATCCGCGCGATCGATCTCAAGACCGGCAGGACGCTGTGGGACGAGCCGCTCGGCAGCGCCGACAACAACGGGCCCTTCGGCCTTCCTTCCATGCTGCCGCTGACCATTGGAACGCCGAACAATGGCGGTCCTTTGGTCACGGCGGGCGGCCTGATCTTCATCGCCGCGACCACCGACAACAAGCTGCGCGCCATCGACATCAAGACGGGCAAGGAAGTATGGCACGCCGACCTTCCTGCCGGCGGCCAGACGACGCCGATGACCTATGAGGTCGATGGCAGGCAATACATCGTCATCGCGCCCGGCGGGCATCATTTCATGGAGACGAAAGTCGGCGACGAAGTCATCGCCTATGCCCTGCCTGCGAGCTGAATAGGTTTGGGGCCAGGCTCTAAAGCCTTAGCTTTCCCCATCGTTGCTCCGCACCGTCGCCTGCGACGGCTCGCTCCTGTTCCTCGCCAACCGTCGGCTTCGGCGCCTGGCGAGAAAATACATCCACATCAGAATGAGGATGAGAGGGATGCCCGCGACAGGCAGCATCCATATGCCAATGTGAAACATTGGTCTCTCCCGGGGAGATCTTCATCCGACGTGGTCAGGCGAGCAGTTGCTCTATCCTGATCGGCAGGTCGCGGATGCGCTTGCCGGTCGCATGGTAGACCGCGCTCGCGACGGCCGCGGCCGTGCCGACATTGCCGAGCTCGCCGAGGCCTTTCACCCCGGCCGGATTGACGGCGTGATCGACCTCCGGCACCAGGATCACCTGCAGGTCCTTGATGTCGGCATTGACCGGGACGAGGTAGTCCTGCAGGTCGCGGTTCACATAGCGGGCATAGCGACTGTCGACTTCGGTCGCCTCGTGCAGCGCCTGGCCGATGCCCCAGATCATGCCGCCCATCAACTGGCTGCGCGCGGTGCGCGTGTTCATGATGCGGCCGGCGGCAAAGGCGCCAACGATGCGCGGCACGCGGATCTCCCTGGTATAGCGGTTGATGCGGACCTCGACGAATTCGGCGCCGAAGGCGTATTTGACGGAGTCCTCGTCCTGGTCCGCGCCATGGAACTCCGGCGTGCCGGCATAGAGCTTCTTCAGCGCCTCGGGCGTCGCGCCCTTCGGCGCAAACTCGACATATTCCTCGATGGCGCCGACCTGCATGGTCTTCAGGACGTCCTCGACCTTGGCCGACGCACCGCCCTTTGCCATGATCTTTCCGTCGGCGAGGTCGAATTCCTCGTTATGGGAACCGGCCAGCGGACCCCCCTCGGCGGTCGCGGCGGCATAGAGCTTGGTGCGGATCGCGTCGCATGCCTTGAGCACCGCCGAGCAGACACTGGCCGTGGAGATCGACCCGCCCGAGACCGGAGCCGGAGGCAGGCTGCTGTCGCCCATTTCGACGCTGATCTTGTCGATGCCGACGCCGAGGCGCTCCGACGCCATCTGAGCGGCCACGGTGCGCACGCCGGTGCCGATCTCGTGCGAACCGCATTGCACCCGAACTTCGCCGTCAGCTGTGAGGCGCACGCGTGCCGCGCATGGCGCTACCGCAGTCGGATAGATGGCCGTGGCGCAGCCCATGCCGATCAGCCAGTCGCCGTCGCGCATCGCGCCGACCTTGGGATCCCGCTTGGCCCATCCGAACGCTTCCGCCGCCTGATCGTAGCATTGGGTCAGCGAGCGGCTGGAGAACGGTTTCTTGCCGATCGGCTCCGTCTTCGGCTCATTGATGCGACGGAACTCGACCGGATCCATGCCGAGCGCCACCGCCATTTCGTCCATGGCGTTCTCCAGCGCGTAGACGTACGGGGTTTCGGGTGGCGAGCGCATATAGCCAGGCGTGTTGCGGTCGGCCTGCACCAGCGAGACATGCGTCAGCACCGAACCGTAGTCATACATCCGGCCAGTCGCCGAGGTGCCGCCGACGACATAAAGGTCCGGCCGCGACGTAACCTCCCAGCCCTCATGCGCGAAAGCGGTGATGCGGCCGTCCTTGCCGGCGCCGATGCGGATGCGGTGCCGCGTTTCGGCCCGATAGGTCTGAATGCCGAAAGCCTGCATGCGGCTGGTCACGCAACGCACCGGACGTCCGAGCCGCTTGGCGGCAACGGCCACGATCGCGGTGCGAGGCGTCATCGGTCCCTTCGAGCCGAAGGCGCCGCCGATGAAAGGGCTGACGATGCGCACCTTGCCGGGATCGATCTTCAATTGCCGGGCGAGCTCGACTTTCCAGCCGGTGACGTTCTGCGAGGCCTCGTGCACGACAAGCTGGTCGCCCTCCCAGAACGCGGTCGTTGAAAACAACTCGATCGGATTGTGGTGCTGGGTAGGCGTCGAATAACGCTGGTCGATCTTAACCGCTGCGGCGGCGTAAGCCGCGTCGAAATCGCCTGCCTTGACGTCCTCCTTGAACAATGGGCTCTTGCCGGCCGCCGGGACGGTTTTCGTGCCAGGGCTGTCGAAGCTCGCGGTTGGCTTGTCGTCCTCATACTCGGCGCGGATCAGCTGCGCCGCCTCTTCAGCCGCTTCGAAAGTCTCGGCGACGGCAAGCGCGATGATCTGCCCGTCATGGAAGATCGTACGGTCGTGCAATGGGCCGATCGAGGTGGCGCCGGAATTGCCGAATTTCGGTTTATCGACCTTGTCCATGTCGCCATAGGTGACGATGTCGAGCAGGCCGGGCACCGCGCGGGCTTTGTCCAGATCGAGCTTCGTCACCTTGCCTTTGGCGATGCTGCTGGCGGCCAGCGCGCCATAGGCGATGTTGGCGGTGGGCAAGTCGGCGGGATAGTGCGCCTGCCCGGTGACTTTCAGGCGCGCATCGACCCGCGGCAGCGGTGCGCCCTGGTTCTCTTTGGGTCTTGGAGCAGCTGTGTCCATGGTCACACCTCCATGTCGCGGGCTTCGAGCAGCGCGCGCACCAGCGTTCGCTTGCCGAGTTCGATCTTGAATGCGTTGTGCTGGCGCGGTTGTGCTTCGGCGAAGGCGGCATCCGCCGCAACTCCTGCCGATGCCTCGTCCAGCTTCTTGCCTTGCAGGGCTTCTTCGGCCGCGCGGGCGCGCCAAGGCACCGTCGCCACGCCGCCCAACGCGATGCGCGCTTCACGAACATTGTCGCCGTCGAGGTCGAGCGCAATGGCGGCTGAAGCCAGCGCAAAGGCATAGGATTCGCGGTCGCGAATCTTCAGATAGAGCGAGCGCCGCGCCCATGGGATAGCGGGTACTTCGATGGCGCTGACGATCTCGTCGGCCGCAAGGTCGGTCTCGATATAAGGCGTGTCGCCGGGCTGCCGATGCAACTTCGCGAATGGTAGCTTTCGCGACCCGCGCGAGCCTTCGGCATGAACGACGGCATCGAGCGCGATCAGCGCCTGGGCGAAATCGCCGTGATAGGTGGCGATGCAGGCGTCGCTCGCGCCGAGCACCGCGTGCTGCCGATTGAAACCTTCCATTGCCGCGCAACCCGAACCGGGCACGCGCTTGTTGCAGTGCCAGGACGTCTCGCGAAAATATTCGCAGCGCGTGCGCTGCAGGATATTGCCGGCGAGGCTCGCCATGTTGCGGATCTGGCCGCTCGCGGCCAGCCGCAGGCTGTCGGCAATGACCGGATAGCGGCGCTTGACCTCCGCATGGTCGGCGGCCTCGCCCATCCGCACCAGGGCGCCGAAGCGGATACCATTATCGGTGACCCGGATTTGCCTGAGACCAGGATCGGCAAGCCGGTTGAGATCGAGCAGCCGGTTCGGCTCGGCAACGCCGAGCTTCATATAGTCGGCAAGATTGGTGCCGCCGGCGATGAACTGCGCATTCGCGCGTGTCGGCTGATCGTTGTTGGTGGTGAAGCGTGAGGCGATCGCGACCGCAGCGGAAATGTCGGTCGGCTGTTCGTAGACGAAGGGCTGCATGTCACGCTCCCTTCATCTGATCGCGTGCCTGCAGGACAGCGGCGACAATGTTGGGATAGGCGGCGCAGCGACAGATGTTGCCGCTCATATATTCGCGGATGTCATCCTCGGATTCCGCGTGACCCTCATTCACGCAGCCGATCGCCGACAGGATCTGTCCCGGCGTGCAATAGCCGCACTGGAAAGCATCATGGTCGATGAAGGCCTGCTGCATCGGATGCAACTTGCCATCGCTGGAGGCGAGCCCTTCGACCGTCGTGATGTCCTTGCCGTCGTTCATCACGGCGAAGCTCAGACAGGACAGCACGCGCTTGCCGTCGACCAACACCGTGCACGCGCCGCATTGGCCATGGTCGCAGCCCTTCTTGGTGCCGGTCAGTCCGACATGGTCCCGCAACGCATCGAGCAGGCTGGTTCTCGTATCGAGCGACAACTCATAAGCCTGCCTGTTGATCCGCAACGACGTGACGGCTGGTTGCCTCAGTTTCGGCTGGGCTGCGCTCGGCGCTTCGGCCCGTGCATGCGAAGCAAGCAAAGGCGCAGTGGCGGCCGCCGACACCGAACCTGCCATGAAACGCCTTCGACTGAGACCATTATTGGATAGGGCTGAGGGCTGGGACATGGCTCGCTCCTGGGCTGGCTGGGTCCGTGCGCTAACCTTTCAACGAAGCCAATGTTCCAATTGGCCATCCCAAAACCCGCGGCACTTCACGGAAGCGTGACTCCGCCGTTGACGGCTGGATCGTCGCTTGGGTCTCTCAACAGACTGGAACATGCGTCCTGATTAGGAGTTCTTGCCCAAGAGCCACCGGCACATCCAAAGGGCATCATGAAATCGAAACTGGTCGCAGAGACCCCCGGGCAAAGGACATTCGTGGTCGTGCTCGATCCGGGCGAGGAAGCCTTCGCCTCTCTCACCGAATTTGCCGGTCAGAAGGGAATTGCCGGCGCCTCCCTGACGGCGATCGGCGCGTTTGAAAAAGCGACGGTTGGCTGGTTCGACTTCCAATCGAAATCCTATCGCAAGATCCCGGTCGCCGAACAATGCGAGGTGCTGAGCGCGATCGGCGACGTTGCCGTCGACGACAGCGGCAAGGCGAGCTTGCATGTCCATGCCGTTCTTGGCCTGAGCGATGGATCGACCCGCGGCGGACATCTGCTCGAAGGCATGGTGAAGCCGACACTGGAAGTCACGATCACGGAATCGCCTGTGCATTTGCGGCGCACGAAACGACCAGCCCTCGGCATCGCCCTGATCGATCTTGACGCGTGAAATCCTGCGCTACCGAAACCGCATCTTCGATCAGGCGTTCAGACTTGATGGAACAACCGGACGTCTTTACGCGAAACGCAGCCGTCGAGCGATATGGCGGGTGCCTGTGCGGGAATATCCGTTACCGCCTGACGAGCGAGCCGCGCGTGCATTATTGCCACTGCGATATGTGCCGTCGCGCGACCGGGAGCGCCTTCGCCGTGCTTGGCTGGGTGCCTGTCGCCGGCCTCTCGTGGCTGACCGTGGAACCGACCTGTCGCCGCTCGTCGCCAATCGCCCGGAGAAGTTTCTGCCAATCCTGCGGTACGCCTCTTACCCTTGCCTATGACGCGAACCCGCAGGAAATCGCGATGCATATCGGGACCTTCGACGATCCGGCCGAGCTTGAGCCACGACACAATTACGGTTCCTCGCAGCGGCTCGGCTGGGTCTGCTGCGGCATCGACCTGCCACACCATGACACGGAAGAGCGATGGTAACGGCACGAGACAGCGGCTTCCCGTTGCCCTTGGACACGCCACCGATGGAAGCGCGAACGGCGGAAGTGTTGCCGGAGGGAAACGGCCCTTGGCTTTATGAGCCGAAATGGGATGGATTTCGTTGTCTTGCCTTCAAGGACGGCAAGGCGGTCGATCTAAGGGCGAAGTCGGGCAAGCCGCTTGGCCGCTACTTTCCCGAATTGATCGCGACGATGCAAAGCCTCGATGCCGGGGATTTCGTCGTCGACGGCGAGATCGTCATCGAGATCGACAGTCGCGCTTCCTTCGACGCGTTGCAGATGCGGCTGCACCCGGCCGAGAGCCGCATCCGCAAGCTGAGCATCGAGACACCGGCGCAGTTGATCCTCTTCGATATGCTCGTCGCCCCGGGCGGCAAGATCACGCTCGAACGCCCCTTGGGCGATCGGCGTAACGCTTTGGCGGCCTTCCTGGCCAAAGTACCCTCTGCCAGGCTCCGGCTGTCGCCATCCACCACCAGTGTCGCCACCGCCAGGCAATGGCTGCAAGGCGCCGGCCACGGCTCGACCGACGGTGTCGTCGCCAAGATGCTCGACGAGCCTTATCGGCCAGGCGAGCGCGCGATGGTCAAGGTCAAGCGGCTGCGCACGGCGGACTGTGTGGTCGGCGGCTTCCGCTATCTGAACGGCAAGCGGCAGGTCGGATCGTTGCTGCTCGGCCTCTACAACGACCAAGGGCAGCTCGATCATGTCGGCTTCACATCGACCATTGCCAATGAGAGCCGCGCCGCGCTCACGACGAAGCTCGAGGCGTTGCGCGGAGGGCCGGGCTTCACCGGCAAGGCCCCCGGCGGACCGAGCCGCTGGAGCACAGAGCGCAGCGGCGAATGGGAGGCGGTGAAGCCGGAACTGGTGGTCGAGGTTCGTTTCGACCATGTCACCGGCGACCGCTTCCGCCACGGCACCAGGCTCTTGCGCTGGCGGCCCGACAAAGCGCCGCGCCAGTGCACGTTCGAGCAGATCGAGTAGCCTAACCTGCCGGCGGCTACAAAGTCTGCAGGATCATGTCTTGAACGCGAACAGACTTGCGTCCGCGTCATCTTTGCCGGCGATGGACGCCGAGATGATCTCGGACGCGATCTGGGAAAAGATGATCCCGTTTCCGCCATAGCCCATCACCGCATGAACGCGCGGATGCCCCGGCACGCCGCCGATGATCGGCAGTCCGGTTCCGGTGGCGCCGAATGAGCCTGCCCAGGCGAAGTTCGCCGCTGTGTCCAGTTGCGGGAACATCTTCCCGAGTTTCTGCTCAAGACGATCCGTCTTTTGCGCGGTCAGGGCGTCGCGCCGTTCTTCGTCGGTGAACTCCTCGTCTTCGCCGCCGCAGATCACGCGGCCGTCGGATGTGGCCCTGAGATAGAGGTACGGATCGGAAGCCTCCCAGATCATGGCCGCGAGCGGCCAGAGTTTTTTCGGCTGCGGGCGCGTCGCGATCGCCCATGTGGAGATGATGCGATGGCCGGTATTCGGCACGATGTCGAGCAGTTCGTATCCGGTTGTGAGAATAAGATGGCGCGCCTTGATCACAGGGCCATCTCGGGTCGCCACCGTCACGCCGAGCCGATTGTCCTTGATCGCAGTCGCTTCCGCCTGCGCATAGAACCGCGCCTTGCGTTGCAGGCTCGCGCTCAGCAGTCCGGACGTCAATTGGCGCGGATCGAGCGCCAGATTGCCATGGCTCAGAATTGCTGCGGCGCGACCTATCCCGAAATCCTCTCTCAGTTTTTTTCGCGTTAGCAAGCACGCTCCAATGCCCGCCTCGCGGCGTGCCTCCGCCTCGCGGCGCAGGTCCGACGCATCGAGCCTATTGCCGGCCAGGTAAAGCGATGGCGTATCCGCCGCCCGGCAGCGGATATCGAGTTCCGCGATGCGTCCGCGCAGGTTGAGCAACGACAGTCGCGAGCGTCGCCAAGCCTGTCGAGCGGCATCGCCTCCGATCATCCGGGACAGCCTGATGAGCGGTTGATCGATCTCGAACTGGACAAGCGCCGTCGTGGCTGCCGTCGACCCTTTCAGCGGCCCGCGCCTGTCGATGCAAATCACGGAATGGCCATCGCGGGTCAGCGCTTCGGCCATCATCGCGCCGCTGATGCCCATGCCGACGATCAGGATGTCGGTTTTTACATCTCGGGTCAGGCGGTCTGCCGGCACCGCAGTTGAGCGATAGGCAGCCCAGATAGGTGTGCCGCTTCTGAGATCGAGCTTGCGAGGCATGAAAGTTCCCGGTTCCGCACGATAAGTCACAAGGCGCGCTGCCGTTCCCGGTCGACGGCGTTCCGCGGCGAACAAGAAGCGGAACAACTCGTCTTGCGGCGGGTTCTCCAGTCGAAGCTCAGTATTGGAGAACGTCATGGACCCGCGCGACAAACAGCGGCCGGCAAAGACCGAAGAAACCGAAGCCCCGACCATCGAGCAGCAGGATTGGGACGCTCTTGAGGGTGGCAGAATCCTGCCGGACAGCGTTGCCGTAAACGGCGACCCGCAGGATGACGCCGAAGCGGAAGGAGATCTTCCCGAGGAAGATGACGACAACCCCTTCCAGGACAGCGACGAAGCCTTGCCCGACGACGAGGAGGAACGCGTCCTGTCGAAGGATCCTTCCAAGGAAGGCAGTCGTTTCGACGAGGTCTAGGTGCGGTCGCCAGCCAGTTCAGATTTCGAGCAGCGCGTAGGGCCGGCCCGTCGGCTTCGTGATGTGCATGGCGACATTGTAGACCTTGGCACCGCCGGGGGTCTGGCCCTCATAGCTGCCGCGATGCGCATGGCCATGCACAACGGCGCTCACCTTGAACCGGTCGATCGTTTCGGCAAGGCGGGATGATCCGAGGAACGGGAAGATTTCCGGCGGCTCGCCGGCGACCGTCTCCGGGATCGGCGCATAGTGAAGAACCACCAGCGTGCGCTTGGCGCGGACCTGTCGCATGGCGTTCTCCAGCCGCATCGCTTCATTGACGCTCTCGGCCACCATGGCCTTGATTGCCGGCTCGCCGAAAGAGCCGAGCATCCTCGAGCCGAAGCCGCCGACAAAACCCTTGACGCCGACAAAGCCGACATCCATCAGTTCCGTCGCCTGCCCGTCGAGGAGATAGACGCCGGCCTGGCGGAGCGTCGCCGCGATCTGGTCGACACAGCCGGATTCGTAATCGTGGTTGCCGAGTACGGCGACGACGGGGATCGAGCAGGCCCGCAGGTCCTCGGCGAGAAGCTCGGCCTCTTTGGGCTTGCCGAGGTTGGTGAGATCGCCGGTAAGCACGAGAATGTCGGCCTCGCGCGAAACCTCGCCGAACAGATCGCGGTAGGACGTCTGCGCATCTTCCTGGACATGCAGATCGCCCACGGCAGCGACTTTGACTTTGCCGTTGCCGCTCGCTTTGCGATCTGCCTTGCTTCGTTCAGCCATCGCGGAATTCTCCAACGCCGCCGACGCCCGCAAAACCCCATTCCTTGACGTCGATCTCATAGTCGACCTGCGACAGCAGGCGGCCACGGCAGATCTTCATCCTCGGCGGAGGCAATTGCCGCTGCCTGGCGAGCCGCTCGACCAGATTGTCCAGCAGCCAGTCGGGAATGTGGTCGCGTTCACTGGGATAGATCCACCGGAAATTCAGCGCCTGCATCAAGAGCACCTCCCAGTGGGTGTCGAGATAGGACAGCAATCTTTGCCAGTCGATCTGCTCATGCGCCTTGAGGATGGTGTGGGCGATGTCGGCGCCGTCGTGCCGGCCCCTGTCCTGGATGAAGCATTTCGACCAGATGAGCTCGGTCGGCCCGATGATGCGGACCCGGTTGCCCAAGAGTTCGACCTGGCGGGCATTCTCCAGCCACTGGTCCTCGACCTGCATGGTGCCGTTGGCGGAAGCAAAGATCACATCGAAGAAATGCGGGCCTTCGAAGACCTTCCCCAGCCAGCGGTCGTCCTCGATCTCGACCGCGTAGCCGATATCCTTGAAATGGGCGAGGATACGCGGACAATCGCCGGCCTTGCAGAAGATATCGAGGTCCTTGGTCTGGCGCACGACGCCGGTATAGGCGCTGACGGCGTAGGTTCCGGCGACCAGGAAAGGGATGTCGGTGGCAGCAAGTTCGCGGATCGCGTGCGTATAGAAGGCTTCCGCTTCGGCGCTCTTCAGCGTCGGCTCCGCCTTTGCGTCGATCACAGGCAGCGTCGCCAGCACTCCCGGCAACTCGTCATTGGCCATCAACCGTCGCTCCGGCTTTTTATCTTCTTCCACCTGTTTCGGTAAACAGCGGCGATCCGGTGTTGTTCCGCCGTCAGCGGCATCTTCATGGCGGTGGAGGCTGGAACATTGTGAAACCGTGCGGGTTGGAGATCAAAGCAAATACGAGCCGAGCACCACCATGAATCCCTCCACCACCGATCATGTCGAAATCCGCAAGTACAACCATCCGACCGGCGGATGGGGATCCCTCAAATCATTGATCCGCAAGGCACGCGGCGAAGGCTTGCTGATGTCGGGCATCTGGAGCACGCTGCTCAAGCAGAACAAGGCCGACGGCTATATGTGCGTCTCCTGCTCCTGGGCGAAGCCCGCCGAGCCGCGCCCGTTTGAATTCTGCGAGAACGGCGCCAAGGCCACGATCTGGGACCAGACGAAACGGCACTGCGGCCCGGAGTTCTTCGCTGCCCACTCCGTCAACGAGCTGCTCGATTGGCCCGATCACGACCTTGAGAAGCAGGGCCGGCTGCTCGAACCGATGCGCTACAACGAGGTCACCGACAAATATGAGCCGGTCGGGTGGGAGGCCGCGTTCCGCGACATCGGCGAGGAGCTCCGCAAGCTCGATCCGAGATCGGTCGTGTTCTACACCTCGGGCCGCGCCTCGCTCGAGGCGTCGTTCATGTATCAGCTTTTCGCGCGCATCTACGGCTCAGGCAATCTGCCGGACTCCTCCAACATGTGCCACGAGTCGACTTCGGTCGGCCTGCCCGAGTCCATCGGCTCGCCGGTCGGCACCGTGCAATTGGAGGACTTCAGCCATTGCGACCTGATGTTCTTCTTTGGCCACAACACCGGCGTGAGCGCGCCGCGATTGCTTCACCCGATCGAGGAGGCGCGCCAGCGTGGCATACCCGTCATCACCTTCAATCCGCTGCCGGAGCGCGGCCTGAAGCGCTTCAAGAATCCACAGAGCCCGGTTGAAATGCTTTCGCCGGGCGCCGGCACCAGGATGTCGAGCGACTTCTTCCAGATTCGCGGCGGCGGCGACATCGCCGCCATGACGGGCATTGCGAAGGCCGTTTTGGCGCTCGACGACGCGGCAAAGAATGCTGGCGCGCCGCGTGTCCTCGATACGGCTTTCATCGAGGAACATACACACGGCTTCGATGCGTTCGAAGCCTATCTGCGCCGCACATCCTGGGACAGGATCGAAGCGCGTTCGGGCATTGCGCGCGCCGATCTGGAGCATGTGGCTGAGATCTACAGCAAGGCATCGGCGGTCATCGGCAATTACGGCATGGGCCTTACGCAGCACCGGCACGGGACCGAGAACGTCCACATGCTTTGCAATCTGCTGCTGATGCGCGGCAATGTCGGCAAGCCCGGCGCCGGCGTGTCGCCGCTTCGCGGCCACTCCAACGTCCAGGGCCAACGCACCGTCGGCATCTCCGAAAAGCCGGAACTTGTCCCCCTCGACAAGTTCGCCGAATTCTACAATTTCGAGCCGCCGCGCGAGAAAGGGCGCGACACGGTCGAAACATGCGAAGGCGTGATCGACGGCTCGGTGAAGGGGTTCATCGGACTGGGCGGCAACTTCGTGCGGGCCGTTCCGGAAACCGGACTTGTCGAAGACGCCTGGCGGCACCTGAGATTGCATGTCCAGATCGCCACGAAACTGAACCGCAGTCACCTGATACCGGGAGCGGTCACCTATTTGCTGCCCTGTCTCTCACGCATCGAGAAGGATTTGCAGGCTACCGGCGAGCAGCATGTCTCGATGGAGGATTCCACAGCCTGCATCCACGGTTCCTTCGGCTATCGCCCGCCGGCCGGACCCAGTCTGCTCTCCGAGCCAAAGATCGTCGCCGAGCTCGCCAAGGCGACGGTCGCGGGAAGGAGTTCAATTCCCTGGGATGAATGGGTGGCCGACTATTCGCGCGTGCGCGACGAAATCGAACGTTGTTATCCAGACCACTTCAAGGACTTCAACAAACGCTTCCTGGTGCCGGGCGGTTTTCATCGCGACATCAAGGCCTCCAAGCGGGTGTGGCAGACCCCCAACAAGAAAGCGAACTTCAAGCCGCCGACGATGCTCGAAACGGATCCCGACATCGACGTCTCGCGGTCGGATGCGCTGACACTGATCACGGTTCGCTCCAACGACCAGTTCAACACCACCATCTACGGCTACCGGGATCGCCTTCGCGGCATCAGCGGGACGCGGATGGTGCTGCTGATGAACGCGCACGATATCGAACGTCTGGGCCTCCATGACGGCGAGGTGATCGACCTGGAGTCCGCGGCCGATGACGGTGTCGAACGACGGGTGCGCGGTCTTCGCGTTACGCCCTACTCAATTCCGCGCGGCGATTGCGCCGGCTATTATCCCGAGCTCAATCCGCTCATCCCGCTCTGGCATCGGGCCGAAAAGGCGCACGTGCCAGCGGCGAAATCGGTTCCGGTTCGGGTGGTCATACCGGGATGACGCTCGCCCATGAGCCCACGCGGATGAAGCTGGCGCAAAGCCCGGCCTGCGATCTCATTTGTGACACAGGAATGCAGGCCGGGCCTATCCCAAGGGAGGGCACAAAGGCCAGCCTATGTTGCACGGCAATTGAGGCCCTGCCTTGACATAGGTTGTTGAGGCCAGCGGCATGTCCATTCAGTCGATAAGACCGTCGCCAGCTTAGACAGCCAGCCGATCGGGGCGAGTGATGGTCGCTGCTGTCAATGGCCAGTTTTCGCATGCGGCGCGTGCACAGGCTTGCTCTCCGGGGAGCCGCGCTCCCTCAGCCAGATTGCCAGCAGCACCAGGACGCCCGTCGACAGAAACTCGCTCTGCCAGTTCTGAAAGCTTTCGAACCAGAATTGCCCGGAAACGAGATGCGCCAGAATGGTCTCCGCCGGCTGGTGATGCAGCGCGGCTTCTTCTGCCGCGTGGCGCGTGCTTTGCCAAAGATGGAAGACGAAGGTCGCGACGAAGATCAGAAAGAGCGCTGTTCCAAGCGAATGCGAATAGAGCCAGAGAATGATCCCACCGCGCCTTACCGGCCAGGGGGCATCAGGCTCTTCGCGATGTCTGGCGGGATCTTCGTTTTCCGGTGAGTCCGCATCGGGATCCCTGGACTCTGCCGAACCGCGCTGCACCAGATAAGCGGTGAGGAAAACATAGGCCCATTTTTCCAGGAATTCGCTTTCCCAGTTCTCGAAAACGCTTTCCTGAAATTCACCGGATCCGAGAAACGAGGCAAAGGACTGGTTCGCCAAGCCATGCATCGCCCTGTCCTGTTGGCTG
This sequence comes from Mesorhizobium sp. B3-1-9, assembly GCF_006439595.1. Taxonomy (NCBI): domain Bacteria; kingdom Pseudomonadati; phylum Pseudomonadota; class Alphaproteobacteria; order Hyphomicrobiales; family Phyllobacteriaceae; genus Mesorhizobium; species Mesorhizobium sp. B3-1-9. The sequence goes on from NZ_VFTJ01000008.1 coordinate 273,161, forward strand.
GCGAAATAGCCCGAGATTGCCTGGCCGACCAGACATGCAACGAAGATGGCGAAGACGGTGATCAGCAGGCCGTTATTTCGAAAAAAACGCATCATCCATAACTCCTTGATTTCTCGCCGCCTGCTCTCTTCAACTCTCGAGTCCCGTCTCCTTTTCCAACGGTCGAGCTTCACCTTAATCTCTTTCGGGTCGGCATGCTCAAGTCCGACCACTGAGGTCGCCGCGAAATGTTCCCGGGTGGAAATGGAGCTTGCCGTTCAGACGGCGCGGCCTATCAATGGGTCGCCTACTGCCAGCATTCGAGGATGGCTTCCACCGGCGCCACCTCGACATGATGCGAGTAGCGCTTGGTGAAAAGCTTGAGGATGTTCTCATACGCCTCGTCCGACGTGCTGCAGATGGCGTCCTCGGCAAGGATGGTGCGGTAACCCAGATCGATCGAGCCCAGCAGCGTGGCCAGAACGCACATATCGGCCTCGCCACCGCTGACGATGATCTCTTCGACGCCTTCGGACTGGAGCACGCCCGACAGTTCGCCGCTTAGCCATGGCGAATAGATCGGCTTGTCGAACAAGCGCGCCGGCGGCAGATGAACGGCAAGCTCGGGCAACAGTTCGATCATTTCCTTGCCTGCCCTTGCGATCGTCATTTGCGCCCAACGCTCATAATACTGCTTCCACTGGCCGTGGCCGTCGCCGGGATTTCTCGCGGGGATGAACCTGGTGAAGATGGTGGCTTCGGGCCGCTTGCCAACCAGCCTCTGCACCTGCGGCAGGATCGCGGGCAGCCATTCGACCGCCCAAGGACCCGGCGGCGCGAACATCCGCTGCATGTCGACGCAAATGTGTATGGCCTTCGCCGAAATCGGTGCGAGGTCGCTCAAGTCACGGCCATCAAATGGCGGCACGTTCGATGCTGCCGGAAGCAGTTTGCGACTGGAAGCGCATCGGCAAGCCGGACTCCTTGATGCGACGCGCCAAGGCACGCATCGCGCGCGCCACCGGGTACATCTTGATGCGTTCGAATTCCATTGCCTGTGCCTCGGCCATGGCCGCGCACCGTTCCCGTTCGACGATTTCCGGTGAGGGAGTTTCGGCAGCGTATGCCATTGGGGTTTCCAATCGTGTGTCTGCGACTAACTCGATGGAAGGCGGTCTGTTCCACAAAGCGTAATGCATTCTTGCACTTGGAGCAGTTCAGCGTTTGATAGAATCGCCGAACTGCTCCAACTCATTGTTTTTACGCAATTCCGGACAGAAAACCGCTGCGCACTTTTCTTGGAAATTGCTCTAGCGCCGGCTGGAGGACGACCAGGAAGGCACCGCAACATTGGACGAAGTATCCACGGCGGCGGCTGGAGACGTCTCCCCCAGGTCTTCAATCAATGACATGCGTGCTCGGTTCAACCGACTTTTGATCGTGCCGATGGCGCAACCGCAGATGCTCGCTGTTTCCTCATAGCTCACGCCCAGGATGGCGATCAGCACCAGGACCTCGCGCTGCTGGGGCGGCAATTTGCCGATGGCGGCGTGAACCTCCTGGCTGCGGATATGCCATTCCTGGTCGCCATAGCTGATTGAACGGGCCGATGCGCAGTCGGTCGCTCCTGGCGCCTCGCGCATATAGACCTTGTGCTTTGTGTAGAAGGTGTTGCGCATGATCGTGAACAGCCAGGACTTCATTCGCGTGCCGGGTTCGAACTGATCGATATGCGCTATGCCCTTGAGGAGAGTTTCCTGCACGAGATCGTCTGCGTCGGTCTTGTCTCTACAGAAGGTGCGCGCAAAAGCTCTCAAAGCTGGGATCAGATCGAGGATCGTCGCCTCATTTTGGAGGGCTGACGAGCCGGAATTCATCGTCCGCAAAAACGCCTCCTGGAGGATAGCTTGGATTGGATGATCAAGGCTAATGCGCCGCGAACAGGTAGGTTCCTGTTGCGGCCTCAATCGATGTTCAGCCGCTGTAAAAATTTCGAGGGCTGTCTTTACTTGGCGATCGATCTTCGCCCTCGAAGCCAGGATCGCGCTTGACGCCGTGTGCAATCTCTCGCGGCTTGCGCGACATAGCACCAGCCGGCCGCCGCAGTTTGCGCATCCATTTCGGCGTGAGCTCGGCAAGCAGATTTTTAAAGCGGGCATCTATGCTCTCAAGCTTTGACGCCAGAAGCCTCCAACACCGCCAGACGGGATTTAACCCGGCTGGCGGTGCGACCTTGAAGTTTTGTCAGTGCAGCTTGCCGTCGGCTTTCGCCATCCGAGCAGCCGCTTCCAATTCCCGTGCCAACTCAACCAGCCGCTCAGGCGCTGGCTCGTCTGCGACGATCTCAAACGCGGCAAGCAGTTCCCCATCGAGCGTTGAACGCTTTGGAGCCGCGGTTTGGGTTTCTATCGGGATCACGGTGTGTCGACGCACGGGCCTGCTCATAACAAATGTTAACACACCCGGCGTAACCGGCAATCAAAGCAAAGTTCCCTTCCTGCCTTCCTCGGAGAGTTGAGCGGCGGAGCCGCGTGGCCTGTCATTCCGCCGCCATGGCATTGACCTTGCGCTCGGCAATTTCCGACAGCTTGTCGTCAGCCGCTTTCTCTTCCTTGAGGGTCTCGGCCAGGACAGCGGCGCAGTCGTCTCGGCCGAGTTGCTTGGCCCACGCTATCAGCGTTCCATAGCGCGTCATTTCGTAGTGCTCGACGGCTTGAGCCGACGCGATCAAAGCAGCGTCGAGAACCTCCTTGTCGTCGACATCGGCGCTGACATCGTCGGCCTCCTCGAGAATGCCGTCGATCGCAGGGCAATCGACCGCCTTAATCTTCTGGCCGTGCATCTCGAAGACCTCTTCGACCCGCGCGACATGGCCCTCCGTTTCGCGAAGATGCTTCTCGAACCCAGCCTTCAAATTGCCGTCTGAAGCCTTCTCGATCATCTTTGGCAGCGCTTTTAGGATCTGCTGCTCCGCATAGTAGATGTCCTGAAGCGTGTGAACGAACAGGTCGTCCAACGTTTTGATGTCCTTCGAGAAAAAACCCATGATGGCCGCCTTTCGTTTGTGACCGCAATTGCTGGACTTCCAGACCGTGATGGGCCCGGAAGCCGCCTAATCACGAGGTCTGCTGAATGTTCCCCAGGCTCGATTGAGCGACTGGCTCGGCCGTGAGGAGTCACAAGCCGGGTTCGCAGGCGGATGAGATGTCTCGGCGCGGGCCTTGGCCAAGCCCTTCGTAACGATTGATAAAATAACGACAATGGAGCAATTATGGGGAAGGTCGCCGCCGAGCGACGCTCGGCATGATTGATCCGCGGGTGAGTCGTGGGCGTAATGTGAAGGCGCCGCGCCTCCGCCCAGCGAGCGAAACAAGCTCTCAGCCTGACTTTACCCGCTCGACCAGAGGTCTGGAATGCCATAAATCCCAAAAATTCCGCCATTATACTTGGCAATTCGATTACGCTTCAGCTGGTTTGAATTGATAGGGAGATTACTCTTCGTATTTTATTGATTTATCTTTAGCTGCAGTCATGAAAAGATGACTTGGACCGAACTGTTCTCCTCAAGTCCAAGTTGGCCAAATTCGACGCCGATGCCGGAAGATTTGACGCCCCCGAACGGTGCGTTCGGCTGGATGGCGCCGTGCTTGTTGATCCAGACCGAGCCGCATTCGAGGTGCGATGCGATCCGTTTGGCTTCCCTGACATCCCTGGACCATACCGAGCCACCAAGGCCGTTCACACTGTTGTTGGCCTCTCGGATCGCATCGTTGACGTCGGCATAGCGGATGATCGGCAGGACGGGGCCGAACTGCTCCTCATCGACCAATGGATCCCCATTGGCGAGGCCGGAGATAAGGGTGATCGGATAGAAGTGGCCTGGGCCTTCCTTGGCGCTTCCGCCGAGCAGAACTTTCCCGCCACGCGTCTTGGCGTCTTCCACCAGCCGCGTCACCTTGTCGAACTGGGCCCTGTTCTGGATTGGTCCCAGCAAGTTGGCCTCGTCCATGCCGTCGCCCATCGTGACCTTTGCGGCAAAGGAAACCAGGTTCTCGCAGACTGCGTCATGAACGTCGGCGTGCACATAAAGCCGTTTCATGGCAGCGCAGGTCTGTCCGCTGTTGATGAAGGCGCCCCAAAAAAGCCCTTCGGCAATCGCGGCCGGATCGACATCTGGAAGGACGATGCCCGCGTCGTTGCCTCCAAGCTCGAGAGTCAGGCGCTTGAGCGTATCAGAGGCCGACCGCATCACCTTCTTGCCGGTCGATGTCGAGCCCGTGAAGACAAGCTTGCTGATGCCGGCATGTTCGGAGATCAGGTGGCCGACATTGTCCTGGCCGGCGACGACGTTGACCACGCCAGCCGGCAGGCACCCGTTAAGAATTTCGACCATACGGATGGTTGACAGCGGCGTGTAGGGCGACGGCTTGACGACGACGGTATTGCCAGCGCGGATCGCCGGCATGATATGCCAGCAAGCAATCATCAGCGGCCAGTTCCAGGGGGTGATAGAGCCGACCACGCCGAGCGGCTTTCGATGGAGCTCGACGCGGCCTTCATCGTTGTCCTGAAGGATTTGCACCGGAAGTTCGAGGTCCGCGGTGTAACGGGTCCAGGCCATGGCGCCTGCGAGTTCGAAGCGTGAGCCCATCCCGCCAAGCGGCTTACCCTGTTCCAGGGTCAGCAGTGTCGCGAGCTCTTCCAGATGCTTTTCGATGGCATTGGCGGCATCATGAACGGCCTTCTTGCGGACTTCATTCGACGTCCTGCTCCAGCCTTCGAACGCCGCCCGCGCCGCCGAGACTGCGTTGTCGATATCCGTTTTCTCTGCCTCAGGAGCTCTGCCTGCGATCGCCGCCGTCGACGGGTTGTACACGTTGAAATGGTTGCGCGCCGTGACCTGCACGCCGTTTATGATGTGACAGAAATCGTTCATCGCTCTCTCCCGGGTACGATGCCTGTGCGCTCAGGACGATTTGCCAACGAACGGAACCGTGGTGACCTCGGCCTTCACGACGCCGAGCGGGTGGCTGACTTCGATCACATCGCCGACTTCGACCGAGGCATCGACCAGCGCGATACCGAGGCTGCGGTCGAGCGCGAATGAGTGCGCCGCCCATCGCACGACGCCGGGATTGCCTCTCGCGTCCTTGGCATCCCAGAACCACTCCATGCGCGGAACCGGTCCTTCGATGAACAGGCCAACCGACTTGCGCCTGACGCCATCGGCCCTGATCCGTTTCAGCGCATCCTTGCCTATGAAATCGGCCTCGACGTCGAGATGGACGAATTTGTTGCCAAGATCCTCAAGCGCGTTCATGCCCGAATTGGTGTAGTAGCTGATGTCGGTCACGCCCCGCTCGAGCGCGCGGAAGATGTTGGGGCCCATGACCATGATATCGTAAGGCTCGCCCGCTTTCTTGACCGCGTCCCAGATGTCGGTCGCGCCCACGGACGACAGGGGATAGATTTCGAAGCCTTCGCCGCTGCTCCAGCCCGTGCGCGAAACGACCACATCCTTGCCGAGCACCGTTGTCCGCATGCATGTGTAGTTCTTCAACTCCCAGACCGGGTCCGCGCATATCGCCTTCATGACCTCGATGGAGAGCGGGCCCTGAATCTGCATGGGGGCGATGTCCGGTTCGGACACTTCCACCTTCCAGTCCGAGCCCATCACGATGCCGCGCGCCCAAAGCGTGATGTCGGTGTTTCCGTGCGAGATCCAGATCGTGTCTTCCGATGGACGCAGCACGACCGGATCGCACAAGCAGATACCGTTCTCGTCGGTCAGCAATGTGTAACGGCATTGGCCGACCTTCATGGTGGACATGTCCCGGCATGACAGATAGTCCATGAACCGCAGCGCGTCGGGACCCTTGAGCTGGGTCTGCCGCTCAAGGCCGACATCCCACAGCGTAACGCCATTGAGAAGGGTGTCGTATTCCTGGAAGGGCATTCGCCCGTAGATCATCGGGAAATGCATGTTGTTGTAGACCATCCACTCCATGCAGCCCTCTTCCACGGACTTACCGAAATAGGGCGAGAGTCGATTGACGGTGAAGACCCGCTGGCGCTCTTCGGGGAAGATCGGTCGGCGGTCCAGGTACTCCGCAAGCCGCTTGATCTTGCCGTCGACGAGCGTGATCTCGCCGACCATGCGAAAATCGACGCGATGCGGCGTGCCATCAAGCTTGCCGCCGGTCCCGACAACCTCTGCGGAGTAGTTGGCCTCAACAAAACCGGTCGCACCGGCGTCGATCGCCGCAGTGACCTCCACCTGTATGTTCTTTTGGCTGAGGGCCGCCTGCCGCATCTCCTTTTCGATGCTGGCGCGGCCTTTAGCCGGCTTGTCGGCCATGGGTACGATGAACTCCCCATCATCGGTGAACATTGAAGCGATCGCCTCGGCATCGCCGGCGATGAAATGGTCGCAATATCTGCGGAACGCTTGTGTGGGGGTCATGGCTATTGGTGCTTTCGATGCGTTTTCGACGTGAAAAGTGCGGGAGCCTAAAGGATCGCCTTGTCTGACCAGAGGCGCTGATTGCGGCCGTCCATATAGAGACTGAGACGCATCAGGCGCTCCGAATCGACTTCCGCAACAACGGCGACGGGATGCACGTGCTGGACGCCGCCCCGCTCCGTTTTCAGCCTGCCGCTTGCAATGGCAACGATATCGTTGACCGCTGGCTCAGACAGTTCGAAGCGTGACGAAGAGACGGCCTCGAAAATCGCTTCATGACCGCGGCGCAGTTCTGTCTGTCCGAACAGCCGGTTCGGCTTCAGCATGGGAATCTCGACGAGTCCGCCATTGGAAAACAGCTCCATGATCGCGCCAATATCCTTCCGCGCGAAGGCGCGCACGTAGGCTTGCAGCGCGTCTCCGGGGTTGGAAAAAGCTTCTGTCTTCACAGCCATCCAGCGTTCCTCGCTATCTTCTTGCGGCGCGCAATTGCGACGCTCTCGGGTCTTGACTAAGCTATGGAGAAGACAGGCAAAATGCATGATGACCCCAGTACCCATGCGCCGTTTGTCGGAGGAACCACGACCTATGCGGAAGGAGGCTTTTTCAGACGCGGGCGTGTACGCCGATCCAGGCGGGAGCGCTTGGCGAAAGCCAGGGAAATGGTGACGCGATCCTCGGAAGTCACATTGGGACTGTTATCGCGTGCACTCGACCACCGGGGCGAGGCTGACTTCCAGTTCCAACTCCTGGAAGCGTTGAGCTCCCTGCTGCATTGGAACTATCGCTATATTTTCCGCTATGGCCCCAACGAGCCGCCAGTTTGCCTGTTTCGAGAAGGCGGCGATTTTCATTCGTTCGATGTTTACCTGAGCGGTTTCTACCGGTTCGATCCGTTCTACCGGCTGTGCCTGAATGGCCCCCAACTCGGCGTTGAGCTGTTCCGCGACCACACCGTTGCCGAAAGAGGATTTCAGACCTATCACGACCTGCTGACATCGGAAGGCGTGTCCGACGATATCGTCGTCATGCTTCCGGATTCGAATGGCGCTACCCTGGTTCTCTGCTGGGATCGCGCCGAGGGGCAGTTCTCCATGCGGACGGTGCTTTTGCTGCGCACCTATCTGGCGCTGGCAAACTCGATTCATCAGACGCATCTCGGTACGCCCAACGCGAACCCGACGGCTCAAACAGACCAAGTCTCAGACGGCTTGTCCGCCACGCGCGGCGCGCCGCCTTCGCTTCTGTTCGATGTCGCGGTCGAAACCTACAGTCCTGCTAACCTTGCCCCGCGTGAACTCCAGATCGTGCATCTATCCCTTCGAGGCTATCACAATGCCGCCATCGCGAAGGCCATGGGCATCAGCCATCAGGTGGTCAAGAACCGCAAGCGAATGGTCTATGACAAACTGGACATCACCTCCGAGCGCGAACTGTTCCGGCTCTTTCTCGACCACATCATGAGTGACGTTCGGGAGGACGCCGTTTGAGGCAAGTTGAGCCGCGTCGCGCCGCAGACGGCCAAGCTCCCTTGAGGGCGGCGGCACTTCAGGCGCGGTTGCGACCCAGGAACTTGGAAAGACCGACACCGAGGATGAGGGCAAAGCCGTTGACCAGATCGTTGACGTAGACCTCGGCGCCGGCAAGGTTGAGACCGCTGTTGATGGTCGCCAGGAAGAATACGGCGACGATAACTCCGGCGACGTTGTAGGTGCCCGGCAGAATTGCGGAGGCGCTAAGAAACGCCGCCGCGAGGGCCGGCAAGGTGAAGGATTCGCCGACACGCGGGTTTGCGCCGCCCGTCCTGGCGATCTGGATGAAACCGGCGAAGCCCGACAGGGCACCGGATATCACGAAACTGAGGATCACCATGCGGGTCGTATTGATGCCGACGAGTTTGGCTGCCGAGATGTTTGAGCCGATCGCATAGAGATAGCGGCCGAACGGCGTGAAGATGATCACATATCCGAGAAGCAGCGCGACGATGAGAAGAGCGAAGAAGGGCAGCGGAATCCCGAACAGGGTGCCTGATCCGAATTTGGACAGGATCGGCGGAATGTTGCTGACGATGCTGACGCCGCCAGTCTTCCAGGTCACGATTCCATGGATAATGATCGATATGCCGAGTGTCGAAATCAACGAGTTGATTCCGGCGCGTGTGACCAGGACGCCGTTTACGACACCGATGGATGTGCCGATCGCGACCGCAAGCAACAGCGCCAGGAACCAGGGCATGCCTGCCGACATCGCGACCGCTGCAAAAATAGAAGAAAGCCCGAGATTTGCGCCCACGCTGACGTCGAACTCGTTGACGATCAGCGGGACGAAGGCTGCCAGCGCTACGATCGCCAAGACCGCCTGATTGGCGATCACGATGCGCAGATTGGCCGACGTCGGGAAGGTCTCGCGTGTCGCCGGCAAGAGCGTGAAGAAAATCGCGATCAGAGCCAGGAGTGCCACAAGAGCGTAGGCCTCGCCATAAAGGCGGAAGAACCTACGGGCGCCATACTCCCGCGGCGCGGGCTTTGCATTGTTCGTGCCGGTTGCGGCGAGAGCTGGTTCGGTCATGCTGCCACTCGCAGTTGGGTGAGTTCATGGAGGTGTTGTGTCGTGAGTTCGTTTCCGGACACATGGGCGCAGATCCTGCCACCGTTCAGCACCAGGGCGCGATCGCACAGGTCGACAAGTTCAGAAAAATCCGATGAGACGACAATGGCCGCCGCGCCTTCCATCGCGGCGGCGCGGATCAGTCGGTGGATCTCCGCCCTGGCGCCGATGTCGACACCCTGCGTCGGCTCATCGAGAAGCAGCAAGCGGGGTTTGCGCGACAGCCATCGTCCGATCGCTACCTTTTGCTGATTGCCACCGGATAGTTTGTCGACGGCGAGATCGACGCGACGCGGTTTGAGACCGACCAGATCGGCAAGGCGGAGCGCCTCCCGCTTTTCGGCGTCGAAGCGCAGGCGCAATCCCGACCAGTATCGATCAAGACTTGCAACGCTGAAATTGTTCATGACCGACAGGCTGGCAAATATTCCGTCTGCCATCCGGTCCTCGGGAACGAAGGCCATGCCGGCACGCACAGCGGCCCTGGGATCGACCGCGGTATACGGATGTCCGTCGAGCAGTATTGCACCCCCGGTCGGCCTGATTATGCCGAAGAGGGTACGCAGCAGCGCGCTTCGGCCACTGCCCAACAGTCCGGCGATACCGATGATTTCGCCGGCTCGTGCCGACAGGTCGACGCCGCGAAGCGGCCCGCCCTTAAGCCCTCTTGTCTCCAGCAGCATCGCGCCGGGGACCACACCCGCCGGCCTGCTAGCAGCAGTGTGGTTGGGGCCCGCGATGAGCTGGACAAGCATCGCCTTGGTTATTGAATCGCCGGAAAGATTCCCCGCGACCTTTCCATCACGCAGCACCGTGACGTGGTCGGCAAGATCCATGACCTCCTGAAGATGATGGGTGACGATGATGATGGTCTGGCCGGCCGCCGAGAAGCGGCGGAGTGCTGCGGCGAGCCTGTCCGCTTCCGCCGCCGACAGCGCCGAAGTGGGCTCGTCCAGAACCAGCAATCCGCTCGATTCGCCCTCCTGATCCTGCAGGGCTCGGGCGATCGCCACCATCATTTGGGCCGCCGGGCGCAAATTCGAGAGAAGTTGATCCGGATCTGCCTCGATGCCGAAGCGCTCGAGCACCTTGTTGGCCCTCCGCCTGACACTCGACCAGGAAATGCGTCCAAACCCGGCCGTCTCGAAGCCCCTGCCTATTGAAAGATTTTCTGCCACCGACAGATGCGGGAATGTCGAGGAATGTTGGTGCACGACGTGGATCGAGCATTTCTTCGCCGTTGCCGCCGAAAAAGTGGACGCGGCAAACTCGACGCCCCCGAGGTCGATCCGACCTGCGTCGGCTCCGACGACACCGGCCAGGATCTTGATCAGCGTCGATTTGCCCGATCCGTTGCCGCCGAGCAGCGCATGGATGCTTCCCGAGGATACATCGAACGATACATCCTCCAAAGCCCGGGTCGCTCCATAGGCCTTCGAGATTGCGTGCAACCTGACGGCGAATTTAGCCGCATTCATTCCGTGATGCCCCAGGCTTTCTTGTAGGCGGCGACGAAATCCGTCGAAGCATTGAACGCACCGGCGGTGCCAGCGTTGTGATCCTTGTCGAAAACTTGCAGGCCAGCCCCCGAATTGACGGCCGGTTGCCCGTTGAAGACCCTGTTTAACGCGTCAACCGCGGCATAGCCTTCCCAGGCGCTGGGAATTCCGACGCCCGCACTGACCTGCCGGCTGCCCGCCCGCACAAGATTCATCGTTGCCTCCTGGCCCTCCGCGGCCACGACAACCAAATCTCGTCCGGACGCTTCGATCGCCGGTCCGACTCCGCTCAGGATGACGGAATCCGCGGGAACAATGAGGCTGTTCGCATTGGGGAAGCGCAACAATGCCTGTTCAGCAAGCTGTTGCAGTTGCGGGCCTTGGGAACCGTAGCTGAACGACACTTCGTGGACAGTGCAGCCCGGGCAGCGTTTCAACTCTTCGATCGTGGCTTCGCTCGTCAGCTTTGAAACGAGCACCTCGTCGCTGGCCAACACAATGGCCTCAGCCTTGCCCCCGGTCTTGGCGATGACGTAGTCGGCCTGCCAGGCACCATATTTCTTGACCCAGGGAATGAGATCGCCCTCGACATAGGTGACGGCAGCGTCGAACAGGGAAGGCTCGCCCGGATCGCTGACGCTGCAGTCCACCCCCTCGATACTGACGATCTTCAGGCCGGAGTCCCTGGCCTCCGCCAAAGGTCCCTTGACGCCGTTGCAGTCGGCGCCGGCGAGAACAACCGCATCGAACTTGCCGGCGATCGCCTGCCTGATGCCGTTGGCCATGACGGCCGGATCGTATTTTCCATCGAAGATCGTGGTGTCCCATCCCAACAGCCGGCCCGCTTCCTGAGTACCTGCTGCCTCCGCCGCGCAGAGACTGACGTCCTGGCTGCAGGAAACGAACCAGATCTTCTTGCCGGTGACGGGTTTGGGGCTTTCAGACGGCGGCAGCCGATAGCTCCCCGTGTAGAGATCCTGAAGAGATGGGAAATCCGAAGCGCCCGCCTGAGCCGGCATGAGCCAGCCTGAGAAGGCTCCAATCAACGCCGCGCCAAATCCGGATAGCGGTGGCCGTGAACGATGCGACATGTTCTTCCCCTTGGTTGGTTTCGTGAACCGCATGACGGTTGGTAAATGGTTATCTGCCTCGTCTCGCCTCTCCCGGCGAAAGAGCGGCCAACGTCAGGGCGATGAGCGGACGCCCAATCCCGTCTGTGGATTGAATTTGTATCGAGCCTGCCGTCCTCCTCCGACGTGAACCCAAAAATCTCGCCAGCGCTGCGGCCACGCGGTAGTTAATGTGTTAACAAACCCCACTCAATGTGTCAATTGACCTATAAACAATACGCCGAATACCGTCTATACCGTTCTCGTGAACGCGATGACGCAAACGCCTCGAACTGCTAGTCGAGGGAAACGGGAGGGCAAGATGGATCAGCGGGTCAAGGGCAAGAAGAGGATGGCGGCCGGCGAGCGCAGCGCCCAGATCGTAGACGTCGCGCGTGCGATCATGATCGGCGACGGCTATGGCGCCCTCACCCTGCGGGCCGTTGCCTCCGGCTGCGATGTGAGGATCGCCACCGTTCAACATTTCTTCGGCAACAAGGCAAAACTCTTCGAGGCCGTCATCGACTCCATTACGCATGACTACAACGAAGCCTTTGGCCGCCTCGAAAGCGAGACTCTCGGCAATGCAGAGACCAAGCTTCGGCGCATGCTGCATTTCCTCATCGAGGACAACAAGAACGCCCACACCGCCGGGTTCTTCTACGAACTTTGGAACCTGGCGCATCGCGACCCCATCGCCAGCAAAGCGCTGGATCGGCTGTGCGACGAGCAGCTCGTCCGATTCCGCGATCTGATCCTGCGCATAAGACCGGAACTCTCCTTGGACGCCGGGCTGCAACGCGCTGCTGTCATCATGGCCGCTACGGATGGACTGCTGCTGACGGTTGGTTACGGTCGGAGTCCGCCGGAAGCGCTTCGAGGGTCGGGCCAGGATCGTCTGGTGGATATTTTGATGCACGTGGCAACGGCACAGGCCTGAGGACATCTTGCCCGCTACTTGAGGGCCGTTTGTCGTGATCGCGCCTGCATGACGAAGGTGGAGAAGTGGGCCACGTCGGCGTCGCTTGGTTCCTGCCCCGTGAAGCTGCGCAGATAGGCCGCAAGGTAGCCAAGGCGAGTCTCCGCCGGGAGGCGCTTTACACTGGTAGCTGGACCCGTTCCTTGCGCCTCACCTCCTGCTACAAAAACAATGCCTGCGGTACTGCGTACGTTGGTTGCGGGACACGCAAGCACCAATGCCGACATTCGCCGATCGTGCCGTTTGAGAACCGTCTGATCTTTGTTTCCATCTTCAAAGGCCGCTCCGCCGGAATGCGAGCAGCCACGTGCATTCCGATCGGGAGTGAGCAGATGGTCAGCTGCTACCAGCGCACGCTGAAGCCGAGCTTTGCACCGATTGCCCGGCTGTCACCGACGTTTTTCAGGCTCGATTTGGCGAAGGCCTCGCCGTAGACCATGTAGCGGTCGTCGGCCCAGGAGAGCGACCCGCCGACACCCAGCCCGCCCCAGAGCGGCTGGTCGTGCTCGTGCAGCGCCGTGCCCGAGACATCGACGTCATTGCCGTCGAGGAAGTCGTAGTAGAGGTTGGCGATTCCGTAGAGATGCGAGCGGCTGACCTTGCCTTGAGCGCCCGTCCAGGCATCCTCATAATCGAGCGACAGGCCGGCGCGGCCGATCAGGGCATCGCTGCCACCCAGCGACACCGCCGCATCGAACGGATCGGTGAAGCTGCTGAAGCGAACCGAGGAATAGGCGAGCTGAGCCTGCGGCGTCAGCGTCCACTTGCCCTGCAGCGCAAGTTTCTGTCCGGCCTCGATGCTCAGCGCATAGCCAAAGCCGTTGTTGCCCTTGGCAAGCTCGCTGCCCAGCGTGGCGGACCTCAAGTCGCTGTCATACCAGGTCATCTCGCCCTGAGCGTCGGTGTAGAAGCCGTTGTCGCCATAGCAGGTCAAGGTTCCGCCGAAGCCATAGCCGGTGGCCTGGACGGAACCGGCGCCGTAGATCGATGAGATGTCCGACGAAGCCGTTCCGTAGTGGAAGGTGAGGCCGCCCAGAAGAATTCCGGTGGCATCCTCATAAAGCAGCCCGTCGATGCCGGACTGCAGCTTCCAGGTGGTCACGTCATAGTCCGAGACGGTGGTCGCGCTCCCAGGGCTCTGCCTTGTATGCGCCGCCTCGATGCGCGCCCAGATCGCGCTCTGGGTTGGGACGCTGCCGATCTCGTCGGCGCCCTGGCTTGCTCCCGTCCACGAGCGGTTGCCGACGCGCTGCTGCAGGGTGCCGAGTTCGTTGAGACTCTGCAGCACGCCGGGATAGGCCTCGTAGATCGGCACCGCCGGCGAATAGAGCGGATTGTTGATCAGCGCCGAGCGCAGATACCAGTCGCCGTCGGCCGGCGTGCTGACGCCGTTCTGATAGAGCCGATAGGCGTAGGCGCCGCTGACCACGGCCTGGTCGCCCTGGAAGACATAGTCGCCGGCAAGCGTGAAGGTGCCCGCCGAACTTCCATCGACGTCCACGATCTTGATGCCTTCCACTGTCTGGACCCCTGCCCCGCCGACATTGGTGACCGAGAGCACCGAGGTGCCCGAGGTGCTGCCATGCACAACCAGCCTGTCGGTGGTCGAGCCATCGCCATCGAGCGTGGCATTGAGGAAGATGGTTCCGTCGGCGCCGACGTAGTCGCCATTGATGGTCAGCACCGTGCCGGGTGCCGCGGCGCCGAGGCGCACGGAGCCGCCATTGTTGAGCGAGGCGACGGCCTGGTTGAAGCCGCCGAGATCGAGCGTCGCGCCGGAAGCAACGGTGAAGGCAGAGCCGGCGCGCAGCACGTCCGCCGCGCCCGCCTTCAGCGTGCCCTGCTGGACGGAAGTCGGTCCCGAGAACGTCGAGCCTCCCGCCGTCAGAACAAGCGTTCCCTGTCCAGCTTTGTTGAACGCGCCCGACCCGGTCACAGCCCCGTTCAGGGTCAAGGTGGTCCCGGCGTCGGCCGAAATCGTGCCGGAGCTCATCACGTTGACCGCACGCGAGGTGGCGAAGCTGCCGGTCGTGCCGAGCGTGCCGCCGTCGAAGGAGAGCGCTCCGGCGGCATCACCCAGATTGGCGTCCTGCGAGACCCGCAGCGTGCCGCCATTGATTGCCGTGCCACCCGTGTAGCTGTTGATACCTGTCAGGACCAGCGTGCCGCGATCCGACTTCACCAATTGTGCGTCCCCAGAGAGGACGGAGGCGATCGTTGCCGTCATCTCCGCGCCAGCCGCCGTGCCGTCACCGACGACTATGCTGCCGGACGGCCCGACGAGCTCGATCCCGTCGCCCCGGACGATGTAGCCATCGGTCATGAATTGCATGCCCGATGCGGCCACCTGGCCCAGGCTGTCGTCCACGGTTACGGTGCCGGCCTGTCCGGCGAAGATGGCGAAGGAGGCGTCGGCGAAGCCGGCATTGGCCGTACCCGTCTCGTTTGCCCAATTGTCATTGCCGGCGGCCGACTGCCAGACGCCGTCGCCGCCATTGACCGCGCCATTGTTTTTCGGCCCGGTATTGCCGTCCCAGTAGTTGAAGGTCAGGCCTTCGGTGTTGACGAGGTTCACCTGGTGGTCGATCGAGGTCTGGATCGAATAACCCGACGATGGGATCGCCCCGACGACGAGCCCGTTGTTGGTCAGCGTGCCATCATAGCTGAAGACGCGATAGACGCCTGGCCCGAAGGTGCCGCCGGCGCTCACGCCGACGTTGAGCGTGCCGTCGAGCACGAGATTGCCGCCGACCGTGGTCAGATCGTTGAGCGCCCCGCCGGCGACATCGGCCTCACCGAAAGAATAGTTGAGGACCGCGCCGCTGGAGAGATTGAGGTTCCCGGCGATCGCCAGCGTGCCTGGTATCCCGTCGGCAGAGCCGGGCGACAGGGTCGCGCCGTCGGCAACCGTGACATCGCCGCCGATGACACCGTTGCCGCCGAGGGTCGCGCCGCTTCCGACAGAGACCGCACCGGCGACCGCGCTGTTGTCGCCATCGACATAGAGGCCGCCGGCCGTGACCGTGGTTGACCCCGCGTAGCTGTTCGCGCGGGTGAGGGTGAGCGCGCCGGCGCCGGTCTTGTTGAGGCCGCCGGCACCGGTGAGCTGGCCCGACAGGATAAGGTCGGCGTCAGTCTGGAACGTGCCGGTACCCGAGGTCAGGCCAATATCGCGCGACGAGGTGAAGGTCGCGGTGGTCTTGAGCGTCGTACCATCATCCAGGCTCAAGCCGCCGGTCGCGTCGCCAAGATTGGCGTCGGCTGAAACCTGCAGAGTGCCGCCCTTGACGGCGGTGCCGCCGCTGTAGCTGTTGGCGCCGCCGAGCACGAGAGTACCGAGGTCGGTCTTCACCAGCTGGCTGGCGCCGGTGAGGTCTGAATTGACGGTTGCCACATAAGCTGCGCCGACCAGCGTGCCGTCGCCGACCCGGATCGTCGCCCGCGGTCCGTCGAGCGCGATGCCGTCGCCCTCGATCAGGTAGCCGCCGGTCGCAAATTGCATGCCGGTGGAGTGAATGTCTCCCAGGCTGTCGTCGACATCGACCGTACCGGCAGCGCCGGCAAAGATGGCGAAGACGCCATCCTGGTAGGGAGCGTTGAGCGTCCCGTCATTATTGGTCCAGTTGTCGTTGCCGGCGGAGTTCTGCCAGACGCCGTCGCCCCCGTTGATCGTTCCGTCGCCTTTCGGCCCGGCTGCGCCATCCCAGAAGTTGAGCAGCACGCCGGAGGTGTTTACGAGATTGACCTGATGCGCGATCGAGGTCTGCACGCTGTAGTCGCTCGAGGCGGTGTCGAGACCCTGATCGTTGAGCGTCCCGTCATAGCTGATGACGCGATAGATGCCCGGCCCGAAATTGCCGCCGGGCGCCTCCGTCACGTTGATGGTGCCGTCGAGTGCCAGATTGCCGTGGACGACCGTCAGATCATTGTATGCGCCGCCAACCACGCCTGCCTGGCCGAACGAGTAATCAAGATTCGAGCCGTCGGCCAGTTCGAGGTTGCCGTTGATGGTGAGCGCGCCGGGCGCGGAGCCGAGGCCACCGGGGGCCAGCCTGCCGGCCACGTCGACGAAGACATCGCCGCCGATGGTGCCGTTGCCGCCGAGCGTGCCCAAATTGACGTCAGTCAGCCCGGTTGCGGCGCTCTGGTTGCCATTGATGTAGAGCCCGCCGCCGCCGACAATCAGCGTGGTGCCGCCGTAAGTGTTGTCGGCCGTGAGCACGGTGTTGCCGGTTCCATCCTGGCTGACGCCGCCGCTGCCCGAGATCGTGCCGCCGAAACTATAGAGGTTGGAGCGGTTGAAGCTGAGCGTGCCGTTGTCGACCACATCGCCGAGGATTGACCCGGTCGTGCCGCCG